>CANQRK010000058.1 GCA_947626245.1 uncultured Paenalcaligenes sp. | reverse complement strand
TCATTAATGCCTAACACCACCGTGTGATCTACTTCTGTGGCACTGTCAGCAGGTTGAGAAACCAACACACGTGGGCACCCTGCTTCGATAAATTGTTCAAGTTGTTCGCGTTTACCAAACACACCCGAGCACTCTAACAGCAAATCAATGTCGTAATCACGCCAGTTGATGGCTTCGGGGGCGGTTTCATGGGTAACGACGATGTCTTTGCCATTAATTAATAAACCGGTTTCACTGCGCCCTACTTTGCCAGGAAAAACACCGTGCGTGGAATCAAACTGAGTGAGATACGCCATGGTCTCCAAGCTAGATGGCTCGTTAATGGCCACAATTTGAATACTCTGGTCCAACCCTCGTTCATAAATAGAACGTAAAACACAACGGCCAATTCGACCATATCCATTTATTGCAATTCGTAAGGGATGCATAAAGTCTATTTTTAAAATGTAATTGAAAACCCGCCATCTACCACCATAACATGCCCATTTACATAGGAGGCGGCACCAGAGGCCAGAAACACAGCAGCTCCGGTAATTTCATGGGGCTGAGCCCAACGTTGTAATGGGTTGCGCCCTACAACCTGTGGCCCTTTAATGGGGTCTGCTGCCAAGGCTTGATTGGATTCCGTAGCAAAGGTGCCCGGTGCAATACCATTGCTGGTAATACCAACCGGCCCAAATTCCACGGCCAAAGCACGCACCATGCCTTCGATACCTTGTTTAGCAATAGGATAAATGCTGTCACCGGGGCGAGCAATGCGTCCTGCTATCGATGACAGGCTAATAATCCTGCCTGCAATGCCGTGCTCTTTCATTTTCATAGCAGCCAGACGAGATATTTGGATGGTATTGGTTAGATTGGTTTGAATGTGTTCCATAATTTCTGTAGGAGTACATTCTGTAAAACCTTTACGCAACCGTTGCCCGATGCAGTTGACATGTATACTTGGAGCCCCTATTTCTTTACATAATATGTTTAAATTACGCGCATATAAATCTAAATCATTCATGTCTTGAATTAAACTGTGAGCGCAATACCCCTTGGCTATTAACTGCTGGTGTGCCACCTGTACTGCTGCAGCTTGGCGCCCATTAATAATGACGGTTGCGCCGCTAGCAGCATAGGCTTGGGCAATGGCAAAACCTAAGCCTTGGCTAGAGCCCGTCACCAACGCAATTTGCCCTGTTAAGTCAAAATTAGGTTTATCTGTAAACATAGGCTAATGCACCACCTTGAAGGCCTGCTGTAAGGCCCCTATTAACTGAGAAGACACTGGCTCTAGGTGCATTTTAGGAGCCAAACGTTCACGATCTAAAAATACTATTTTCATACCAATAAATAAACTATCTAAGCGGGCTGTTCCTGCTGTTTTCACTTTGGCAGGTATATGATAGGGTGATGTCTATCGTGCTATTTTTATCTATCGTAACGTATTTAGGAAACCTGTATGAATTTTAGTTTGGCTGCTCCACAAGACACTCCAGCACCTCATTACGAACTACGCGATTTTTTCCAAAATCCCCAACGCAGTGCTTATGCGCTTTCTGATGATGGCTCTATGCTTGGTTTTTTGCAGCCAGTCAAAGTCGAACAAAGCACCCGCTTAAATGTGTTTGTCCAAGCTCTAGAACAAGGCAAACCCGTTGGCTCCGCAAAACAAGTCACTTTTGAAACAGAACGTGATGTCGACGGATTTTTTTGGAAAGGCATTAACACCTTGGTGTATGCCAAAGACTTTCATGGCGATGAAAACTACCATGTGCTAGCGGTACACGTAGATAGCGGAGACATCAAAGACCTGACGCCTTTCGACGGTGCTCGAGCCGGTATTCAAGACGACCTCGAAGACGATCCTGATCACCTATTAGTCGCTCACAATGCCCGCAACCCCGAAGCCTTTGATGTATATCGCGTCAACATTCACAGTGGTGAGCAGGTCTTAGTCGCAGAAAACCCAGGCAATATTGTTGGTTGGCAAACCGACCACCAAGGTCTGGTTCGTTTAGCTATTGCTAGCGATGGCTTGCATACTGTCTTGCTACATCGTGCCAATGAACAAAGCGAATTTAGTCCTATTATTCAGACGGATTTCCGTACCGATGTAAGCCCGCAGTTTTTTGACAAAGACAATCAAAAATTTTACGCCCTAAGCAACCGTGGACGTGATACATCGGCCTTGGTATTAATCGACCCCAGCACCCCCGACGAAGAAACGCTTATCTTTGAAAATGCTAAATACGACTTGCTAGGTGCTGGCTACTCGCGTTTACGTCACGTTTTAACTGCTGCATTTTTTGAAGCGGACAAGCTGCACTACCATTTCTTTGATGAAATCAGTGCTATTCGTCACGAACGCCTCAAACAGCTTTTGCCCGGCTACGAACTTAGCCTACAAAGCGCCACCCAAGACGAAAAGACCTTCGTAGTTGCCGCCTACAGCGATCGCACGCCAGGGCATCGTTTTATTTACAATGACAACACCCAAAGCCTGCATCACCTAGGTGAAATTAACCCCCATCTGAATCCCGCTCATATGGCTAGCATGAAACCCATTCGTTTTATGTCACGCGATGGGCTAGAAATTCACGGTTATTTAACGCTACCTGTCGGCGTTGAGGCCCGCGATTTACCCGTCATCGTGAATCCTCATGGTGGACCGTGGGCACGTGACAGTTGGGGCTTTAACCCCGAAGTACAGTTTTTGGCTAACCGTGGGTATGCAGTCCTACAGATCAATTTCCGTGGTTCTACCGGTTATGGTCGTAAATTTTGGGAGGCCAGCTTTGGACAATGGGGTCTTAGTATGCAAGACGACATCAGCGATGGCGTCGCATGGCTCTTAAAACAACGCGTTGCCGATCCCAACAAACTGGCTATTTATGGTGGTAGCTACGGCGGTTATGCCACGCTAATGGGTATCTGCAAAACACCCGATGTCTACGCGGCTGCCATTGACTATGTAGGCGTATCCAATCTACTCACTTTCATGGATACCATCCCCCCCTACTGGCGCCCCCTATTAGAAAAAATGTACACCATGGTAGGTCATCCAGAAAACGACCGTGAGCGCCTCGAGGCCACTTCCCCAGCCCTAAACGCCCAGCACATTAAAACGCCCCTGTTCATTGCTCAAGGGGCTCAAGACCCTCGCGTTAACCAAGCAGAAAGCGATCAAATGGTTAATGCGCTTAAAGCCAGAGGTGTCGAGGTTGAATACATGGTGAAAGACAACGAAGGCCATGGTTTTCACAACGAGGAAAACAAGTTCGAGTTCTACGAGCGCATGGAGCAATTTTTAGAACAACACTTACAACCTAAACCAAAAAGGAAGACACACAAATGAAACTCTACTACCTACAAGGCGCGTGCTCTTTGGCAGTTCATATCGTCCTAGAATGGGTGGGTGCAGACTACCAAGCCCACTCTGTGGCTCGTGATGAATTGAAATCGCCCGAGTTCTTGGCCCTAAGCCCCTCTGGTGCCGTACCGGTTTTACAAGACGATGCATTGCTATTGACACAAAGCACTGCTATTTTGCAATACCTAGCTGAAATCCATCCCGAAGCCAATTTATTGGGCTCCGATGCAATCAGCCGTGCCGAAACCCGTCGTTGGTTGGGTCTGGTCAACTCCGATGTGCATCGCGTCTTTGGGTTATTTTTTGGTTGGCAAAAATACGTAGGCGAAGCCTGCAAAGACGAGCTGTTTGTTGGTGCGCAGCGTCAGTTAAACCAGTACCTCAGCATACTTAACCAGCAGCTGCAAGGTAAAGACTACTTAACGGGTACACGCTCTATTGCCGATGCTTACTTGTGGGTCACACTCAACTGGAGCTTTATCCTTAATCTGGATATTAGCGCCTACCCCGAGTTAGTACGTTTTCACCAACAGCTAGCCCAAGACCCAGGTGTACAAGCCGCCCTTAAACAAGAAGGTCTGGCGTAAACACGAGTCTAACCAAATAAAAATCCCAGCCTGACACGCTGGGATTTTTATTTTCCAAAAGCACTGGATATAAATACAGGTATTAATTATGCACCTAAATAGGCTTTACGTACGGCATCATTACTGAGCAAATTTGCCCCTGAGTCCTCCATCACCACCTTGCCCGTTTCCAACACATAGGCTCTGTCGGCAATATGCAGGGCTTTGTTTGCATTTTGTTCTACTAAGAACACCGTTACCCCCTCAGCACGAATGGTTTGAATAATCTCAAAGATTTGATTGATAATTAAGGGAGCTAAACCTAAAGTGGGTTCGTCCAGTAACAGCAAACGGGGCCGAGTCATTAAGGCACGCCCAATGGCCAACATTTGTTGTTCGCCCCCCGACATCGTCCCAGCACGTTGACTAAATCGTTCTTTAAGGCGAGGGAAAAGCTCGTACACATGCTCTTCACTGGCGGCTATATCGGCTTTACTGAGAAAAAAACCACCCATTTTTAGATTTTCTGACACTGTTAAATCAGGAAATACCCGTCTTCCCTCGGGTGATAAAGCCATGCCGCTACGCATAATCATATGAGTAGGCCATTGGGTAATGTCTTGCCCCTCGAAGGTAATGGTCCCCGCACTGGCGCGAGGCGTACCACACACCGTCATTAGCAACGTGGTTTTACCTGCGCCGTTGGCACCAATTAAGGTCACGATTTCCCCTTGATCCACCCGTACACTGACCTGATCTAAGGCTTGGATAGCACCATAATGCGTACTGACACCGTTGAGCTCTAACACTTACTCTTCTCCTAGATAGGCTTTAATCACACGAGGGTCATTTTGAATTTGGCTAGGCGCCCCCAAGGCAATGGGTTTGCCGTACTCCATAACCAAAATTTCATCTGAAATGTTCATGACCAAACTCATGTCGTGCTCAATCAATAACACCGCTACCCCTTTTTCAGAACGCAACTGGTTAATCAGATCTTGTAAATCGCGTTTTTCTTGAGGGTTTAAACCCGCTGCTGGTTCGTCTAAAAGCAACAGTTTAGGCTGCGTGATCATGCAACGCGCAATTTCTAAACGACGCTGATGACCATAAGCCAAATTACCCGCCTCGCGATTGGCATAGGCACGTAAGCCCATATAGTCTAGCCACCACGCCGCATTGCTTTTGGCTTGCTCTTCGGATCGACGATACGCCGGTGTTTTCAACAAACCGGACAACAAATTAAGGTTTAAGCGCTGATGCTGTGCCACCAGTAAGTTTTCTAACACCGTGAGGTTTTTAAATAGCCGCACGTTTTGAAAAGTACGCACCAAGCCCATCTGGGCTACCTTGTGACTGGGCATGTTATGGATGGCTTTACCACCCAAGTCCATTTCACCCGAGGTGGGCTTGTAAAAGCCCCCTATGCAGTTAAATACCGTGGTTTTACCTGCACCATTGGGCCCAATAATGGCAAACACCTGATCCGTTTTTACTTGAAAACTAATATGGTCTACTGCAAGCAACCCCCCAAAACGCATACAGAGATCAGTCACAGTTAATAATGGTTGGCTCATTTATAACTCCACCTGAGGACGCTTTACAGGCAATAGGCCTTGGGGACGCCATGCCATCATGACTACCATCACCAAGCCGAAAATTAGCATGCGGTATTCGGCAAACTGACGAGCGATTTCTGGCACAACGGTTAGCAAGATTGCCGCTAAGATAACCCCTAGCTGTGATCCCATTCCCCCTAGCACCACCACAGCCAAAATTAACGCTGACTCGATAAAGGTAAAAGACTCAGGATTCACAATCCCCTGACGTGCTGCAAAAAAGGCTCCGCCAAACCCAGCAAACATGGCCCCAATGGTAAAAGCAGATAGCTTAACCCCCGTTGGATTTAAACCTAACGAGCGACAAGCAATTTCGTCTTCGCGTAATGCCTCCCAAGCGCGCCCCACCGGCATACGCACTAATCGGTTAGACACAAACAATGTGACTAGCGCCAGAATCAACGCCAAAATATACAGGTAAATAATGACGTCTACGTTATTGAACTGCCATCCCATCAGTTGATGAAAGGTTTGCTCGCCCTCGGGAGCCCGTCTGGCCATGGTGTAGCCAAACACAGTGGGCTTAGGAATACCCGCAATCCCATCAGGACCACCCGTAATGGGATACAAATTAATCAGTAATAAACGAATAATTTCCCCAAAACCTAGCGTCACAATAGCCAAATAATCGCCCCGTAAACGTAGCACAGGAAAACCAAGTAAATAGCCAAACAAAGCGGCCATGGCACCTGCCATAGGCAACGAAGCCCAAAAGCCCCAACCCGCCCAGTGAAATAACAAGGCGTAGGTATAGGCTCCAACCGCATAAAACCAGACAAAGCCCAAATCCAATAAACCCGCAAAGCCCACGACTATGTTCAGCCCTAGCCCTAACATGATGTAAATCAGGACCAACGTGGCAATATCAATTTCAGCTCGTCCAGCAAAAAACGGCCAAATCAATGCAGCGGCCACCAGTAAAAACAACAGGCCTTGGCGGGTTTTGTTTTTGAAGGTGGGCAAACGAATAGCGCCACCTTTGGTTTTTAAAAAGAGCCTAAGCAAATGGGGTCGAATTAACTGGAACACAAACACCAGCGCCATACCCCAATAAATCATGGGCCAATCGGGCTTTAAGGTAGTTTGCGCCCCCACGCGTAAAATTTGAAAACCAAAGATAGGTGCAATAATAACCCCAGCCAAAATGGCAGCAAACACGGCATTTTGTACTTGTTTTACCATTAGACTTTCTCCACCTCGGGTTTACCTAATAAGCCAGTGGGTCGGAATAACAAAATCAAGACCAATAAGCTAAAGGCCACAATGTCTTTGTATTGAGATGAGATATAAGCAGCAGCAAAGGTTTCTGCTAGACCCAGAATGACGCCCCCCAGCATGGCACCAGGAATACTGCCAATACCGCCTAAAACAGCAGCGGTAAACGCTTTGATACCCGCAACAAAGCCAATAAAGGGAGTCAATTTACCAATCGCCAATGCAATCAATACGCCCCCTACCGCAGCTAGCATGGCGCCAACAATAAACGTAAACGAAATGACACGGCTAGTATCAATACCCAATAAATTGGCCATGCCTAGGTCTTGGGAACAGGCCCTAGAGGCGCGTCCCATACGTGAATACTTAATATAAAAGCTAAGCATCACCATCAGAATAATCGTGGTGACGATAATTAAAATACGGGAGTACGAGGCATTGAAAACAAAGTCGTCTCCGAGCTGAATTTGCAAGGACCCTGCCACCAAGTTAGGCACAGCCATATCACGCGCGCCTTGACCTAGAGCTACCCAGTTTTGCAAGAAAATAGACATCCCAATGGCTGAGATTAAAGGCACTAAACGTGGGCTGCCTCGTAAAGGAGCATAGGCGACCTTTTCTACGGCATAACCATACACAGCGGTCACTAGGGCTGCCACTATCAGCATAATGAGTACGATCAACATGATCGGTATGCCAGATCCTACCCCTATAGCCGATAAAGTGACCAAACCGGTATAGGCGCCAATCATATAAATTTCGCCATGGGCAAAGTTAATCATGCCGATGATGCCATACACCATCGTATAGCCGATGGCTATTAAGGCATAAATCGCACCTAGCGATAAGCCGTTAAATAGCTGCTGCACAAGCTGCGGAAGAATTTCGGACATAGTCAAATTCCCATATGCTAATTTGGCTGACTTTTTGAGTTAGCCAAGCGCCACATAAACGAAAGGCTGCTGATCTTTGTAAAAGAGCCAACAGCCTGCATGAAGTATTGCGTATTCTGGAATAGACGCTGGGAATTGTCACTACGTAATAGCCCTAGCGCAAGGACTAGGTTTTTTTGCTATGTGTTCAGGTGTTTGTAGGACGTGCTAAGTTCCACATCAGAGCCCTAAAAGGTGCCAGCATAAAGGTATTTAAACACAGCTTAACACCCAAATCTCCTAGCATAAGGGTCTGCCACGGCATGTCAGTCCCGGCAAAGGCGATGCTAAAGAAAATAAAGGTATCAACTATCGCACCGGCAATACCTCCCACTAAGGGTGCCTGCCACCACGTGCGATGACGTAAGCGATCAAATAAATAAATATCACAGAGCTGAGCCACTAAAAAAGCCGAGCCTGAGGCTAAGGCAATACGTGGAGTCGCCACAAAAATCGAAATGATTAATGCGGCGACAAAACCAAAGTACGCCACCCGACGAGCCGCCTGCGGGCCAAACCGACGATTTAATACATCAGCCACCAAAAACGCAATGGGGTAGCTAACTGCCCCCCAAGTAAGCCAGTTATTGATGGGATACTGAACCAGCACATTAGAGGCCACCACGATCACAATCATGGAGCCAATTGCCACCAGCAACTGCCCTAGACTTATAGGGCCAAAACGAGAAGACATTGAAGACATAAGATAAAGTAAATTAAGAGAACTCTTGGGCTAATTCTGCCGCACGCTGTTGTGCGGCATCCATGGCTTTCTGAACCAAATCAGTAAAACCGTTCTGATTAAATACATCTAATGCTGCTGCAGTCGTTCCGCCTTTAGAGGTCACATTATCGCGCAGATGGCTTAAAGGCAATGGAGACAATGCGGCTAACTGAGTGGCTCCGCTAACTGTGGCAAAAGCCAATTTACGGGCTTGTTCGGGACTAAGGCCCTGATTCACTGCACCAGCAATGAGGGCCTCGAGAAACAAAAACACATAAGCTGGACCACTTCCAGACAAAGCCGTTACCGCATCAATTGCTTGGTCGTTGTCTACCCACACAAACTCACCCACTGTTTTAAACACAGTCTCTGCAATGAGTTTGTCGTTGGGCTCGACCGCTGCTAACGCCATTAAGCCTGTAGCACCGCATCCGATAAAAGCAGGTGTGTTGGGCATAGCACGAATAATTCGATTATGGGGTTTTCCATTAAACCCTAACCATTGCGCTATGCTTTGTGCTGCAATACCTGCAGCCACACTGATAATTAATGTATCGTCTTTCACGTAGGGTTGGCATTGCTGTAGAACCTCTTTTAATTGCTGAGGCTTAACCGCTAGAATCCAAATGCGTTGCTGGGCTAATTGGGGCGTTATGCCTGCAGCCGTTTGCGTACCTTGGTCTTGCCAACGTTGACGTACTGTCTCGATGGGGTCTATAACCAAAACATCGCTGGCGGCGCAGCGCTTGCCAATTAAACCGGCCGATAACGCAGTGGCCATATTGCCGCCCCCAATGAAGGCGATAGTTAATGTATGCTTGTCATTAATCATGTTGACTATTGTAATCCGAGAAAGAGAAGTTGCGTACTTGGTTATGCCATTTGACCAAATACACTATTAATGAGTAAAGTCACGCCATTGTAATAAACGAGTCATAAGCTTAGCCAATTACCTTGACCTGTTATTACTTTTATCCACTCTACAGGAGAGCGCTAATGCGTACTACGACATTTGCTTTATCTTTGGCAACCGCCATTGCCATGATGGGTTCTGCTCATGCTGCAACTGAAATCCAGTTTTGGCACTCCATGGAAGGGGCTCTAGGGGATCGAGTCCAAGAGCTCACCGAGACATTCAATCAAAGTCAAAACGATTACGTCATTAAGCCTAGCTACAAAGGCAACTACAACGAGTCAATGAACGCCGGAATTGCTGCCTTCCGTGCTGGCAGCGCCCCCGATATTCTACAAGTATTTGAAGTCGGTACGGCCACCATGATGAACGCACAAGGCGCCATCCAACCAGTACAAGAAATGTCCGAAAAAGTCGGCAAGCCCTTGGATCCCAGTCAATTCATCGGTGCCGTAGCCGGATACTACTCTTCTGGCGATGGTAAGCTCATCTCCATGCCCTTTAACAGCTCAACACCTGTGTTGTACTACAACAAAGACGCGTTCACCAAAGCCGGCCTTGATCCAAACTCACCTCCTACAACATGGGAAGAGGTCGCGGCTGCAGCCAAAAAAATACGTGATGCAGGCTACGAGTGTGGCTATACCTCGTCGTGGCCCTCTTGGATTTTGCTAGAAAACTTTGCGGCCTGGCACAACCTGCCCTACGCCAGTGAAGACAACGGTTTTGGGGGCCTCAATGCTCGCCTAGAAATCGACAAGCCCGAGTTCATCGATCACCTGACTTTCCTCGCTGATATGTCCAAAGACGGCACGTTTACCTATGGGGGTCGTGGCGATACCTCTAATGCCCTCTTTACCAGCGGCAACTGTGGCATGTTTACCGGCTCTAGTGGTAACCGTGCCAATATCATCAAAACGGGTCAGTTTGAATTCGGCACCAGTACACTACCGTATTACGCTGATTTCCCTGATGCCCCACAAAACTCCATCATTGGTGGCGCCTCATTATGGGTCTTTGCTAACAAATCGGATGATGTCTACGATGGCATTACCGAGTTTTTCCACTTTATCTCTAGCCCCGAACAGGCAGCTGCTTGGCACCAAGCCACCGGCTATGTACCTGTCACCCTCGAGGGATACCGTTTAACCGATGAGTCCGGCTACTACGATGAAAACGTAGGCGCTGACGTGGCAGTCAAGCAGCTAGATGCGCTGACCACAGAAAACTCTCGTGGCGTGCGCTTGGGCTTCTTACCCCAAATCCGCGACATTGAAGATGGTGAAATGGAAAAAATCTTCTCCGGTCAGGTCACACCTGAGCAAGGTCTACAGACCATGGTTCAGCGCGGCAACGAACTACTTGATCGCTTCGAACGTAGCGTCAAATAACCGTTTAGGCTAACCATCGTCTTCACAGACGAGTTTAACCTACCGTGAACGCCGGAATAGGTGCAACCCCTATTCCGGCCTTTATGTTTATGCTATTGATTACACCCTCTTTTGGCTATTACTCCTATGGAAAAACGAGTCGTTTTTAACCATAAAACATTGCCCTATCTGCTGCTGGCACCCCAAATTGCCATTACGGTGATTTTTTTCTTTTTGCCTGCCGGCCAAGCTCTGTGGCAATCGTTTCATCTCGAAGACCCCTTTGGTCTGAGCTCTACGTTTGTGGGTTTAGAAAACTTTAGTGAGCTGTTTTCTCAAAGCTCCTATCTGGACTCCTTTAAAATTACCGCCCAATTTTCGCTCTTAGTGGCGGTGGCTGGCTTGGCCATTTCGCTCTTGTTGGCTGTCTTAGCCAACCGCGTCATTCGTGGTTCGGGTTTTTATAAAACTCTACTGATCTGGCCCTATGCGGTTGCCACAGCGGTGGCCGGTGTGTTGTGGCTGTTTATGTTCTCGCCCTCAGTCGGGGTGATCGCTGTCTTTTTATTCGAAATGGGTCTGAAATGGAACCCTCGCTTAGATGCGGACGATGCCATGCTATTAGTGGTGATGGCTTCCGTTTGGAAACAAATTTCTTATAATTTCCTTTTCTTTCTCGCGGGCTTACAAGCCATTCCACGCTCATTAATCGAAGCCGCCGCCATTGATGGTGCGGGTCCGATTCGTCGCTTTTGGTCCATTGTCTTTCCCCTGCTCTCACCGACCACTTTCTTCTTGCTCGTGGTTAACGTGATCTATGCTTTTTTTGATACCTTTGCCATTATCGACATAATGACCCAAGGGGGCCCCGGTGAAAGCACGGCTATCTTGGTCTATAAAGTCTATAGCGTAGGCTTCAGAGGATTGGACTTAGGGGCTTCAGCCGCTCAATCAGTCGTCTTAATGGCCATTGTGGTTACCCTCACGGTGGTGCAATTCCGCTTTATCGATCGCCGTGTTAACTATTAGGTCTTCTTATGATTGAACGTCGTCCTCTATTAGACTTTTTTAGTCACTTTATTTTGCTTGCTAGCGTAGCGATTATCGCCTTTCCGCTCTATATCACCTTTATCGCCTCGACTCAAACCGCAGCCGAGGTGGCTCAGGCTCCCATGTCGCTACTACCGGGCACGCATTTACTAGACAATTACCGTCATGCTCTTTTTGGTGAGGCAGGCTCGAACGCTCCACCCGTCTTACGTATGCTCTGGGTCAGTACCGTCATGGCGCTCGTCATTGCCATTGGTAAAATTGTTATTTCCATGCTGTCGGCTTTTGCGGTGGTTTATTTTCGTTTTCCATGCCGTATGCTGTTTTTTTGGATGATTTTTGTCACCCTGATGCTACCGGTCGAGGTTCGTATTGCGCCCACCTTTAAAGTGGTCTCGGATCTAGGTCTACTTAATAGTTATGCCGGTTTGACCCTACCGCTTATCGCCTCTGCTACTGCTACCTTTTTATTTAGGCAATATTTTCTAACCATTCCCGACGAGCTCGTCGAGGCAGCCCG
>CANQRK010000057.1 GCA_947626245.1 uncultured Paenalcaligenes sp. | reverse complement strand
CCGGTAACCGAGCCCTCGCATGTGATACCGCTAAAGCAAGACAATTTGGATGTGGTAAAAAATGCGCTTATCGAGGTGACTCGATCGGGCACGGCTCGTCGTGCTTTTGGGGATGCGCCGTATCAGGCTGCGGGTAAAACGGGTACCGCCCAAGTCTTTAGTTTGCGTGGCACCAAATACAATGCCAGCGCTATTGATGAACGCTTGCGTGATCATGCTTTGTTTATGGCGTATGCGCCAGCCGATGACCCTCAAATTGCCATTGGTTTGATTGTGGAAAATGCAGGGTGGGGGGCAACCATTGCGGCTCCCGTGGCACGAGCCGTGTTTGATTACTGGCTCGTAGACAAGGATAAAGGACAGCCATGAGGTTGATTTGGCAGGGTATTGTTAAAGCGTTCAACTCGTTTGATTGGCCGTTATTTATTTTATTGGTCCTGATGGCCGTGTTGGGGCTGACAGTGATGCATTCAGCCGTCGGTAGTACAGACTGGCGTTTTGCCGAGCAGTCCAAGCATTTTTTCTTGGCTTTTGTGGTCATGTGGGTGGTGGCTTGTATACCACCCCCGTGGATTATGCGTTTAGCCCCCTATGTGTATATATTTGCTATTGTGCTGTTGTTAGGGGTGGAGTTCCTTGGCGTTACCAGCAAGGGGGCGACACGCTGGCTAGACATCGGTTTTATGCAAATTCAGCCCTCAGAGATGCTGAAAATTACGGTACCTATCAGCTTGGCGTGGTATTTTCATAAACGTCAGAAAACTGATTTGAATGTGCTGGATTTTTTAGTAGCCAGTCTATTGTTAGCCATTCCCTTTATCTTAATTGTGCGTCAGCCCGATCTGGGAACGGCACTGTTGGTGCTAGCAACCGGCTTTTTTGTGATGTATTTTGCCGGCTTGTCGTTTAAGATTTTAGTGCCTGCTGCATTAGTATTAGTGGTAGGTTTGAGTCTGATTTTGTACTACGAAGACACCTTGTGCGCACCTGGTTTTGATTGGGTGGTGCTACATAACTACCAAAAAAATCGGGTGTGTACTTTGTTAGATCCTAGCTTAGATCCTTTAGGGAAAGGTTTCCATACTATTCAATCTATGATTGCAGTGGGTTCCGGCGGTGTCTATGGCAAAGGCTATATGCTGGGCACGCAATCCCAACTGGATTTTATTCCCGAACGCACCACTGACTTTGTGTTTGCTGTTTTTGCCGAAGAGTTCGGTTTGTACGGCGGCATTATGTTGTTGGTGCTGTATGCGTTGATTATTCTACGTGGCTTGGCTATTGCAGTGCATGCTAAAAGCCAATACAGCCGGTTAGTGGCAGGCTCTTTGGCTTTGATGTTGTTTACCTACGTATTTGTTAATGTAGGGATGGTGACGGGAGTCTTGCCGGTGGTGGGTATTCCTTTGCCCTTTATGAGCTATGGTGGGACGGCGTTGCTGACCTTAGGTGTCGCCTGCGGCATGCTAATGGGTATCAGCCGCTACCGTCCTCCACAAAAAGCGGGGCATTAATTTAGGGGTAGCTGATCGGCTGCCCAAATACCGTCGAGTAGTTTGCTGACCGGTGCAGGTAGCGCTGCTTCAGCTATGTCGGCTGTGTTTAACCAGAGCTCGTTGGCTTTAGGTTCGTACACGGCATTAGCTGCTTTGATCCACCACGGCGTAATATGCAGCTTGAAATGACTAAATACATGGGTAAAGCTAGCCATTTGCTGGGCCTGAGTTAGCATGGTGCCGTGATGGCCCAAAAACTGCTTTAAATTGGCTTGATTTTCAAACTGAGGCAAGCTAATCATTCCTCCCCAAATGCCCTGATTAGGGCGCTGTTCCATTAAAACGTGATTCCCTTGTTGCCAGATCAACATATGGCAACTGCGCTCGTCTTGTTTTAGCTTTGGTTTTGGGGTGGGGAGTTCTGTTTGGACTTGATGTGCTAGAGCATAACAGCCCTGTTGTAATGGGCAGTGTGTACAGTTGGGTTGGCCACGAGTACAGACCTGAGCCCCTAAATCCATTTGCCCTTGGGTATAAGCGCTCATGCTTAGGTCAGTAGGGGCTTTTTCTAAAACTTGATGGGCCAGATCCCACAGTTTTTTTTCTGTAGCACGTAAATGTGTTGGGCCGTACACCCCAAAATAACGACAAAATACGCGTTTGACGTTGCCGTCCATAATCGGGGCGCGCTCACCCACAGAAAAAGAGGCTATCGCTGCAGCTGTAGACGGACCTATACCGGGCAAGGTGGCTAATACCTGACTTTGGGTAGGAAACTGCCCTTGGTAGTCATTTTGAATGGTTTGTGCGCACTTATGAAGATTTCTAGCACGTGCATAGTAGCCTAAGCCGGCCCAATAGGGCATGACGTCGTCTTGCTCTGCTAGAGCCAAGTCTTTTACCGTGGGGAAACGTGTTAAAAAGCGCTCGTAGTAACCCAAGACGGTACTGACTTGGGTTTGTTGCAGCATGATTTCTGATAGCCAAATCCGGTACGGATCGGTGGTGTGCTGCCAAGGCAAATGTTGACGGCCATGGGCTTGCTGCCAGCGTACTACGCGCTCGGCAAAAGTAGAAAGTAAATCGGACATTAAAAATTAGAGTGACGAGTAACAGACCAGCGGGCAGCCGTTGCGGTAATGACCATAATTAATAGACTGACAAAGAGTAGGTCGCCACCGCTGGGTAGTCTAAGGCTGACCACGGTATTGTAGCTGACGGCCAGTTGATTAAGGGCGCTGGTTAATGGGCTGAGCACAATGCGCGCTAATACAATAGCCACTAAGCAAGATAGGCCACCACTAATGGCACCTACATACAGAAAAGGACGGCGTACAAAGCTTTCCGTGGCACCTACCAAGCGCGCTACTGCAATTTCTTGACGCTGATTAAGGGCTTGGAGCCGAATGGTATTAAATACGGTCGCCACCACAATAATGCCTACGCTTAGGCTTAGTACGAATAAGGCAAGCTGACCAAAGTGTAATAACGCATCGAGTTGTGTTAACCAGTCGGAATCCAACTGAATTTTGTCTACGCCAGTTAGACTTTGTAATTGAGAGGCGAGCTGTGTGGCGGCTGTGCTTTGGTCTACCGACGTGGGTAAGCGTAGCACTAGCGTATGAGGCAGAGGGTTTTGGGGTAATGCCGCCAAAGCTGCGGCCCAAGCCGAGTCTTGTTTTAGGCGAGTCGCTGCTTGATCTTTACTGATAAATTGCAGGTGTTCGAGCTGATCACCATAGCTTGATTGTATCGAGCTTTGTACAGCGAGGGCCTGGTCTTGATCTAGCTCGGGGTCTAGGTAAAGCGTTAGTTCGGTTGCTAGTGGCATGGACTGCACCACGGGCTGTGCGGAAATTAAGAGCGCCCAACTAATTAAAGGCACGCTTAGCGCTAAGGCCACGACCGTAATGTTAGAGAGCGAGGAAAATGGCTGTGTCAGGAGTCGTGCTAAGGCGACCCTGAACGCATAGTGGTGTTGTCTAAGCCAGCTTTTCATAAAGAAATCGTCATAAAGGCAAGGTTAGAGGGGCGTGCCCGCTAAGTCGGTAAAGCGTCCGGGCTCTAGCAAGAGCGTACGCTGTGCATAGTGTGCCATAAGCTGGCGGTCGTGCGAGGCAATTAGGGTGGTCACACCAACGCGATTAAAGTCTTTGAATACATCCATAATGCGTTTGGCACTGTCGGCGTCTAGGTTAGCGGTGGGTTCGTCGGCGATAACAATTGCCGGCTTATTGACAATCGCACGCGCAATGGCCAAGCGTTGTTGTTCGCCACCTGACATTTCTATAGGAAATTGGTCTTCTTTGCCTGCCAGACCGACTTTTTCCATAGCCGCTCTAGCACGACGTAAAGCCACCGAGCGTTCTAGGCCCAATACCTCGAGCGGTAGCATCACGTTTTGTATAGCACGGCGATCGTTCAGCAAATGAACATCTTGAAGAATGAGCCCAATAGCGCGTCGTATATAAGGCTGGGCTCTAGCGTGCAGTTGGTCAATGCGATTGCCTTTGACATGGACCGCGCCGCGTGAGGGGTGCTCTAGGGCACCAATCAGACGCAATAACGTGGACTTGCCGGCGCCAGAGGGGCCCGATACAAAAACAAACTCACCGGGTTGGATGTGAAAATTAATATCCGCCAAGATATTAGGCCCACGGCCATAGGATTTAAAGACATGTTTGAATTCGATCATAAAGCCCGCATAGAAAAGGTGCTCATCATAGCTACTATTATGCCGTAAAGCATGGCACTAGAGCAGTGACCGAGCGTAAAACTCTTGAAAAAGCAGCCTTGAGCCAATAGGCACCTAACTGCAGTTAGGTGCATTGTTAACGATTGTGAAAAATCGTCCCCCTCTGTGCTCTTGTAACAATAATAAACGGTGGTAGCAGGGGATATGGGTTACATTTTAACCATGAATAATCCACAAGGAGGTGCATGATGAATATGCTCAAATTAACAAAAATCGCAGCCAGTGTGGGTGTGGTTGCCCTGCTTGCAGGTTGTGTTACGACCGATACCCAAGGCGGACGTACCGCCGTTGGTACGGGGGCGGGTGCCGCTTTAGGTGCAGGTTTAGGTGTGCTAATTGGTGATAGCAGCAAAGCCGCTGCTATTGGTGCCGGTGTAGGTGCCGTAGCGGGTGGTATTGTGGGCTATAACTGGAAGGGCATCAAAGAAGACGTACAGCAATCAGGCGCCTCTAGCCTAGGGGTAGATGTCACCGAAATGCCAGATGGCTCATTGCGTGTCAATATCCCAAGCAATGTGTCGTTTGACTCTAGCCAAGCGACGTTGAAACCCGAGTTATTGCCAGTATTGGATAGCGTAGCACGAGCCTTGGTACAGCATCCCGAATTACGCGCCATTGCTATTGGTCATACCGATAGTACGGGTGGAGCAGATCTCAATCAGCGTCTCTCCAACGAGCGCGCTTCTGCCGTCACTAATTATCTAGCGCAGCGTGGTGTACCAAGCAGCCATTTATTGGCCGAAGGCCGTGGCCCTAATGCACCCATAGCCGATAACAGCACCCCTGCTGGGCGTGCCTTAAACCGTCGTGTAGAACTGTATTTATACGCCGTACAGCAATAAGTCGCTTGCTTAGGTAAAAAAGGCTGGGTGCAGTTAATCCAGCCTTTTTTATCGGATCGGCAGCTCAGCCACTGTTATGATGGTTGAAGCGGGTGAGATAATCGGAATTATTTTCTGATGTTTAACGGAGGTGTCGATCTGCTTTATTAAGACTTAGGCAGTGTTTACTCATCAGGGCTTACCCGTGTGAAAGGCGAATTTAAGCTGTCATTAGCTGTCGTTTCTTGTAAAGTAGGGCAATATATTTAATAATGTAACTAATCTGATCTATTTGTAATAAGGGATAGAATATGCTTGCTCAATCTACTCCGACCATTATTTGGTATAGGCCGCAAAAAGAGGTAAGCGGTCCTGTTTTACAAGCGCGTTACGAGGAATTGCAGGCAGCGGGGTTCGAGCTTCAAATACATACCCAGCCCCGTGATTTTTATCCTGCGGCTCTACAGGCTATTGTAAATCTTCATACGTCTGCACCGCCTTTATTCATGGTGGCCGGAGTCAACAGCGAAAGCTTGGCTGCTATTTCTCGGTTACGCATGCATAGCGTTTCGCTACCTATTGTTGTTGATTTTCCCTCTTTCTCCGAGGATCAGGTTTTGCAAGCCCTATACAGCGGTGCCGATGACTATTTCTGTTTGGACAATAGCGCGGCGTTGTGGGTAGCAAAAATCGAGTGCTTGCTTAGGCGGGTGCGTTATTCTGAAATGAGTGCCGTGCAGTCTGGGTTCTCTGACAGTACGGCAATTGTCGAACAGCTTGGTTTAGGATGGATACTGATAGAAGAAGGTTGGATATTAACCAGCCCCGAAGGGCGCAGTATGTCGTTGACCACGACCGAGCGCGAGTTTTTGTTGGCCTTGTGTGAGCAGTCTGACAGACGGGCATCACATCAACAGTTGCTGCACGCTATCAGTGAAAGTGAAGACGGTCCTGAGAGCTTGGATTCTCCCCTAGGGCATAATCGCTTGGGAGTGGTAATTAGTCGCTTAAAGCGCAAGGGAGCCGTCGAGGGTATGAATATCCCCATTCGTTCTATTTACAAATGGGGATATATGTTTGGCGCACCGATACGAGTGCAGTAACCCTGTCTTAGGCGTAACGACTTAGATTCAGGTCGTCTACCCGAATGGCAGGCTCGTTGCCAGAAATAATATCTGCAATCAGTTGACCGCTGCCGGTGCTCATGGTCCAACCCAGCGTGCCGTGCCCCGTATTTAAAAATAGGTTTTTGGCAGGACCTTTGCCGATAATAGGCGTGCTGTCAGGTGTTTTGGGGCGCAAACCCGTCCAGAAATTCACCTCGGTTTTTTCGGTGCTGGCTTTGGGGAATAAATCGTTTAGCACCATGAGCAAGGTAGCTTGGCGTTTAGGATTTAGCGTTTTATCAAAGCCAGCGACTTCGGCCATACCACCTACGCGAATGCGTTGATCAAAACGCGTTAAGGCAATTTTGTAGCTTTCGTCTATTAGGGTGGATTGGGGGGCGTAGTCAGGGTCGGCAATGGGCATCGTAATGGAATACCCCTTTAGTGGGTAAACCGGAATGGGTGCAATATGACGTAATAATTGTCTAGACCACGAGCCCAAGCAAACCAAATAGGCGTCGGCGGTTAGTAGTTGATTATTACTGATCACGCCTGTAATGCTGTCGCCTTGGCGCTGAATTTGCTGGATGGACTCGTTGAAACGGAACTCTACACCTAGGTCTTGTGCCATTTTTGTCAGCGCTAGGGTAAATAGACGGCAGTCGCCTGTTTCATCATCAGGTAAACGCAAGCCGCCCACCAGTTTTTCTTTGACTAAATCCAAAGCCGGTTCGGCACTAGACAGTTGGTCGCGTCCTAAAAGCTGAAAAGGGACACCCATTTGTTCGAGTACACGCATGTCGGCCTCGGAGCCTGCCAGTTGCTCTTCGGTACGAAAGAGCTGCAAGGTGCCTTTTTGGCGTGATTCATACTGAATCTGAGTGTCTGCTCGTAGTTTAGCTAAACACTGGCGACTGTGGTTCGCAATACGTACCATGCGCTCTTTGTTCGTTTGGTAGTTGGCCGGAGTGCAATTGGCCCACATTTTCAGTAGCCACTGCAGTTGGTACAAACTGCCATCGGGTTTAAAACTAAAGGGCGGGTGTTCAGCAAAAAGCCATTTGGCTGCTTTCAGAGGAATACCAGGAGCCGCCCAAGGCGAAGCATAACCAAAAGATACCTGGCCGGCATTGCCGAAGCTGGTTTCCATGGCAGAGCCTTCGAGGCGATCAATAACAGTGACGCTGTGGCCTTGTTTGGCTAAAAAATAGGCACTACAGACTCCTGTAACGCCGGCGCCTAGCACAAGCACTTTCATGATTTTTCCTTGGAATTAGGCTGGGTTTGAATAATTGACGACCATATTATCACGATGAATGAGTTCGGCATCGGACATAGAGCCGAGTAACTCTGCAATAGCATGGCTAGGCGAACCCATAATGCGACGGGTATCGATACTAGAGTAATTGATGAGGCCACGGCTAAGCTCAACCCCTGCCTCATCAATACATGCTACAACATCACCGCGGTTAAAGTCACCTATGACTTCGGTGACGCCAATAGCAAGTAGGCTTTTGTGGTCGGCTGTAAGCGCTTTGACTGCACCCGCGTCTAGACGTACTTTGCCACGCACACGTAGGTGGCTGGAAAGCCAGCGTTGGCGCGCGCTTTGAATAGGAAGCTCGGCACGTAGCTCGGTACCAATGCATTCGCCCTGAGACAAACGGACCAAGACTTGATTTTCGTGGCCTGAGGCAATAATAGTATCGCCACCGCTATTAGCCGCACGTTTGGCAGCAAGAATTTTTGTAATCATGCCACCGGTCCCTACGCTAGAGCCCGCACCACCTGCCATGGCCTCTAGGGCTGGATCACCGGCTTGGGCATGCGAGATAAAGGTCGCGTCGGGGTTAGAGCGCGGGTCAGCACTGTACAGACCACTTTGGTCAGTCAGAATGACTAAGGTGTTGGCCTCGATGAGGTTTGTCACCAAAGCTCCTAGCGTGTCGTTGTCACCTAAGCGAATTTCATCGGTAATAACGGTATCGTTTTCGTTCACAATGGGCACTACACCTAGGTTAAGCAAGGTGTAGAGAGTACTACGTGCATTTAAATAGCGGGTTCTGTCGGCCAAGTCCTCGTGGGTTAACAGAACTTGAGCAGTACGTATGCCATGTTCGGCAAAAGCAACCTCGTAGGCTTGAATTAAGCCCATTTGGCCTACAGCAGCAGCAGCTTGAAGCTCGTGCATAGCAGTGGGGCGCCGCGGCCAGCCCAGTCGTACTATGCCCTCGGCAATAGCGCCGCTGGAAACTAACACCACTTGTTTACCTTGTTGGTGTAGTTGAGCAATTTGTGCTGACCATTCTTTGACCGCTGTGCGATCAATGCCTTTACCTTGGTTAGTCACCAAGGAAGAGCCGACTTTTACTACCAAACGCTGAGAGTCTGCGACTACTGATTTTGCCGTGTGAGACATACATGAACCATTAAAAATAAAGCGAGATCAAAGTAAGAGTAAAACACTATGATAATCCCGCTTATTCATATTGTGCTGAGCTTAGGTGTTTTGATCGTTATTTTGATCGACGTTTTGACGATTTGGCTTAAAGCGGGGATCGTCGGGTTCGTAATCGGCTTGGGCCTCATCCAAAAGACGCTGTTCCTCGGCTTTTTGTTGATCTAGCCAACTTTGCATTTTAAGGACTAGGTTTTGTGTACCTTGGCCTGTTAGCGCAGAGATATCAAATACGGGGCCTTTCCAATTCAAGCGAGCGCAAAGCTGCTCTTTGAACGCGGCAGGATCTTCGATCATATCGATTTTATTTAAAGCCAACCAACGGGGTTTTTCGTAGAGAGCAGGGTTGTATAAACGCAGCTCTTCGACGATGGCTTCAATTTCCTCAGCCGCTTTTTCGATGGAATCGACGTCAGGATCGAGGTTGCTGACATCCACAATATGCAAGAGTAAGCGCGTTCTGGATAAGTGACGTAAAAACAAATGACCTAAACCGGCCCCTTCGGATGCGCCAGAAATTAAGCCGGGTAAGTCGGCAATGACGAAACTGTGTGCTGCTGAGCTACGTACTACGCCTAAATTCGGGTGCAAAGTCGTAAAGGGGTAATCGGCAATACGAGGACGAGCATTAGACACTTGGGTGATAAAGGTGGATTTGCCGGCGTTCGGTAAACCTAACAAGCCCACATCGGCCAAGACTTTAAGCTCTAGGCGGACTTTACGCTGCTCACCTTCGGTACCGTTGGTGTATTGGCGTGGAGCGCGGTTAATACTGCTTTTGAAGTGTAGGTTACCTAAACCGCCATGACCGCCTTGGGCTAGGGTGATTTCTTGACCGTGATGGTCTAAATCAAACAAGAGTTCGTCGGTTTCTGCATCGTAAATGGTGGTGCCTACAGGAAAGCGTAGGGTAATGTCTTCGCCTGCTGCGCCGTATTGGTCAGAACCACGACCATTTTCGCCATTACGCCCTTTGTGCAGGCGTGAGTAGCGATAGTCCACTAAGGTGTTGATGTTACGATCGGCCACGGCAAAGATTGAACCACCTCGACCGCCATCACCGCCATCTGGGCCGCCTTTGGGAATAAATTTTTCGCGTCTAAACGAGGCAGCGCCGTTGCCCCCTTTACCGCCTTGTACTTCAATGGTGGCTTCGTCTACAAATTTCATAGTTTTTCCAATAGTTATGGCTTTAGGCCTTAGATTGAGTCAGTACTCAAAATATGGGCAATAAAGCGTTCATTTTGTAAATCCAATACGGCCCCATCAAATTCTCTAAAACATAAAGTAGCGACCGTGTCTCCGGCTAGCCAGCCCCCGATGATCATATTGGGGCGCCCAGAGACTTGGCGCGGTGGGCAGTATTGTTGATAAATCATGGGTTCGTGGCCATAGTGGCCATCAGTCTGTACCAACAGTTGATTATTACGCACAATCTGTATGTTTTGGCTTAGTCTACCAATAACAGGCTTAACCACATAGTCGAGTTGGTTCGCTACAAAGTAGTCTGCGCTAAACTCGGTGTGCAGGTGTGGGACATGAGCCCAACGCTGCGCAAAATCTTCGTCTTCGGCATATAAATAACTGGCCCACGCTAACAGACCTTTATGTGCCATGAACCAGCGCCACGGCGGTTCAAAAAAGCTAACGTTATGATGCCAATGCTGCCACTGAGCCAATACATCGCGTCCAGAGGTCCACATTTCTTCCCAAGGTAACAGCATAAACACCGCATCTGGCGGTGTGGCAACCCCATCAATACGAAAGGGTTTTTCTATGTCTAGTAGGGTGTGGTTTAAACTTTCTATGGTGGTGAAATAGACCTGCGCGTCAATGGCTTCAAAGACTTGAGCAATGGTTTCTGATGTAGTGCAGTCTTCGATATAGCTCACATCGCAGACGACAGCCACTGTTTTACCAGCAAAAGCCTGTAAACGAGTTTGCGTCTCAAACCACCAGTCATTGGCTTGGTTTTCGACTTGATCTAATTCGGTAGCCACTTTGTTTTGTAAATTAATGGATTCAAACAGCATGACGGGTGTGTCGCCGTTGAATTCATAGACACCTAACACCTCTCCGCTTTCGGTGTCTACCGCAGCATCCAATCGACCATAGATAGCACATGCCGCTGGAGCTAATAGGCTGTGGTGATGGCGCTGCTGTTGGAATGTGGTTTTGGCATAGTCCACAAAGTCACCAAAACCCACATCGTGGGCAGCCGAGCAAGGAAACCAAGCGCGTAGTTGTTCTAAGGGTAAATCAAAGGCGCTGTGTAGGGCGTCTTTAAGCATTAAGTGATACTGACTCAATTGCTCTTGGATGTGTTCAGCTGTCGAGTGTGACAAACAATATAAAGGCAGCTGCTCTTGGTTTTCTAGAAAAAAAGCAAAGCAGTCTTGAATGTCTTGATGCAGTTCGTGCTGATGGTTGTATAAGGTTTGGCAAAAAGGGAGCTCAGTGGCAATGAGCTCGTCTAAGTGCAAAGGAACTGCTGCATAATTAAGAGAAATGGCGCTCATGAAATACGTGCTGAATTAACCACCCAAACTATATCCACTGGAGCGCGCTCCAGAACTATTAAATGTGCCGCCTTGGCTTTGTCCCACTGCTGGACGCGCCGGACTGGCACTGCGATTTAAGGTGTTAGTGGTCGGGTTTTGGCGTAACTGCTGGGCTCGGGTTGCGGTATTGGCGCTATAGGCAGAGCTTTGCATACGTCGTTCGCGCTCGTGAGCATCACGCGTCATTTGCGCACTTTTTCCAGCGCCAGAAAAGGCGTTGCTTAGTAAATAGCCCGCCAACATACCGCCTAACATGGGGGCGATGGCCGACGTCCAATCAAAGCCAGAAGAGGCTTCGGGATTGTCTTGTTTGGCTTTTTCCTCGGCTTCGGCGATGGTCGTATTAATGACATCGGCAGGAGCTTCCCACGTTTCAATCAAGCCATTATCAGCAACTTTGGACACCACCATCGTTCGTTGACCCGCATCGTCCAAGGCAAAATACACATCAATGACGCTGGGGTCGGTGCTTTTAAGCTTTTCCAGCAAGAGACGTGTGGTTTCACGCTCGGCATTGAGTTGATCCAATACGTGTTTGGCTGCCTCGGAGTCTTGAGCAACAGCCGCCTGAGGGATTGGGCTAAGCCAAGCACCGGCTATGGCTAGGCTGAGTAAAGTCGATTTTTTCAACATAGTCGATTTGTTTTTACAATAAAAAAACTGCACCTCTGCCGTGGAACCAAGTCCTACAGATGGGTGCAGTTTTTAGTTTCGGTAAAAACCGAAGGGCTTATTCAGCGGCGATTACAGAAACTGTACGCTTGTTGAGCGCGCCTTTGATGCTGAATTTAACGTGACCGTCTACTAGAGAGTAGAGGGTGTGGTCTTTACCCATGCCCACGTTGGTGCCGGGGTGGAACTCAGTACCACGCTGACGAATGATGATGGAACCGGCGTTAATAGCCTGACCACCGTACACTTTGACGCCTAGACGTTTAGCCTGTGAGTCGCGTCCATTTCGCGTAGAGCCGCCGCCTTTCTTCTGTGCCATGTTATTGCACTCCTATTGGTTATACCCGTTCGTATCTATTACGCGTTAACGGCGTCGATACGGATTTCGGTGTAGTGTTGACGATGGCCTTGAGTGCGACGGTAGCCCTTGCGACGGCGCATTTTAAAGATTTTGATCTTGTCGTGACGGCCTTGTGCAAGAACAGTAGCAGTTACCGTGGCACCGTCAACGAGAGGAACACCAATTTTCAAGGTGTCGCCTTCGCCTACGGATAAAACCTGGTCTAGCGAGATTTCTTGCCCAATGTCTGCCGGTATCTGTTCTACTTTCAATTTTTGGCCAACGGCAACACGATACTGTTTACCGCCGGTTTTTATAACCGCGTACATAGGGAATTCCTATA
>CANQRK010000056.1 GCA_947626245.1 uncultured Paenalcaligenes sp. | reverse complement strand
CCACCTTCGGGACCGACGTCTACGATCCAATCGGCTGTTTTGATGACATCCAAGTTGTGTTCGATCACCACTACAGTATTGCCGGCATCCACTAACTGATTTAACACCTGCAGTAGCAAGGCAATGTCTTGGAAATGTAAACCGGTTGTGGGTTCATCCAAAATATATAACGTATTGCCGGTATTTCGCTTAGAAAGCTCTAGTGCTAATTTAATGCGTTGTGCTTCGCCGCCAGATAGGGTGGTGGCGCTTTGTCCTAATCGTATGTATGACAAACCCACTTCCATCAACATGTTCAAACGACGAGCGATTTGAGGCACAGCATCAAAATACTCTAGGGCTTGGCCTACGGTTAAATCCAATACCTGACTGATGTTTTTGCCACGGTATTCGATGTCTAGGGTTTCGCGGTTATAACGAGAGCCTTGGCATACATCACATGGCACATAGACGTCCGGCAAAAAGTGCATTTCCACTTTGATCACGCCATCGCCTTGGCAGGCTTCACAGCGTCCCCCTTTGACGTTAAACGAGAAACGACCGCCGTCGTAGCCACGAATACGCGCTTCGGGGACTCCCGCAAACAGTTCACGTATGGGAGTAAATAAACCGGTGTAGGTAGCAGGGTTGCTGCGGGGGGTGCGCCCAATGGGGCTTTGGTCCACGGTAATGATTTTGTCGAAATGCTCTAGACCATTTAGCGCCGTATAGGGGGCGGGTTCTGATTGGGCGCGATGCAAACGCTGGGCAACGACTTTGGCTAAGGTGTGATTAATAAGGGTAGATTTGCCTGAACCAGACACGCCCGTAATACACACAAAGCGCTGCGAAGGGATACGTAGATCGACATTTTTTAGGTTGTTGCCACTAGCACCTAATAGCTCTAAATAGGGCTGCTCGGCGTCGATGGGACGACGTGGAGGAATGGCAATGCTTAAATCACCATTTAGGTATTGGCCTGTAGTGGATTTTGGATTGGCCATGACCTCAGCTGGGCTGCCGGCAGCAATGACTTCACCGCCAAGCTCGCCTGCACCTGGGCCCATATCTACTACATAGTCAGCCAAGCGAATCATGTCCTCGTCGTGCTCGACCACGATGACGCTATTGCCCAGATCGCGTAGCTGTTGCAGCGTCAGAATCAGTTTGTCGTTGTCACGTTGGTGCAGACCGATCGATGGCTCATCCAACACGTACATTACACCTGTTAGGCCCGATCCAATTTGGCTGGCTAAACGAATGCGTTGCGCTTCACCCCCTGAAATGGTGTTGGCGCGACGATCTAAAGACAGATAGCTGAGGCCCACATTATTTAAAAAGCGCAGACGTGATTGAATTTCCTCAACGATACGAGCTGCAATGTCTTTTTTAGCCCCGCTCAGTTGTAGGTTTTCAAACCAGCGCAAACAATGTTGTAGGGTTAGGTGCTCAACTTCGTGAATGGCTTTGGCATCGTTATCGCCCAGCAACACATGGCGGGCAGCCGTATTTAAGCGAGAGCCTTGGCAGCTAGGGCACGTTTGAATACGACGTAGCTTGTTGAGTTCTTCTTTGACAGCGCTAGAGTCCGTTTCTTGCCAACGGCGCACTAGGTTGGGAATAACGCCCTCGAAGGAGTGCAGTTTAGTGGTGGTTTGGCCTTTTTCCGTAAGGTAAATAAACGGAATCTCTTCGGTGCCGGAACCATACAAAATAGCGTGTTGGATATCGGAGTCTAAGGACTCAAAACTATCTTCAATATCAAAGCCATAATAACTAGCTAGGCTTTGTAGTAAGTTGAAGGTAAACGCATTGCGTCTGTCCCAGCCCACAATAGCCCCACTGGCTAGACTCAGATCAGGTACAGCGACCACCAGCTTAGGGTCAAAGAACTCGGTTTCACCTAAACCTGCGCAGTCTGAACACGCACCAGCTGGGTTATTAAAGCTAAATAACCGCGGCTCTAAATCGACCACCTGATAGTCACATTGAGGGCAGGCAAAGTGTAAATTAAAAGGATGCAGGGTCTCGGTATCCATATCGAGTACCCAGACTTTGCCTTGGCTTAGATGCGTTGCAGTTTCTAGGCTTTCAGCTAAACGGCTGGCGCTTTCGGAACGAACACGTAGTCGATCAATCACGACCTCTAGCTGGGCAGGGTAGTCCGCTGCGGGCAAGGGCTCATCCAGATTAAGCATTTCGCCATTTAAACGAATACGCACAAAGCCTTTGGCTTGTAGCCCTTGGGTTAATTCTTTGAGGTCTTGATGTGGTTCGTATGGAATAGGCGCTAAAATAGCGATGCGCGTTTCAGGTGACCACGCTAGAATTGAGTCCACCATTTGGCTGATGCTTTGAGCCTGTAGTGCCAAGTGGTGAGTAGGGCAGTGGGGAGTACCGACGCGAGCATACAATAAACGCAAATAGTCGTGTATTTCTGTGGTGGTGCCCACCGTAGAGCGTGGGTTGTGCCCGGCGGCTTTTTGCTCAATAGCAATAGCCGGTGATAGACCCTCAATTAAATCCACATCGGGCTTATCCATAAGCTGTAAAAACTGTCTGGCATAAGCGGACAGGCTTTCTACATAACGACGTTGGCCTTCGGCATACAGGGTATCAAAGGCCAAAGACGATTTACCCGAGCCAGATAGGCCCGTGATGACCACCAGTTTTTGCCGGGGTAAATCAATCGAAATATTTTTTAGGTTGTGCGTGCGTGCACCGCGAATACGTAGTAGTTCCATTCGTTTTTTACGTGCTATGGTCTAGGGCTAACCTATTACTATAGCCCGTACCGTTGAAGTGTGCGCAGTTGAGCGGTCTGCTTTTTTGTAAAGCGATGAAAATAGAGTCTTGCATGAGTTTGTCTAAACAACAGGAAGTACATAATAAAAACAGCACGCGCCAACGTGTGCAGTTCACACCCCAAGAGCGCCGCTCTAGTATTTTGTTAGCTTTATTATTCTCCAGCCGTATGTTGGGGTTATTTCTGCTGACTCCTATTTTTGTTGTAGCGGCGCAAAGTATCCCGGGTGGTAACAATGCAACGAAAGTAGGAATTGCTTTAGGTGCTTATGGATTAACCCAAGCTGTAATGCAGATTCCGTTGGGAATGGCTTCGGACCGCTTTGGGCGACGGCCGGTCATTATTGCTGGGATGTTGTTGTTTATTATAGGTGGCGTTGTGAGTGCCTTAGCTTCCAGTGTAGATGGCATTATTGTGGGGCGCGTACTACAAGGGTTAGGAGCAATTTCTGCGGCTATTACGGCATGGGTAGCCGATGCGACGCGTCCCGAGGTGCGTGCGCGTGCTATGGCTATGGTAGGGTCCGCCATTGGTTTGTCCTTTGCGGTGTCGTTGGTATTGTCACCGGTGCTAGTAGGTCAGTTTGGGCTGTCTGGCTTGTTCTGGGCTATCAGTTTGTTGGGTTTTGTGTGTTTGTTAATCGCTGCTTTTGCGATACCTGAATACCCTCAAAAAGGGGATATGATGCAGGGATCGATGACCGAGGTGTGGGCGCATAAAGACTTATGGCGTTTGAACTTTGGTGTGTTTGTACTGCATTTTATTTTAATGACCTTGTTTATGGTGATCCCCACCACACTGACCCAAGAAGGGCAGTTGGATGCGGGCCATTTATGGCAGGTGTATTTGCCCGTGATCGTACTGTCTTTGGGTTTTATGATTCCCATGGTGATTCGTACCGAGATCCGCAAGGCGCATACTCGAGTACTTAAGCATTTGGTGTTGGCCTTGGCCGTGGTGATGGCCGTCTTGCCGTGGATTAGTGGCTCATTTTGGGCAGTGGTGGGTGCTTTATTCGTTTTCTTCTGCTTATTTAATACCCTAGAGGCTTTACAGCCTTCATTGGTGTCGCGTGTGGCCCCCGAAAATTACAAAGGGTTGGCAATGGGTTTTTACAACACTACACAATCGTTAGGGGTATTTGGTGGGAGTTTGGCCGGAGGGGTGGTGGCATCCATGGCTGGCATGCAGTGGGCGTTGTGGCTAGGGGCTGCTTTGGCTTTGGTGTGGTGGATCAGTACCCGTCGTTTGCAGATTCAGCTCTAGGTATTTTGCCTTAGGCTTAAAACAGCTACTAGGACTTCGTCCTTAAATCGCCGATAATAGTGCAAAGAATTCGATTTTAAAGGAATACAACATGGCCTCAGTAAACAAAGTGATTTTGGTCGGCAACTTGGGGCGTGATCCCGAGGTCCGCTATACCGCCAATGGCTCCGCAATGTGCAATCTGTCGATTGCAACCACCTACAACAGTCGCGATGGTCAAACCGGAGAGCGCCGCGAGGAAACTGAATGGCATCGTGTCGTTATGTTTAATCGTTTGGCAGAAATTGCTGGCGAGTACTTGCGCAAAGGTCGTCCCGTTTATATCGAAGGTCGTTTGCGTACCCGTAAATGGCAAGGCCAAGACGGCCAAGACCGCTACACCACCGAAATTTTAGCTGACCAAATGCAAATGCTAGGTGGTCGCGGCGATAGCTCGGGTGATTTTGGTGGCGATTACGGTGGTGACATGGATCAGTCTGCACCACAACAACGTTCAGCCCCACCGGCACAGCGTCCTCCTCAACAGCCCGCTCCACAACAACGTCCTCAGCAAAACTATCAGGCCTCGCCCATGGATAGCATGGCTGATATGGATGATGACATTCCTTTCTAGCCCTGATGGGAACCATATAGGCGGTTTTGTCTATTTTTTGCACCATATCAAAATAAAACCACTTGCTAAAGTGCTTTATTTATGAGTTAATGTAGGGCTTGGTCTTTTTTTGACTAAGTCCTACATTTTTTCTTTTGCAGCACTTGTTTGCTGTCTTGTCATCGCGTTTTCTGACCCCCAAGCCTGCGGCATAGGTAAGTTGCCTTGAGAATAGGTTGATTGGTCGGCCCGATGCTTTCCAATTAATCTATCGTTTAATGCTTTTTGTGCATTAGGCGTGTCTCTTGCTGTGCTTACAGCAAAGGTAAGTTATGTCTTTTGAAACCCTAGGTTTGGCTGCTCCTCTATTATCCGCTTTGCAAAAAGCCGGTTTTACCGATCCCACATCCGTTCAGTCCTCCTCTATTCCTAAAGCCCTAGAGGGTCATGATTTAATGGTGTCGGCGCAAACAGGTAGTGGTAAAACTGCGGCCTTCATGTTGCCTGCGATTAACAAAATTTTAGCTAATCCTCCTCAGCAACGTGGTGTATCGGTATTAGTTTTGGCTCCAACTCGCGAGTTAGCTATGCAGGTGGGCGATGCAGCTAAAAGCTATGCATCACAGTGTCGTGATTTGCGTGTGGCTGTTGTTGTGGGTGGTATGCCCTACGGCGCCCAACTAAAAGCACTATCACGCCGTGTAGACGTGTTGGTAGCAACACCCGGTCGTTTGATGGATCACTTGCAAGCCAAGCGTGTCAAGCTCAACACGGTTCATACATTGGTGTTAGACGAAGCCGACCGTATGTTGGATATGGGCTTTATTGATGACATCGAAAGCATTGTGGCTCGTACACCTTCCGATCGTCAGACCTTGTTGTTCTCTGCTACGTTAGATGGCACCGTTGCTAAACTCGCTAGCAAAATGATGAACAACCCATTGTCCATCGAAGTTTCCGGTCACCGTGAAAAGCATGCCAACATCACGCAAGCTTTGTTGTACGCAGACAATGCCGAGCACAAAATGCGTCTATTAAGCCATTTGTTGAACGATGAAAAATTGGATCAAGCCATTGTGTTTACCGCCACCAAGCGTGGTGCCGATGACTTGGCCGAGCATTTGGCTGACGAAGGCTTTGCTGCTGGTGCGTTGCATGGCGATATGAATCAGCGTCAACGTACTCGTACTCTCAGTCTCTTGCAAAAAGGTCGTTTACGTGTGTTAGTTGCTACTGATGTGGCAGCGCGTGGTATTGACGTGCGCGGTATTAGTCATGCCATTAACTTCGACTTGCCTATGCAGGCCGAAGACTACACACACCGTATTGGTCGTACTGGTCGTGCCGGTAATGACGGTTTGGCGTTCACCTTGGCTAACGTAGCCGAGCGTCATAAAGTACGTCGCATCGAGCATTTCATTGGTCAACCTATTCCTGTAGAAACCATTCCTGGTCTAGAGCCTACTCGTGTGGCACGTCCTACTTACAAGGCCCGTAAAGGTGGTGGCGGTGGTGGTGCTGGTCGTCGTCGTCCTAATGGCTCTGCTGGTGGTAAACCCTTTGCTGGTGAAGGTGGCCGTGATACACGTCCTAGCCGTCCAGCGCATGCAGGCGAAGGTCAAGGTGGTGCAGGTCGTTCAGCTTCCGCTGACAGCCGTAAACCGCATCGTGGTGATCGTTCAGGCAAGCCGTCTTCTGCTCGTCCTACAGGTCGTCCAGGCAATTTCTCTGGCAAGCGTCCAGGCAGCCGTAGTGCCGCTGCTCACTAAGCGCTAGTCGTTAGATAGAAAAAAGCCTCTGTTCTAAACAGAGGCTTTTTTGTTGGTTGAGTTTGTTACAGATGTCTTGGTTAATAAATAAGCCGATCTCGATGTTGTTAAAACCGAGCTTGAGGCGACGCTTTATACAAGTGTATATGTAACACAGTGAAATTCATTAAGTTACAGGGCAATATGGATTAACATAGAGGGGATTTTTTGACTGGGTTTTGCTAGGTTATGCGCATTCTTTTTCTGACCTTGGGGTCATTGTTGTTAGTTGGCTGCCAACGCGCGCCATCGTTTAGTATTGGTGGGGCGTATTTTCCTGCTTGGTTGCTCTTTGCTTTAGCGGCGGTGGTGGTCACGTTGTTACTGCGTTGGGTCTTAATTCGTTTGGGTATTGATGATCTATTGCGCTTCAAACCTGTGGTTTACAGTGCCCTAATGATGATTTTCTGTCTGGCCGCTTTATCTATTTTCTTTGCACGCTAACTTTGTATTGTTATGAATCAAACTGATTTAACCCAAAGCCCGCAGGCGCCTAAAAGCAAAAAAGCCCTTGGGGTTTTGATACTGATCGTGGTCTTAGTGATTGCGGTAGTACTGGGCTATATGAATTGGCATAAAACTCGTTTAAACCCGATGTCATCCGATGCTTCTATTGATACCGAAGGGGTACATGTGGTCAGCATTGTGCCCGGCAAAATTCAAGAGTTGCATGTTCACGAGGGGCAATTAGTAGAAAAAGGGCAGTTGTTATTCAGCTTAGACCCGACGGTTTACCAGCTACGAGTTACTCAAGCCCAAGCCGAGGTAGCATTGGCCGAGGCCCTGTTACATAGTAAACAGCGGGTGGTAGAGGCTCAGGGGCACAATGCCACCATTAGCACCGATCAAATTGAACGTGCTCGTACTAATCTCGCCATGGCCAAACAAACGCAGGCACGGTTAGCGGCCTTAGCCCCCAAAGGCTATGTACCCAAGCAGCAGTTAGACGAGGCGACGACCTTGCGTCAAGATGCTGAAATCTCTTTGCGTCAGGCGCTACAACAAGCCGAAGCCGCCGAAGTGTTGGTGGATAATACCGATGCCGAGGCCGCTACCGTCGAGGTGGCACGAGCCGGTTTGGCCTTAGCCGAGCGGGCCTTGGCCGATACCCAGGTATATGCCCCGCATACGGGTCGTATAGTGGGTCTACAGGCCATGACAGGGGATTATTTACTGCCTGAAATGAGTGTGTTGACCTTGCTGAGTACCGAGTATTGGTATGCCGCCGCCATGTACCGTGAGAACACCTTGCCCTATATCCAAGAGGGGCAGTGTGCCGAGGTCTATGTCATGAGTAATCCGCATATTCGTATTCAAGGCCATGTTGAAAGCATTGGTTGGGGGGTCTCTTCCACCGATTTAATCGAGTTACCGCGCCATGTGCCTTATGTGCAAAAGTCCGTGAATTGGGTACGCGTCGCTCAACGTTTCCCAGTACGCATCAAACTACACATGCAGCCCGAATTTGAGACCTTTGTGCGCAAGGGTGTTTCTGCGACCACCATTATTCACGATGGAAAACAGTGTGATTAATACCAAAAAAGTATGGCACACCGTTTGGCAAGACTTGCAGCCGTACGATGGTCGATGGGCGCAGGCGTGGCGTATTGCGCTGTTGTGTATGTTGACCACCGGTGTGGCCATGACTTATGGCATTCCCGAGGCCTGCATTAGCTGCTACGTGCTGTTTTTTGTGATGAAATCCGATGCCGTAGAAAGTGCGCTGATGGCGATAGCCTTGTTGGTACTGGTCAGTATTATGGTGTTTGTGCTGGTTGGCTTAACACAGCTCAGTATTGACTCGCCACCGATGCGGCTGGCGCTGCTTGTGCTTTCTTCACTGTTGTTTATGTTTTTGGGTGTGAGTAGCATGGTGGGGCCGCTAGGGGCGATTTTGGCCTTGGTGGTGGCGTTTGTATTGACCATGTTGGCGTATATTCCGGTGGGCGAGCTAGCTACCCGTGCCGTGCTGTATGCTTGGCTAATGACCGCTATGCCGATGGGATTGTTATTAATTGCTTCCTTATTTATCGGTCGTAATCCACGCACGGTGCTCTTGAATGAGATGGCGACACGATTGGAGTTAGCAGCTACGTTGTTGGCGCAGGACTCTGCCCCCATAGAAAAAATACGCACCAATTTATTATCTGGCATAGACGATCAGCAAAAGCGGGTGCAATGGATAGGATTATTACACCTAGCGCCTAAATTTTGGCAGCCGTGGTATGCCCATGCGGTGGTGCATAGTTATGGGGTGCTATTGGCGGCCTATCAGTGGCATCAGCAGGGGGTAAGCGCTACCGCCGATACCAAGCAGCTTGCGCAAGCTTGTCAGCGTGCCGCTCAGCAATTGCGTGCCAAACAGCGTCCTAGCGAGTTGATGACAACAAAGCTAGACAACGATACTTTGCATACGGTGCAGCAGCAGTTAAATGCCTTAACGGTCTCTACGCCTACTACGTCGTTACCCAAAGAAAAAACCAGTTTTTTCGTCGATGATGCCTTTACCAATCCGGCGTATTTTCGGTTGGCAGTGCAAACCACATTGGCTGGGGTGCTGTGTTATTTGATTTATAGTGCAGCCGACTGGCAAGGGATTCATACCGCCTTGATCACGTGTTATATCGTGGGTTTAAGCAACACCGGCGAAACACTACACAAAATGATTCTGCGTATTAGCGGTTGTTTGGTGGGGGTGACCATTACCTTTATTTATTGGTTTGTCTTCATTCCTCATATGACCTCGGTAGGCTCACTTATGCTAGCTGTATTTTTAGTGTGTTTATTGGCGGCATGGGTGGTGTTGGGGTCTGAACGAATTTCGTATGCTGGCTTGCAGATTGCTTTTGCTTTTTTGCTGATTAATCTCAGTCATATGGGCCCATCGGTAGACATGGATATGGCTTGGGATCGCATTATGGGGATTTTGCTAGGTAATTTCATGATGTACGTGTTTTTTACCTACCTCTGGCCCTATAGCATCATGAATTTTATTCGCAAACAAATGACGCAGGTAAAACAAGCCTTGAAGCAGCGCGATAGCGCTAGCAGTTTGACCGAGGCCACTGTGCATGCTGCAACGGCAGCCCGAGCCTTAGACTTAGCGGAATACGAGCTAGAGCTCGCACCGCTAGAGCCTAAAACTATTCGAGCCTCGACCGAGCAATTGCAGCAGCAGCGCCTAGAACTCGAACAGGCACAGCAGCGTTTATTCCGCTAGGACCTGTGCCGCATCAATTTGACCCATCACAAAGGCTAAATTAGCCGATGCCGTCAAAGCCGCCGCGTGGGCGGTGGCAGCAGCTTGGGTTGCATCCAACAAGGCATTAGCGCTTTCGGTGGCTAGCATCATGCTGCTTAGACCCACCTCGTAGGCTTCTTGAGCTGCGAGGGAGGTAAGCTGGGCGGCGGCTAATAGCTCTTGAGAAGCTTCATGAGCCTCTAGAGCCGTGCGCAAGGCATTGGCAGCAAAGTGAATTTCACGAAAAGCCAGTTGTTTGGTCTGTTGCAATATATCGCGTGCTGCTTGGACTTTGGATTCGGCCGCATGCAAGCGTTGACGACGCAAGCCCCCATCATAAATAGGAACAGACATACCTAAAAAGACCGCATTGCCCTTGATATGAGGACTGGTCACCACGGCATTGTTGGCATTAAACGAGCCTGTGCCCGTTGCGGCAACCGCCATTAAGCCTAAGGTAGGCAGGTAATCGGCTTTGACAAAATTGATGTCTTGTTCGGCTGCACGTACCACGGCATCGGCTGCAATCAAGTCTGAGCGCTGCATGAGGGCATTTTGTAGCTCGACCTCAGAGGGAATCGCTTGCATAGGAGGTAAGGGTCTGTCAGCGGTATTTTTAATCTGCAACCGAGTGGTAGGCACCAGTCCCATGGCTCCGACTAGCCCCTGATAGCTATCCCGTTCCACCCCTTGATGCTGTACCCAAACCAGACGTGCTTGGGCGGTTAGCTGTTTGGCCTGAGCTAGATCGATTTGAGTGCCCACACCCGCTTCAAGACGAGCCTGAGCTGCATCGATTAAACGCAGTGATTGCTGATAGTGGTCGTGAGCAAGCTGTGTTTTCTGGCGGGCTGCATTGTATTCAAAATAATGACGCGCCACATTAAAGACTGTCAGTTGATGAGCCGTATTGAATTTGGCTTGTTGAGCGGTGCTGAGTTCTAGTGCGGCTTGATGAGCTGCATCGCGGCGTCCAAAATCAAAGAGCAACCAAGACAACGTTAACGCAGGAACCACGCCATGCCCCGTGTCTTTGGAGCGGGTTTTGATATTTACCAGTTGTGCTAATTCAATATTGTGGTCGGTATGAAAGGATTGGCGACCGGCGATCACACTAGCGGTAATCATAGGCAGATAGGTGGATTTCACCATGCCGGCGGCTAGCGCGGCTTGTTCGGCTTCTTGCCAAGCAATACGGGTGGCAGGATTATGCGTCTGGGCCAAATGAATCAGCTCGGCTAAATCGTACTCGTGATCCGTTTGAATGCCTTCTACCTCTGGGAAAAACGCCAAGTTAGGCTCAATAGGCAAAATGAAAGGCTGGGGCGCACTTAGGGGGGCGGGTGGAGGAGGGGTAGACGTGGTAGGTAGCGTGCTAAGGCAGCCCGACAGCAGCCCTATACACAGTGTAGAAAAAAGAAATCGACGCATCAATTAGCCTTAGGTAGGACAATAATTATCGCATAGTGTAACTGAAGGACGCCTGAAAAAGCGTTACTGATAAACTATAGTGAACGGGTCCCAATAAGCGGTCATAGCGTGGGCCCATAGTGTGGCAGGTTGGAATAAACCAGAGTATGATGCCTTAGGCTTATTAAAGCACGTGGCATTCGTTAATAGATAAAACTAAGAGCATCTCTTAGTTTGATAGAAACAGGTTGTGTATGAGCTTCACCTCTTTATCAGCAGTTAGTAGCACCGACTATAAAAAAGCAATGCGTCATTTGGCGGGCACACCTTGCGTGATTACTGCCTCACACCACGGTCAACGCTCCGGCTTAACCGCCACCTCGGTGACCTCGGTCACTATTGATCCTGCCGAGCTATTGGTTTGTATTAATCAGTCCACCTCAGCATGGCCTTTAATTGAAAAAAGTGGCCATTTTGGTGTGAATGTGTTGAGCTACGAACAACAAGCGGTAGCAGAGCGATTTGCCGGCATAGGTGGATTTAAAGGGGATCAACGCTACGAAGGGGCCGAGTGGGTAGAGCACAACGGCATCTGGCTCTTAGCAGAGGCTCCCGCCGCTTTGGTTTGCAAGGTCGCAGAAATTATCGTGCGTCATAGCCATGCGATGGTGTTGGCAACAGTAGAGCACGTCCAACTGCGTGACAGCACTGACCCGGCTCTGTTGTATTGGCAAGGTCAGTTTTTGCCTGTGTCGGCCGTTTAATCCCGAGTTATTGCAACCACTGAATGAGGTCTAGGCTAAGCTGATCGGTGGCTTGGCCAAAGGCATGTAAGACATCTGGCATGGCTGTGCTGGCTGCGACTTGCTGTACCTGAAAGCGCTGTGAACGCAAAATAGTGGCGGTTGTGCTTTCGATTAAATTAGCACTTAGCTGAATCTGAATAGTAGGTTGCTCGGTTCCCAACTGAATTTGAAAGCGCTGCACATAGGTTTCGAGGCTATGGTCCGAACGCAAGGCCGCATCACCGCTAATGGATTCAAACAGCCCTACATCCGTAAAAGCATTAATTAGACGCTCACGTAATAGCGTGGGTACGTTATCTGCCCACAATGAGCCTTTATATGACAGAAGGCTAGAGTCTGCGGTTTGAACCAAAATTTGGTTACTACCCACCAATCGATTGGCTTGAGGCTGGGCCACAAATAACACCCCAGCTTGGGTTATCCCTTGATCCTGAGATTGTAAACTGATTGCAGGCAATGCATAGTGCGCTTGTGGTTCAGTTTTGGGCAATACAGAACAACCGGCCAACACACTGATTACAGCTCCCACTAGAGTAGCTTTAGCGTAACGATGCCAGTGATGTGTCATGGTTGATACTCCTGTAGATTATCACCGCCTAAGAAATACTGAGCGGGGTTGTTTTGTAATTCTTGGGTGATGTATTTAATGTTTTGCAGAGTCTGACGCAGCTCGGCCATTGCGGGTCCAAGCTGAGCAAAGCCCTGAGAGCCTTGTTTAATCGAGCCCGAATTCTGAACAATCAACTCTTGAACCTGATGCGTCGCTTGGCCCAGCTGCTCAAGTACCTCGTTAGCTTTGCTAAGGGTTTGGGCGCC
>CANQRK010000055.1 GCA_947626245.1 uncultured Paenalcaligenes sp. | reverse complement strand
GCCTCGGCTAATGCCAAACGATCTAAAGACTGCAACTCAGAGGCATAACGCGCAATGTCCTTTGCTTTATTCGTTTGCGCATGACCAATCATGACCCACTGCAACTCAGTATTCTGAAAATGCTCTACCCGATTACGTATATCTTGGACTCGGTTTTCCCCAAAACGCACCAAGCCTAAATCAATCGCCTGCTGAACACGTTCATGACCAAAGGTTTTACTGACCGGCAGCAAGCGCACCTCAGCCACAGCCCGACCGACCTGCTCACACGCCCGCTGAATACGCTGTTGAATCTGTTGTAATTGCTGCTGCATGACGATCCATTTCAAAGTCAAAAAACCCATTTTAACAAACCTCTACTTGTACGAGGGGCAATGCTCCGATTGTAGGAATAGCCCCATGCCTTGATCGGTATGATCTACTCATATAGGAGGCGGCATGACATGCCACCAGCACCTATGACAGACCCTTATCGGAGGCATGGCCTCCTCCTACAATTAGCGCATGGTCTCCTCGTACACGGCCTAAAGGCAGACAGGGGCGAGGTTTTGAGTTATGCTCAAACTTGACATAATCGGGCTACGCACTACAATTTGCGCCTTAGCCCCAAAAAAATGCTTTTTTTTGCGCTACACGTGGCAATAACACGTGACAAGCGAGCTAAATTAACGTTAAATTTATTTTGCTATGCAACACATAGCGATCTTTTCTTTAAGGCGATAAATCGCACGGCAACGTCACGTCTGTGACTTCCCGACCGTGCTGATTTTTTTGCTTCCCTTATACCTCCGCATAACCGCAAGAGGATCGATTGATGAATCAGCGCACTCAACACGAACTTCCCACATATTTAAATCCTGACGACCTCGGTCCTTGGGGTATTTATTTAGAGCAGGTTGATCGTGTCACACCGTATTTGGGTAAGCTGGGGAAGTGGGTTGAAACCCTTAAACGTCCTAAACGTATTTTAACCGTCGATGTTCCCGTAGAACTCGATAACGGAACGATTGCTCATTTCGAAGGCTACCGCGTTCAACACAATATGGCGCGCGGCCCTGGGAAAGGGGGTGTACGTTATCACCAAGATGTGACCTTATCAGAAGTCATGGCGTTATCCGCTTGGATGTCTGTTAAATGTGCCGCAGTCAATGTGCCCTTTGGTGGGGCCAAAGGTGGTGTACGTATTAATCCTCGTAACTACTCTCAAAAGGAGTTAGAGCGCGTCACTCGTCGATATATCAGCGAAATCAGCATGATTATCGGTCCGGATCAGGACGTTCCAGCTCCAGACGTTAATACAAATGGTCAAACCATGGCATGGATGATGGATACCTATGCAATGAAAACAGGCCACTTAGCCACTGGTGTTGTCACCGGTAAGCCCATTGCTTTAGGCGGCAGTTTAGGTCGCGTCGAAGCCACCGGTCGAGGTGTATTCACCGTAGGCGTTGAGGCCGCGCGTGAAATCGGCCTAGATCTTAAAGGCGCACGAGTTGTCGTGCAGGGCTGTGGCAACGTGGGTGGTATTGCTGCCCTCTTGTTCCACCAAGCCGGTGCTAAAGTGATTGCCATGCAAGACCACACTGGCAGCCTTTATGCCGAAAACGGTCTAGACGTACCTGCCGTTCTAAACCTAAGCCAAGGTCCTAAACGCTTATTTATTGCCGATTGCAATTTGGGCGAAAAAATCACTGACGATGAATTCTGGGATTTAGAATCCGACGTTCTGATTCCTGCCGCATTGGAAAACCAGATCACCGCTGCCAATGCCCATCGTCTACGTACCAAAATTGTCATTGAAGGTGCCAATGGCCCTACCACTCCGGAAGCCGATGATATTCTGGCTAGCAACGGTATCTTGGTCATTCCTGATGTGATTGCCAATGCCGGCGGCGTGACCGTCAGCTATTTTGAGTGGGCACAAAACTTTTCCAGCTACTTCTGGGAAGAGGACGTGATTAATGCACGCTTGTCTAAGATAATGTGTGATGCGTATCAGGCCACCGCTGCGGTTGCCAAACAGCACAATGTGAGCTTGCGTACCGCCGCCTTTATCTCGGCCTGTAGCCGTATTTTAGAAGCTCAAGAGTTGCGTGGTTTATACCCCTAAGCCCTTAACGCAGCACTAAAACAGCGAAAACCGCCTACTTATCGGAATATTCCGCATAAGTTGGCGGTTTTAACTGTAAAGCTGTTTATAATACGTCTTTTAACTTTAACACACGGCCAAAACAGTGACCGTTTCAACTGATTCTGCTGCTTACGCTGTGCAAGTGCGTAACATCCACAAAGCCTTTGGTGATAATGAGGTCTTAAAAGGTATCTCTTTCAGCGCTCACCAAGGTGATGTCATCTCTGTTATTGGCGCCTCTGGTTCTGGCAAAAGCACCTTATTGCGTTGTATCAACCACTTGGTCATCCCCGATCAGGGCGAGGTGCAAATTGGCTCCGATATTTTACGCACTCACTTAAAACGTAATGGCCAAACGGTTAGTTCTGACCCCAAACTGCTGGAACAAGTCCGCGCCCGTTTAGGCATGGTGTTCCAAAATTTTAATTTGTGGTCACACCGCTCGGTACTGCATAACGTGATCGAAGGCCCCGTTCACGTCAAAAAAGTGTCCAAAGCCCAAGCCACCGAGTATGCACTTCATTTGTTAGACAAAGTTGGCTTAGCACACAAAGCCGAAGCCTACCCTTCTGAGCTCTCCGGAGGTCAACAGCAACGGGTCGCAATTGCGCGCGCGTTGGCCATGGACCCCGAAGTTATGCTATTTGACGAGCCCACCTCTGCCCTAGATCCTGAAATGGTGGGCGAGGTTCTGCGAGTGATCCGTCAACTGGCCGAAGAAGGTCGCACCATGATTCTCGTCACCCACGAAATGCAGTTTGCGCGTGAGGTTTCAAATCATGCTATTTTTATGCACAACGGTATCTGTGAAGAGACTGGTGCGCCAGCAGATCTCTTTGGTAATCCCCAATCGGCGCGTCTACAACAGTTTTTACAGCCTCTCGTTTAGGCTCAGGAGACCCTCATGAACGTAAAAAAAACCCTAATCGGGGCAGGTCTAGCCCTGTTTAGCGTCGCGACATTAGCCGCCACTTCTTACAAGATTGGTACCGAGGGTGGCTACCCTCCATGGTCCATGGTTGATGCAGCAGGTAATGTCACCGGTTTTGATGCGGATGTAGGCGCAGCCCTCTGTACTAAACTCGAAGCCGACTGCCAATTCACTGTGCAAGCCTTCGATAGTTTGATTCCTTCTCTTAGCGCCAATCGCTTTGATTTGATTATTTCTGGTATGTCTTACACACCAGAGCGCGCTAAACGCATTAACTTCAGCTTGCCTTACGCCGTTGAGGACGCCATTTTCATCTTAAAATCAGATGCTCCTGGTATCAAAGAAGACTCTGTTGATGGCATCTACAACAGCCTCAACGGTAAAACCATCGGTGTACAAGGCGGTACTACGCACGGTGCGTTCCTAGCCAAAGTCGCCCCCGATGTCACCATTCGCGACTACGAAACCCTAGATCAAATGCAAATTGACCTAGATGCTGGCCGTTTGGATGGTACGTTTGCTGACTTAACGTCTCAGTCCCGCTTCTTGAAGCAACTGGATAACAATGATTTCGCGCTAACAGAAACTGTCATCAAAGGTTCCTCAGACCCCGAGGTGCTAGGTTACGGTATCGCGATTGGTATCCATAAAGACAACGCCGACCTCAAAGAAAAAGTGGATACGGCTTTGTGTGAACTCATCGAAGACGGCTCTATTAAAACCGCCAGCGAAAAGTGGTTTGATATTGATATCACTAACTACGACGCTTGCAACTAATCACTAAGTAACACGATGCTGGAAACCTTATTACGCATCCTCAACGAAGGTTGGGGATGGATGTTTTTGCGTGGCCTTACCATGACCTTGTTTATCTCGGTCTTTGGTATGGCTTTAGGTGTCATCATCGGGGTCACCGGTGCCAGCATCAAACTACACGGCCCGCGTTGGCTTAGCGGGCTGGTTAGCATATACACCACCATTACTCGCAGTATCCCCGAGCTGCTTATCATTTATTTGCTGTTTTTTGGCTCTATCCACCCAGTAAGCGACTTGGGCGCTTGGTTACAAGCCGAAGACCTCATCAATAAATGGTTTCCTGCCGCAGTCGGTATTTTAGCGATCGGGCTCATTGCCGGATCGTATAGCGTAGAGGTGTTTCGTGGCGCCCTACAAACCATTCCTCCCGGTCAAATCGAGGCCGCCAAAGCCATCGGCATGTCTCCTTGGCAGCGCTTATGGCGTGTCACTTTGCCGCAAATGATTTGGTATGCGTTGCCTGGCTGCAATAACGTCTGGCAAACCTCTCTCAAAGACACCGCCCTCATCTCCTTGGTGGGTTTAGTTGAAATTATGCGTGCCGCCCAACTGGGAGCCGCCTCCATGCGCGAACCCTTGGCCATGTATTTAATCGCAGGTTTCTTGTTTTTTATGATCGGCGTCGGCAGCCAAGCCCTTTTTGTGCTGGCTGAACGCTACGCAGGTAAAGGCATGAGGGCAGTGGCATGATGAGCTGGGAAGAATTAAGCCACACCATCAGCATTTTATGGAAAGGCTTTGGCTTAACCCTATATATTGGCCTGTGGGGCATTGTGCTTTCACTGCTGGTGGGGGTCGCTTTAGCCCTAATGCGACTCTCTCACAATCGCCTGCTATCCAGTTTTGCCTTTTGCTATAGCACCGTTTTTCGCGGTACTCCGCTATTAGTACAGCTGTTTTTGCTGTATTACGGCGTGGGGATGATTGATTGGGTCAAGCAGGTGCCTTGGCTGTGGTGGTTATTTAGTGATGGCACCCGCACCGCCATTTTAGCCATTGCATTAAATAGTGGAGCCTATGTAGGCGAAGTGTTTCGCGGTGGCTTTCAATCCGTTCCCAAAGGACAAATCGAAGCCGCCCAAGCCATTGGGATGTCAGCCTGGCAGCGCTTTAAACGAGTGCGTCTACCATTGGCCATTAGGCAGGCTCTACCTGCGTATAGCAACGAGATTGTGATTTGTATCAAGGGCACGAGCTTGGCTTCTACCATTGCGGTGCTGGAGCTCACCGGCTATGCACGCCGCATTATGAGCCAAAATTACGCGATTATCGAAACCTTTATCATCGCTGGTTGCTTGTATTTAGCCATCAACTTCAGCTTGCTCGCTCTCGTTTACCTCGTCGAGCGTCGCCTCAAATAACCTACACAAGGAGGCCACGCCTCCGATGACGCTTTCCCCCTGTATGAGGAGGCCATGCCTCCGATTCACTGCTGGCTGCTGTGACATTCATGGATTCGCTAAGGAAGACTTATTTGGCAAAGCCGTGTGCCGTTTACGACCGAACGGTTCAGCGCGGAGCGAACGCAGTGAGTGAGCACTGCTTAGTGAGAGCGTAATCGGCACATGGCAAAAAATAAAGCAGAACAAAACCGTATCGCAGGCATGGCCTGCTCATACAGATTAGTAGTGCCGTAAGTAGTAGGCGATTTGGTCGCGGGTGGCGCCTTGAGCCAACGCCAGCGCCACGAGCGTGCGGGCAGCGACGGCATGGAATTGGTGGGCGGGCAAGGTATGAAACTCTGAGTCTTGGTTCGATGGGCTGACTGCCCCATTTGTGATTCGACTAGCTCGAATACACAGCACCCCTTTCTCATGGCAATACAAGGCACCTTCACGAGCCCCCGGGCTCAGGCTACCATTGCCAACAGCGGCAATCACCACGGCTTTGCTACCGGTTAATACGCTGGCTTTGTACAAGTTAGCTTGAGCCGATACGTGATCAAAAATAATATCTACTTGCGGCAGTTCGGGTTGAATGGGCAGATTGAGAGCACTACTTAAACCAAAAGGACGTCGCGGAACAGCATTGATATACACCACACCCTGACTGACTAAACCTATCGCCCCCTGCACTGGCGAAGCAAAAGCATCTGGCACAGAGGTATGAACCTTTTGTACAAAGCGCGCGCTGTGAATCACGTCATTTAACAAAACCAGTACGCCTAGATCATGGGCGTCGGCATGACTGGCTACCATGACAGCATGGTATAAATTCAGTGCACCATCGGCACTAAGCGCCGATGCGGGTCGCATGGCTCCGGTCAGTACAACGGGTTTACTGCTTTTAATGCACCACTGCAGTAATAAAGCCGTTTCCTCTAGGGTATCCGTACCGTGGGTAATCACCACGCCATCGATGTCAACACGTGCCAGCAGTTGCTGCACTTGGCTAATCAGCTGATGCTGTAAGGCAAAAGTCATATTACGACTATCGATGTTGCAAACCTCGTGCACACTAATAGTAGCTAACTCTGCCAACTGAGGTACTGCATCCAATAGATCTTGGGCGGATTGATCCACCTCGTAATCCCCTAACGCCGTTTGACTCGCCGCCCGTGCGGCAATCGTACCACCGGTAGTGACAACAGCGACCCGTTTTAATATGGGCATTGGCCCTCCCCTTTGACTTAGCTGCCTAACGCAACAAACCCTAGCAAACCACCCTGCTTGCCTGCTCGTATTATGGGGTTACATTAGGCAATAAGGCCAGTTGCTGCTGGCTAGAAAACTGACAATACTGTTTGCTAATTGGGTCCACAAAAGCGATGGAACGTGCTAATAACTGCAAAGGACGACTAAAGTCATCAGGAGCTAACCGTGGCTGGCCCTCGGGATAATAGCTATCGTTCAAAATCGGTGTTCCTAAACCTAGCATATGCAGACGTAATTGATGTTTACGACCTGTGATTGGCTTCAATAAATACTGACTTAAAGCCCCGTGCTCAGGGTGCTGCCATGACTGCAATACAGACATATGGGTTTCGCTATTGGGCTCACCAACCATTTCTTGTATTGATATCTGCCCCTTTGGTGAGGACAAACGACTTTTGTACACCAAAGGAAAAGTAACATTTGTATTGGTTGCAGCGATGGCTTCGTATTCTTTTTCTATGGCTTGCTTTTGAAAAAGGACCTGATAAGCCCCCCGCAACTCGGGTTTACGGCAAAACAATAATACCCCTGCTGTTTCTCGATCTAATCGATGCAAAGGCGCAATATCATAATTATTAAACTGCTGACGCACCCGCACTAAAGCGGTATGCATTAAATACTGCCCTCCGGGAGTCGTAGTCAAAAAATGGGGCTTATCCACCACAATCAACTGCTCATCCTCGTACAAAATGGGCATATCGAAAGGCACATGGACCTCGTTAGGCACAGAGCGGTAATACCACAGCCTTTGTTTTCCCTCGTAGGGCGTATCGAAACGTACGGCTTCGCCGGAACAGGCCACAATGTCACCTTGTTCTAGACGATATAACAAATCTGCCTCGGCCACATGCTCAAAGCGTTCGAGCAAAAATTCTCCCATGGTTAACCATGGCCCTGGCGGCAACCAGACTTGACTAGGAGCAATCCCATTTTTAACGGGTAGAGGGGCCAAAGGCCCCTCTAGATCAGCACAATTCATACAGTAGTAAACGACTTAAACAGATTGCCCTGCTTGTAATACCGGTTGCGGCTCGGTACGTAAACGTATGCCTTGTCGCCACCAAATAAAGAACAACAAGAGCAAGGCAGGCAAATACATGAGGTATTCGGAGGGGCGATCGGGGTTTGGTTTTTGTACTGCCACCACATCCCAACCGGTTTCCCAACCCGAGCGACTGGCTTGGCTACCAAATCGTACACTGGAAATTTGGACCATATCACCAAATGCCATTATACCCACACCCGCCTCGGCTAAGCGCTGACGACCTGCCGCCTCGAGGCTAAGATCAGAATCCTCGGGCAAAGCTGCCAATGGCACCGCCACGGTTTTGCTGAGCTCATCACCCTCGATATTTAACCCTTCGATTTGCACCACAAACTGTTGATTGTGATCTAAGTTTGCAGCTACCTCGTAGACCTGTTCTGCCGGTACGGTCACGTACTTGGGTTCGATGTGGTTCATAAACCAATCGGGGCGGAACATCATAAAGGTAACAATCAAACAAATCACGATCTCAAGAGCCGTTGACCTAACTCGCATCCAACCCATCGTCGCCGCCGCAAAAGCCAGCGACCCGATAATGGAGCCCAACACCACCGCAAATAGTTCGAAAGGACCATCAATGCCAATTAAGAGCAACAACGGGTTGAACACAAACATAAAGGGCAATACCGCGGTACGAATGGAGTATTTAAAACTCTGGATACCAAGACGTAGTGGGTCTTCGCGTGCAATGGCCGCCGCCGCAAACGTCGCTAAACCTACCGGTGGCGTAATGTCGGCCATCAGTCCGTAATAAAACACGAACATATGCACGGCAATCAGAGGAATAATCAGACCACTTTGTGCCCCTAATTCGACCACAACCGGTGCCATTAAGGTAGCCATCAAAATGTAGTTAGCGGTAGTGGGCATACCTAAACCCAATACCAAACACACCACCGCCGTAAAGAACAGCATGACCAACACGTTGCCCATGGAGACCAGCTCGACAAAAGCGGTCATGCGCAAGCCCAAACCAGTCAGGGTGATAGCCCCTACAATCAGACCTGCGGTACCACACGCCAAGGCAATACCGATCATATTGCGTGCACCGGCTTGAAGCCCCGTGAACATGTCCTTGAGACCATGAATCAGAGGACCCACTACCGCCTGTTTACGGAAAAAAGCCTGCAACGGACGACGCGTGACCATTAAGAACAACATAGCGACCACGGCCCAAAAAGCGGATAGTCCAGGAGACAAACGCTCGATGGTTAGACTCCACACCAAAATACCGATGGGAATTAAGAAAAACAAACCGGTTCGTACGGTAGGCCAGACCTCGGGACGTACCGGATCTGTGACGCTGATGCTATCGGGCAGATCATCGTGGCGCGCCGCCATGGCAATCAAACTGATATACAGCACCAGCAGTAAGCTGACTAAAATACCAAACGAGTATTGTGGGAAAAGCTGCTGAGCCCCTACCCCAATCCAATAAATGAGGCCTACCACGATAAGGGTACCTGAAATACCCATGCCTATACGCCCTAGCTTTTGCGTTAGGGTACGTTCTTGAGCAGCCGCCTCCATGGGTTGAATACCCAGTTTTAAGGCCTCGAGGTGCACAATATAAAATAACGAGACATAAGACAGCACAGCAGGCAGCAGCGCGTGTTTAATCACCTCGGTATAGGGGATGCCCACGTACTCGATCATAAGAAATGCCGCCGCGCCCATAACGGGTGGCATAATTTGACCATCGGCAGAGGCTGCTGTTTCAATAGCACCCGCACGAACCCCGCCATAACCCGCACGACGCATCAGGGGAATGGTAAAAATCCCTGTGGTCACAACGTTAGCCGTAGACGAAGCCGATACCATGCCGTTTACTGCCGAAGACATAACGGCGACCTTGGCAGGCCCACCACGCAAGTGACCCAATAAGGAGAACGACACCTGCATCATGTAGTTACCCGCACCACAACGTTCGAGCAACGAGCCTAGCATGACGAAAATAAAAATGTACGAAACTGACACCCCAATGGCCACACCAAAGACCCCTTCGGTGGTTAGCCACATATGAGACACCATACGCTCGATGGAGGCTCCTCGGTGTGCTAAGGCATCAGGCAACCAAGGCCCTAAAAAGACATACAGTAAAATGACAATGCCCAAAATAGACATGGGCGAGCCCAAGGCACGACGTGTGGCCTCGAGTAACAATATAATCCCTATGCTAGCTGCCACCACATCCATAGTGGTGGGAATCCCAGGGCGTAAGGCCAACTCGTTGTAAAACAAAAACAAATACGAGCCACAAAAACCTGCAATGATCGCCAAAATCCAGTCTTGGATGGGGATAACATCGCGTCTGGAGCGCTTGGTAGCAGGAAAGACCATATAGGCCAAAAACATGGCAATGCCCAAGTGCAACGAGCGTGCTTCGGTATCGTTAAAAATACCAAAATTGAAAGCAAAAGGTAGCGGTGACGCATACCAAAGCTGAAAAAATGCCCAACATAAAGCGACAGCAAAAACAATAGCGCCAACTATGCCTGTCGTATTCCGGCCTCCTCGATCGACTTCTTCAACTAACTGCTGTAGATCTTTTTCTGTAGGCGCAGTGTTCATAGTACATCCTTTAATCCTGTTATCCATCTGCTAGGTAAGACGGGCTGCCCTTGTGAGGCAGCCCGTGATTTACTTGATCTTAGTCTGGATATATTCCAGATGGTTTTGCCACCCTAATAAAACAGGGAGACTTTAGAGTAGGCCTTGTTCTTTGTAGAAACGCTCGGCACCGGGGTGTAGCGGAGCAGATAAACCATTTTTAACCATGTCTTCTTTGACTAAGTGGCCCAACGCTGGATGTAAGCGTTTGAAGTCGTCAAAGTTATTAAAGACGGCTTTTACAACCTCGTAAACCATGTCGTCATTGACGTCTTCGGAAGTCACAAAGGTAGCGAGCACACCGTATGTAGGGATGTCGTTAGGGTTGCCGGTGTACAAACCACCTGGAATATCGACCTGAGCGTAATACGGGTATTGTTCAATTAATGCATTGACTGCCTCGCCCTCAAGGGGGACGATTTTGGCACCACATGTGGTGGTTGGGTCTTGGATGTTGGCAGATGGGTGACCTACACCATAAAAGAAGCCGTCAATTTTGCCATCACACAACGCCTGACCGTGTTCATCGGGGCGTAATTCGGAGGCCAAAGAGAAAAAGCTGTTGTCCGCACCCATTTGGGTCAACAACTGTTCCATAGAAGCACGTGTACCGGAACCGGGGTTGCCTACGTTAAAACGTTTGCCTTGTAGATCGGAGAACTCCTCGACACCGGTGTCTTTGCCCACCACTACGGTAAAGGGCTCGGGGTGAATAGAAAACACAGAGCGTAGCTTTTTGTATTCGCCTGCATCAGCGAATTGACCCTCGCCATTGTAGGCGTTGTAGGCTACATCGGACTGCACCACGCCTAGGTCTAGCTCACCCGCCTTGATGGTGTTGACGTTAAATACGGAACCCCCTGTGGATTCGACGGAACAACGTACACCGTGATCGGCGCGGTCTTTATTGACTAGACGGCAAATGGCGCCACCGGCCGCATAATACACACCGGTCACACCACCGGTACCAATACTAACGAAATTTTGCTGAGCGGCAGCGGGTAAAGGGGCCAGCATCATAGAACACAACGCCGCACCTGCAGTTAGGGTGAGGCTTTTTGCTCGGATAGACTTGGTAAAAAGTTTACGCATTGAGTTCTCCTTGAGTAACAGCAATTTATACTGTCTTATCATTAGTTGTTAGGGATATTACTGCATACCCAAAAGAAGAACACGGGGGAGTTTCCCTTATCAGCACAAAAAAATAATAAAAAAATCGCCCTAAATCCAATAAATATAAAGGCTTAGAGCGATCAAATTAAAATAAATGTATGCGTAAGTTGTTTTAGGTGCGCTTGACGCCAAAACAATGCTCAAGTGCAGGGAAACTGCCCTCTCTGACCTCGTCAGCATAGCGCTGTGCAGCGTCTTGGATGACCGCTCCCACATCGGCGTACGGTTTAGCAAAACGTGGAATACGACCACCGCTTAGGCCCAAAATGTCTTCGGTGACTAAGACCTGACCATCACACGCAGGCGAAGCCCCTATACCGATGGTAGGAATAGCGAGTTCCTCGGTGATACGACGTCCTAAGGGTTCGGCAATCCCTTCGAGCACCACAGCAAAAGCACCTGCCGCTGCATGGGCTTTGGCGTCTTCGAGAATACGTAAGGCCGCCTCGTCATCCATGCCTTGGGCTTTGAATCCACCCATGGTGTTTACATACTGAGGCATCAATCCCACATGAGCCAATACAGGCACACCGCGCTCGACTAAAAAGCGCGTGGTGTCGGCCAAAGCAACACCACCCTCGATTTTGACTGCCGAGGCACCACTGCGCGACAATAAAAAGGCCGCATTTTCAAAGGCTTGCTGCGGGGATACCTGATAACTGCCAAATGGCATATCAATCACCACGCAGGCTTGTTGCGTGGCATTGACCACCGCAGCACCATGATCTGCCATTTGCTGTAGAGTAATGCTTAGGGTGTCACGCATGCCATAGCCGACCATAGCCGTCGAGTCACCCACTAGAATTAGGTCCAATGCTGGGTCAATCAAACGTGCGATCGGTGCAATATATGCAGTCAGGCACGCAATTTTCTTGTTACCCTTGTAAGCCATGAGTTCCGGTACGCTACGGCGTTTGATTTCACTATGTACACTCATTCCAACCCTCTTTAAGAAAAGAAAACAAAAAACAAAACGGAGCTTTTTTATGCAACTTAGCCCTTTGGTTCCATTTTATAACAGTCATACTGCACCCCAATTGGGTTTTGGTGTTTGGCAAATTCCTAATGACCAAACCGCTAGCTCAGTGCAAACAGCGCTTGAGACAGGCTATCGCCTAATAGATACCGCTGCCATTTATGAAAATGAACAAGGTGTGGGGGCCGGCCTGGCAGCTAGTGGCTTGGCCAGAGATGACTATTTTGTCACCACCAAGGTTTGGAACGATAGCCATGGCCAAACAGCGACCCGCTCCGCTTTTTTTCAAAGCTTAGAGCGTTTGAATTTGGACTATGTGGATATGTATCTGATCCACTGGCCCGTACCCAAATACAATTTATTTATAGAAACCTGGGAAACGCTAATACAACTGCGTGATGAAGGCTTAATTAAGAACATAGGGGTGTGCAATTTTAATGCCAACCACATCGAGAGCCTAATTAAGGAAACCGGTGAAAAACCTGTAGT
>CANQRK010000054.1 GCA_947626245.1 uncultured Paenalcaligenes sp. | reverse complement strand
CCACCACCGACACCACTCTGCGATTGGCGGCGTACCCTTCGACCGACTCAACAACGTCCCTGGACATCACATCTAGGGATCGTGGTGATAGCAATAAGTGGTTTACCTGCTCACGCAGACCCTAAACCCACTGGTCTAGAGGTAGATAAGCAGATCGTGAGCTTTCACAATCTCTTCCCTGGTAATAAAAAAGAAGGGTTTGTCACCCTAACAAACACGACGGATAAGTTACTGTTCATTACCGCGATCACGATTAAGTCCAAAGATATTTCAGGTATCAACCTTCAATACGTCGCGTGTGAGACCCCGTGGGTAGGCGATAGGTGCGCAGCACACAGTCTTACTGTGGGGGATTACGATCTGTCTACGCTTCCCACGGAAGCAAAGACCTTGGACTATGCAATTGAGGCTGGCCATACTTCATATTTCAAACTCACAGCAGCCATGGATGCTGCTGCAGAGCAGCAAAACACTGTTGGAGAAACGCAGCTGACATTTAAATGGGTGGCTCAGCAAACGCCGCCTGATGGCGAGGCCGTCGTGATGCCAAGCAGCCGCACGGTGGCGGTTGAAGCAGAATCTGAAGACGTTGTCGGTGAGAGTTCTGAAACGGTTGTTCCGCCGATTTTAGCGCGCACGGGCCTTCAAAATTCATGGATCATTGCAGGTCTTGCACTGGTGTGTAGTGGCGCAGTGCTGTGGGGTGTGGGTCGTAAAGCTAAGAGACACGTAAATGAGGTGCAGAGTAATGCGTAAGCATATTTTTAGTGTGCTGGTGGTGTTTGTTCTTTTTGGGCTGACCACTCAGACAACATCTGCGAGTTTTACTGATGCTGTAGACCTCACGGAAGATATATCTACCGTGGAGTACATGCCACAAACAGCGCGGGCTGTTCAAATCAGTGACAATGCTTCTGGACAAAATCAAGTATATGTTTCATGGACAAAACTCGATAGTTTTTCAGATTACACAGTGGAATGGGCAACCTCAGCGACCTCAACCCCAGTCGGTTCGAAGACTTTCACAAATGCGGATTCTGGCATAGTCGAAGGGATAGCGAACGGCACCTGGTTTATTCGGGTATCACCGGCAGATTTGACGGAGAGTGGGCGTAGTCAAGAAGCAAAAGTTGTGGTGGTCAACCATCCCGCAAATGCTGTAACTCGTATTACTCCTGCTTGTGATGGTTTGCCGATGGATACGTTCATCAATATGTGTGAAAACCACACAGTCCAAGTATTAGGAAGCAGTGTGTATAGCGTTGGCTATACCGGAGACGTCATCGTAGGTGTGCCGGTCACAGCGGCTGCAAACTCTACGCCGACAAGGTTGTTGAAGATCGGTGCGCCGTGGTACTCACAAACCCCATTCCAGCAGTATGGTGCAGGTGGTATTGCTACTGATGGGACTAACATTTTCTATTCTTTGGATTCTAAAGGTCTAGCTACTAGCCAAGATGGGATCTATCAGTACACTGTGGCGACTAGAACGACGCGTTTAATTGCGCCAGTTGTGCGCGCTGAGGTTATGGCAGTAGATAAGAATTCCGTGAGCAGACGGTACTGGGTGACGCATCCAGATGCGGCCGGAAACAGAGCAAAAGCTTTGTCATATTGCAACACAACAGGTGTATGCACCCAAGTGAAGACACTTGAGGTTCCGATTTACTCTATGAGTCTCTATGGCGACAAGCTTTGGCTTGTTGGTACGAGAAATGTTTACCGTTACTCGCTCTCGACAGGTACAGATGAACTGGTGGCACAGTTTCCAGCAGCAGATGCCGCTGGGCGTTCTTGGGCCACTCGTTTTATCCAGGCAGTCTCAGAAACCAATGTAATAGTGGGTAACAGCCAGATTAACGATAGATACCTCTGGAATGTTGCTATTGATTCTGCGGGGGTGCGTTCGACCAGCATCGTGGGCGGGCTTATGGACGCCAAGTTAAAGGGCACAGACGCAACTCTGACACAGATACTGAGTATGACAAATAGCGGTTCAAACTGGTTCATTGCTGCTTCTGGTAGCGAGAACAAGACGGTTGACGGTATCTGGCGTTTCACTCACACACCAAGGACTACACCGTGGTGAGGTAGCTTTTCTCTTAGTCTTTTCCCCGTGTGTGGATTCGCTGCGCGGTGAGAGCGGGCGAATACACACACGTTTATCCACAAAAATACCGACACGCTGCACAAACTCGACCAGTTACTTTAAAGTCAGGCTACATTTACTGCATGAGTACAAAAGTTCCCACCCGCACCGTTGAGTTCGGTGCAGGCCGCACAGAGAACCTTGTAATGAAAACACGTCCAGAAGTAAAGAAATTTTTAGACGATGTTTTTATGGCCACTGGCGAATCGCGTACATCTCAAATTGAGCGTCTTGTGCTTGAAGAGATGGCTCGTGTGCAAGGCACTCAAGACTGACCTCGTGTTGTTGTGAGGGAAAAGAAAAAGACCTGACGCCAATCAGGTCTTGTTTCTAAGAGTTGTGAACGAAGAATCGCAAGTTCTTTCGTTCGGAGCTACTAAAACCACCCGGATTAGAGATAAGGAGTTGTAGCGAAAACTGAATATGTGGCGGCTAGGCCGCTTTATGTCTATTAGTATAGGCATAAATTATTAGCTGATACCAGTTTAATAGGGTAGACACACCCTAAAACTGGCGGTGTTGCTGCTTACGTTTCTTGAATTCGCTGCCATACACATTTATGGCGCATCTTTCTGTAGCTCGTTCTACGGGCATAAATACTGAGGTCACACACGACTCTTCAGACGCGGGGTTTCGTGCGCGTGGTGGCCATAAACCGCGTTTGACTGCGGTTGCGTATGAGAAACTCCCCGCAGACTTTTCACCTCTTGAGATTGCGGTTTCTGTGCCTAAAGGCTCGATGCGTGCGGCGTCTCAGCATGAGTGGCTGGCATTGATTGACGCTGCAGGAGACTTTACACACTTACGCGCCGATACGATGCGGTCGTTGCGTGCTGTCGCGCAGCAGATCGCATATACAGCGAACTATCGCACGATGGCGTCTATGCCGACATGGGAACGTATCCAAGAATTAACCGGACTCTCACGGTCTACTGTTGCCCGTCGCATCGCTGACTTAAAAGCAGCAGGATTCCTTGGCGTAATTCTCACAGGAAGCACCCCTCAAACACGGCCACTGGCATTAGCCCATATCGAACACAACCTGTCTTCAATCTATGTCCTCGCCAAGCCCTCAACCCTGTCATTAACCCCTATTGTGGAAGAGCATGTGAATGAACATGACACCCCTACGCTTTCCTTACGTAGTAAGGAAACCCTTACGTGCGCGTGTGCGTGCGCGTGTGTAAATACCCTTGATGATGCGCTTCGCGCAACTACCTCTAAGGGCGCTTCGCGCCTAACGTCGCGTTGTCAGGAGTGTCGTACAGGATGTGATGATGTGCGTTCAGAGTCGAAAAAACGCAGGGATAAGCGTCTGGTCGCGGCTTGGGAAGTCAAGTCCAAGTTTGCGTTTGTTACAGATTCTTCGCTACGCGCTCTTGCGTGGGTTATCGGGCCGTATTTGGATAGAGGCTGGAGCGTAAGCGATATTCGCCAAGCTATTGATACTCGTCCTGATGGCTCAAAATGGGAGCATTCGGGGATGCAGGGTGTGAAGAATAGTGCGCATTGGCTGAAATATCGGTTGACTGCGTGGCTGGATCATGAAGGTGGGGTGATGCCTTCGTTTGGTCAGCAAGAAGCGGCTGCTGCGTCGCATCGTGCAGCGCTAGAGCGCGCTCGTCGTGAACGAGCTGAGAAAGAACGAGCATCGCGTGCGACTCCGGAACAAATTCGGGCGATTCGTGAGCGTGCGGCCACGGTGTCGTCGCTCAGTGATCGGTTGCGTGAGCGTGAACGCGAGTTAGGTGTCACCGCTACCCCACGTGGTGTGGGAGGTAAGCCGGTGTTGAGTGTTGTTCGTGACGTGGGTGATGGTGAGTGTGTGCATGGTGAAACAACGGCGTTGTTGCCGAACGGGACACCACGATGCCCGTTATGCCGAAACAAGAAGAATCGTGAATTGTGAGTGCGGTTCAGGTTGATTCCTGGTTAGACGTTGGTGAGTGTGTGCATGGTGAAACAACGGCGTTGTTGCCGAACGGGACACCACGATGCCCGTTATGCCGGCATCAGTTCGTCAGGAACGATCCTAAGAGAAATGTCCACCGACGTCGGCGTTCAGGTTGGGACAGCGACGCGTTACAGCTTGTGCGCCACATTGAGGGGGGGTAACGATATGGACGTGTTGGCATCAGCGCGATAGCGGTCAAGAATGTAGTGCGTGTGGCGTAGCGGAACCTATCGGAGTTGCGTGTGGTCATGGTATTGAGAAAACACGTGTGACCGTTGAAGGGTTACCGGCTTGTCTTTTGTGTCGTTATCGGTTGGTTCCGTTTGCAACGATGGTTGTTCATACGGTTCTTAGTGAGTGCGTCCATTGTGGTGATGATCGAGTTTTGGACGTGTCGGTGTTGCGTGTGTGTTTTCTGAATGAGGTAAGACAAGCGAGAAGTGCCCACCTTTGCAAAGGTGGGCACTTTTGTTTCCCTGTAAGACGTGCACGAAAGATTTTGATTTCTACCTCGTCTATGTGTGTTTTGATAGGTTTTGTGCTGGTTTGTTATATAATTGTGTGTAGCGGTCATGCAGTCGCGCAGAGCGTGACCGTGCATTCCTTACCAGCGGGAACAACGAAAAATGGAACAGATTCACATCACTGAATCTGTACCATTTTTCGTTGTTCGTGTGGCATGTGCGCTTTGGGTGCAGCCGGGTTTCTTATTTTTGGTAGGCCTCGCGTCGGTGGGCAACTTTGAGCACAAGTATGACGAGATGGGTGTCTTGGATGTCGTAGATGATTCGGCAGTCCCCTACTCGTGCACGCATTCCACCATTTCCGCCTTTGAGTTTGATAGCTCCGCAAGGTCGCGGGTTTGTGGCGAGTTGTTCTATTGCGTTCAGGATTGTCTGTGCGGTTGAGCTGTCGATTTTGCGTATAATGCGTGCCGCGTTTGTTGCGTATTCAATTGTGTATGTCATGCACGGGTGAATAAGGGGCCGGCCTTCCATTTGTGGTATCACATTTGATACCATTAGTGTGTGGTGTCGAGAGAAAAACGAGAAGCGGCGATCCGCGCTAGCCCTAAGAATGTGTCGTATCGCGATCTTTTGGCACTAGCTGAGAGTTATTTTGGTGCGCCGAGGAACAATGGGTCGTCACATGTTGTGTTTAAGACGCCGTGGATAGGCGATCCGCGAATCAATATCCAGAGTTTTAGTGGTCAGGCAAGGCCTTACCAGGTCAAGCAAGTGCTTGCCGCTATCGATAAGTTGAAGGAGCAACACAATGACTAACGTCCAGCACTACTCGTATCGTGTCCAGTGGTCACAAGAAGATGACATGAATGTTGGTCTTGTGTCTGAGTTTCCGTCCTTGTCGTGGCTTGCGTCCTCCCCTGTTGAAGCATTGAGGGGTATTGAGCGTCTTGTTGCTGAGGTTGTTGAGGATATGGCGGCGTCTGGTGAAGTGGTTCCGCAGCCGTTTTCTGAGCGGGATTTTTCCGGCAAATTCATGGTGCGCACTTCCCCGCAGGTGCATCGTGATTTGACGCGTACCGCGGCTGAGATGGGTATTTCGTTGAATAAGCTTGTGGGAGAGCGTTTAGCATCTGCCTAAGCGACGAGCGTGTAAATCCCTTGTACTCAACGGTGAGTACAAGGGATTTGCCGTGTTGTGTGTGGATGCTATTTGGTTGCTTTGATGGTTTCAGAGACTGCTGAGGTCACGTCTTTGAGGTCGATGGGTTGTGAGTGTTTTGATGCGTCTCTGTTGGAGTACCGCGAGATGATGTTCTTGATCATGACGGCTTCTCCTAGTTCTTTTCTTGCCTGGTTTTGAGTTTCTTTGTCTGCTGATGCATAGAATGTGCTCAGTCCTGCAAGGGAGAGGCTAATGTCTTGCGCTGTATCACCTTCGACTTTGTGCTGGCCCGACTCTCGAAGGACTATTCCGCCAAACCCAGCAAGGGCTAGTGTTAATGATGCTCGCAGAATGCCGTCACCTACAGTCAGTCCTTCTGCATGGAAAAATGATTGAATTAGGAAGAAAACACCAGCGATTATAGAGAGCGCAAAAATGCAGTAGCTGAAATTCCGTAGTTGGGTCGCAGTCTTTTTTTCCTTGGCTGCGCGGTCTGCCCAGCTGGTTGCGACAAGTGTTCCTGATGCGACGGAGAGAAGTTTCGCGCCTACGTCGCGTAATCCCTTCATAGAATTGAGTTCAGCTGTTGCTGCGGTATCGATTTCTTTCATTTTTGCCGTGAAGGTTTGCTTAGCGTTGCTCGCTTGGTCTGAGAGGGCACTCTTAATCGTGTTGAGGCGGTCTGTGGCGTCAGATTTGATTGTGTTGATCTGCTCTACGGTCACGGTGTGCAGTGATTCTTTTGATTCTTTGGTTGCTGTGAGAAGTGCGTCGTGCCGAGAAGCGAGGTCACTAATTGAGTCGTTGAGTCGTTCGAGTGTTTGCTGTGATTGCTCGATCTGTTGTTCTAGTTCTTTGAGTTCGTTGGTTCGTGCAGCGACATCGTTGGTAAAGCGGTCGAGGGTTGCCGTTGGTAGATTTTTAGGTTGAACGGGGAGCTGGCGAAGGTAATCGTAGAGTGATCCGTGGTAACTCGGGTAGTTGCTAACAGAAGATTCGGTGGGTTTAAAGTAAGACGTCAAGTACGACTGTGTACTGTCGAGCAATCCCTTGTATAGGTATGACCCAGGAGGGGCCTTCGCAGAGAGTTTCTGTGTGGTGTCGAGTACTTCAACAAGTTCCTTGCGGTATGACTCGTGGGTTGGGTTTTGAAATTCTTGAACCGCTAACCCTTCTTTTAGCTCTTTAAGTGCACCCCAGAATGGGTGTTGTTCGTAGGCTTCGCGTGTTTTCTTGTCTAATGCCATGAGTTTTCTCCTTTTATGTCTGTTTGTTGCTATTGTGCCGGATGATTCCCCTGACTAGGCATTTTTTACTGCTTTTTGGTGCGTCCGCTCTCTCTACTGCGGTCTTCAACTGTCGAATCGATCCTCTGGGATATTTAACTTTTCAGCGAAGGTCGCAGGAGTTGAGCCTTGCCGTTCCATGAACGTGGCCATGAAAGAACCCCAGATCCTAAACTTGTCTTAAAAACCTATTGCTTTTTGATGCAGGTGAGGGGTCTTTGTGACGAGAGCCGAGCGTTTTCTTGCGTGGGCCTCGGTAATTTTTTTTGGTCATACACGTCTTATGTATGGCACCGTCTATTCACGCGTTTTTACTCTTTGTAGAGCCCCGTTTCGTCTGGGTGCATGGGCGCATTTCATAAAACCACGGGATTACGCAGGGAAAGCAGCCGCGGCGTTTACAGTTAATGCATGACTGATTTTGCAGGGTTGATTAAAGAGTATGGCGCGCTTGCACAAGCTAACTTAAAAGGTGGCGGTGAGCCTGAAGCTGCTCTGGCTGAACCGGTTACTAATTTAGTGCGCGGTTTTGGTAAACACATTTTGAAGCAGGACATTTTTATGCACGCTGAGGTGCGTGAAGAAGATGGTGCGGTACGTCCTGATTTTGGTGTGCGTATCAATAAGTTGATGACTGGGTATGTGGAGTTAAAGAAGCCTGGGACGTCTTTGGATCCGAGCACGTATGGTAAGACTTCTCATAATGGTAAGCAGTGGAAGCGTTTAGCTAATTTGCCGAACTTGTTGCATACCAATGGTGTGGAGTGGCGGTTGTGGCGTTATGGCGAGTTGGTTGGTGAATCGGTACAGGTTCATACCAGTAGTTTGGTCACGCATAAAGGTGTGTTATTTGCCCCTGAGTCGTTGTCTGGGATGTTGACTGATTTCCTGACGTGGAAGCCAGCTCCTATCACGAGCGTTAATAGGTTGATTGACACGATTGCGCCGTTGGCGGTGTTGTTGCGTGAGGAAGTGCTAGAAGCTGTTAAAGCAGATCGTCGTAAGGAAAAACAGTTTCCTGGGACTCTTTTTCCGTTTACAGGGTTAAAGAAGGACTGGCGCGCTAGTTTGTACCCAAATGCAACTGATGATGAGTTTGCTGATGGTTTTGCGCAAACGGTGGTGTTTGCGTTGGTTGTTGGTTTGTCTGAAGGGATGGATCTTGAGGGGTTAAAAGTATCTGAGATTGCGAATGTTCTTAAAGCTCAGCACACATTGTTGGGTCGTTCTCTTGATCTGTTGACTGAGCATATTGGTGATTCTTCTGTTGGCCAGGCTGTTGAAGTGATTGTGCGTGCGCTTTCTGGTGCTCAGTGGTCGGTTATTTCTGCGGGGCGTCAAGATGTGTATTTGCATCTGTATGAGAATTTCTTGAGTAAGTATGACCCTGAGATGCGTAAGAAATCGGGATCGTACTATACGCCGGTTGAAGTTGTTGATGGCATGGTCAAACTTACTGATGAAGCACTAAAAAAGTACCTCAACATTCCTGATGGGTTGGCGTCTGATTCGGTTGCTGTGATTGATCCTGCAATGGGAACGGGCACGTATCCGTTGTCTGTTTTACGTCATGTAGCGAAAGAAAAGCAGCCGTATGGGCAAGGCGCTGTCAGTGATGCGATTACCTCTGCTGCTACTCGCTTGTACGGTATTGAGTTGCAGTCGGGACCGTATTCGGTTGCTGAGCTTCGATTGAATCAAGCTATCCGTGATTATGGTGGACAAATCCCTGATGGAGGGCTGAACACGTTTGTTGCAGATACGTTAGAAGACCCTCATTCAGGTACTGATAGACAGTTGAGTTATACGTTGCAGATGATTGCTCAGCAGCGTCAACAAGCCAATAAAGTTAAGTTAGAAACCCCTATCCAGGTGTGTATTGGCAACCCGCCCTATGACGATAAAGCTAAAGGCCGTGGAGGGTGGATTGAAGCAGGGAACACTCAAACGGGTGTTGTTCCCATGAATGATTTCAATTTCCCAGGCAATGGACGACAAGAGCACAAGCTAAAAAATATGTATGTGTTTTTTTGGCGTTGGGCGATGTGGAAAGTTTTTGAGAGCGTAGCAAACAGCACTAGCGGTGTGGTGTGTTTTATTACCGCAACGGGGTATCTTAACGGGCCTGGGTTTAAAGGTATGCGCAAGTGGATTCGCAAGAACACCTCAAAGGGATGGATCATTAACCTCACTCCTGAAGGAAAACGACCGCCAGCACATACCGCTGTTTTTAATATTGAAACGCCTGTGTCGATTGCGTTGTTTGTTCGTGATACAGCGAATGATAGTGGTGTTCCTGCAGAGATTAAGTACACCGAATTGCATGGTCTTCGTGAAGACAAATTCGCTGCTCTAGACGCGATGTCTTTAGATGATGACGTGTTTGTTAATGCTGGCTCTGAGTGGACTGATGGGTTCGTTCCTGAATCTACCGCAACGTGGGCAAGTTTCCCTGCACTCAATGATCTGTTCCCGTGGTCAGCTCCTGGTATTAAACCGAATAAAACCTGGGTATACAACCCTTCCCCTGAAATCTTAGAAGCACGATGGAATGACCTCGTTCAAGAAACGGATATGGATCTAAAAGCTCAGAAATTCAAAGAGACGAGAGATACGTCTTTAGAGCAAACCAAGCGATCTTTATCTGGAACGGACACTGAACAAAACACTCACATTCCCTTCAAAAACGTTGTGTGGCCAACGGGTGCGAAGACTGTTCGTGTTGGGTATCGTTCGTTTGACCGCCAGCACATTATCGCGGACAGTCGGCTCATCCATATGCCAAGTCCTGATTTGTGGGCTGCGCGATCATCTCAACAGGTATTTATCACCGAACTGCATTCAGACCCCACTGGCGCTGGACCTGGCATAACGTTTACACATCTCATACCGGATATGCATCATTTTAAAGGTAGTGAAGGGGGGCGAGCTTTACCGATTTTTCATGCTGATGACTCACCTAACCTAGCTCCAGCATTGTTAAAACAATTATCTATCGCACTTAACCGCACGGTTAGTGTTGAAGACATAACAGCGTATGTTGCTGCCATAACAGCACATCCGAAATACACAGCAGCGTATGAAGAAGACTTGCGTTTTGGTGGCAGTCGTATTCCGATCACTGCTAACCCTTCGGCATGGGATGAAGCAATGAAAATTGGGAAGATCGTACTGTGGTGTCACACCTTTGGTGAACGTGGTGCTGCTCCGTACGGGTTGACTTCAATCCTTGCTTCCCCTGCTGCATACACGATGCCGTCTTATGACGTATCGGTTGGTGCACAGATGCCTGAGAACGTTTCGTACGACAAAACAACGAGAACTATCACGTTAGGTAAAGGCAGTTGGTCCAACGTTGATGAACGTGTATGGGCGTATACGGTTGGCGGTAACTCTGTTATTGAGTCGTGGGTTGGGTATCGTCGAAAGAAACCAAAGGGCCGTAAGAGCGGTCCATTGAGCGACATTATTACTACCAGTTGGCCACAACAATGGTCCACTGAGTTTTCTGAAGTACTTGCTGTTCTTACGCACTTGGTGCATCTCGAAGATGAACAAGCTCAGTTACTTGATGATGTTCTTGCAGGTGATTTGATTTCTCGTGAAGAACTTGCTGAGCGTGGCGTGAAATGGCCTGAAGTTGCGAAGGATCGTAAGCCTCGTAAACCGGCAGGAGATCTCTTCTAGATTGGGCTTAGTGGGTGGTTGTCATTGTCATGAAAGGGCAACCACCGACTTACCTAGTTGTTAGGTAGAACAGTGGAACTGGGTTAGAGGTATTGCTTCAGTCGATCAGTCATACTGTGTGGCAACAAAAGTAAGACCAAACGGCTGCATGTGAGCCATATGTAATGTGCAGGATTGTGATTAAAAGGATGAACTCGCGGTTGAAAAGTACAATCCTGGGGTTACATAGTGTGTGTTTCCCTCGCCACAGGGTATAGAAATGTATCTCGTAATGTATGTATATTTGTGATGCATGCTCTGATAGATCAAATCGTTGTGTTTATTGGGGTTTGCTCTTGATCTTGCAAGGTGCTTTGCACATGCAGAAATCCCCTCCGAGGTGCGAACTCGAAGGGGATTTCAAATGGTTTATTACCAGACCCAAGTGAATAATGTCGCTAGTTTCGTAAGCCAAGGGACATTGATTTCACGTTGAGAGGACTGCTTCATAGTGAAGCGGTCCTCTTTTCTGTCGTATGTCATTTTAGTCTCTGACGTTGATTTCCATACGGGGGGCATAAGCCCCTCCTTCCAGTTGAAAAGAAGAGCTGATTGCTCCTATGGACTACTTTAGAGTGCCTTTTCCGCACTGTCACGGGTTTCAAATCACATCTGTTTTGGTCAGTGACCGGTAGATCTCACCCGTTTTTAATCAGAAAGCGGAAAATGTTGATATTTATACCGGAAAAGCGGTGTTTTCGGTTGTTTTTGATCCTTTTTTGTGACGTATTCAACCATGAAAAGTAGGCTAAAAATCATCCGTCACATGGTGTTTTACTGGCTAATTGTTTTGGAGCTAGGAGCAGTGCGAACTGTCTCTATTTTTGGTTTTCTGTGCTGTGGAGATAATCAGGGTGCAGAGCGTGTCCTCTCAGACACACAACATGCATAGGCGTTTTGACAGACTCATTTTTCCCCTTGCTTTTGCTTGAGAGCCACGTTGTGTTTTGTGGACCTATTCATTTAGAAGAAAAGTAAAACATTTTTAGGGGTGATTCTTTTTCAAACACCGGACGTAATGTTCATATGATCCCTCTCTTAAAAAAACTGTGTGCCGTGGTTGTTTCTGTAGCCGTCATAACGGGTCTGACATGTGTGCCGGATTCTGCCTATGCTGCGCCAGTCTCTTTTCAAACGGCAAAGACATTATCTGTTTCACGTGTAGTGAAGGCGCCCACTCAGGTTAAAGCTGTAACGGTAACCTCGCTAAGCGCTAAGAGCGTTCTAGTGAAATGGAAGAAAACTGCGCAAGCTAAGACATATCAAGTCAAGATCGGCTCAAAGACTGTAAAAACGTCAAAGACTACTGTAAAAGTTTCTGGTAAAGCCAATGCTTCGGTAAAAGTCCGTGCGGTAGGTAAAAGCGGAAAATTGGGTAAGTGGTCTACTGTCCGCTATGTTGCTCCATGGAAACCTTCAGCACCCGTTATCTCTAATTCTGGTGTAAGTCGGGCAGCAGTGTCATGGAAGAAAGTGGCAGGTGCTTCCAAGTACGAGGTGCAAATAGGTAAGCGAGTAACGAGAACTACTAAAACCTCTCTAAGCGCAGGTGTTAGGTCGGACATTTCTGTTAAGGTTCGCGCTATAGGAAAGAAGGGGCAGAAAAGCGCGTGGTCTATTGCTGTAAAACGTGTTCCGGTAGTGCCATCTGGTTTGAAGGTTTTCGCGGATAGTACGTATTGGGGTGCGTTGCAGTGGAGCGCTGTTCCTGGGGCAACGCACTATGAAGTGAAAGTTAACAACACTATTTCAAGGGCGTACGACAATTACGACAGCATTTTTGCTGAGGTTGGGGACCAAATCTTTGTCCGAACGGTTGTTGGTGGACGTAAGAGTGCGTGGAGTGCCCCTGTAACAAAGAAGCTTAATGCGGATGAACGTACTGATTTGCTTAGTTCGCGCGCTCAACATGAGCGATACCGGAATCAGTATCTTGCTTGGGCTAATGAAGCTCGAAGTGAATTATCTACTCTTCACTATCAGCTAGAAGTTGCTAAAGAACTTGGAACACCAGAACGCGTGCGAGAGGTAGAGGCAAAAATTGTTTCTTGCAGGGCTGAGATTAGTGGTTATGAAAATGATGCTAAAGAACAGCAACAAGAAATAGATGCTATCAACGCTAAGTTAAAGATCGGTCTTTAGGGTCTTTTCTTGTGTGGGAGGGAGGGCTCTGTTGCAAAAATCGTGAAGCTTGAGCATGCTTGGCGGAGATTGGACGGACGGAACGATGACGGATTTCA
>CANQRK010000053.1 GCA_947626245.1 uncultured Paenalcaligenes sp. | reverse complement strand
CACATGGAAACTCACCCAGGCGGTTTGTATCAGCCCGTAGACCTAAACATTGCCCGCTGTCGCATGTCAGTCGCTGTGCCCGAGGGTTTTGATTACCAAAGTGCCGTCAAACAAGGTTCTCGTCTACGTGTAGCGACTAAATACACCCGTGCAGCACGCGAGCACTTTGCGAGCAAAGGGGTCTATGTTGACCTCATTAAACTCTATGGTTCGATGGAGCTAGCACCATTGGTAGGCTTGGCCGATGCCATTGTGGATTTGGTTTCCACCGGTGGTACTTTACGCGCCAATCATTTAACCGAAGTCGAAGAAATTTCACAAATTTCCTCGCGTCTTATCATCAACCAAGCAGCCATGAAAACCCGTCAACCTCAATTACAGCCCCTAATTGATACTTTAATGCAAGCCGCGGACGATCCGGCCACCAAAAACTAAGCGTTCCGATATACACTAAGCATATAGATACTTGCTTTAGGAACCACCTGATTTATGTCTGTAATTCGTCGTTTGCAGTCTGATACTGCTCAATTTACTGCTCAGCTGCGTCAACTTTTAGCGTTTGAAGAAACGCAAGACGCTTCTATTGAAAACGCTTGCCGAGACATCCTGCATCATATCCGCCAGCGCGGAGACGAAGCGTTGGTTGAATTCACCCAACGTTTCGATGGCGTACAGGTTCATCATGCAGCTGAACTTGAAATCCATCACGACGAATTACATCATGCGCTCCATACCCTAGACCCCACCCAGCGCAATGCGCTCGAGGCGGCGGCACAACGTGTGCGTCAGTACCACGAACACCAACTGGGCAAAAGCTGGTCTTATACCGAACCAGACGGTACTCGCTTGGGTCAACAGGTCACCGCTTTAGATCGCGTTGGACTATATGTACCAGGCGGCAAAGCCGCCTACCCATCATCAGTGCTCATGAATGCTATCCCAGCCAAAGTCGCTGGGGTCAAAGAACTCATCATGGTTACACCCACGCCTAAAGGCGAGCGCAACCAGCTGGTTTTAGCCGCAGCCGCTCTTAGCGGTGTGGACAAGGTCTACGCTATTGGTGGCGCCCAAGCCGTAGGCGCTTTGGCCTATGGCACGGATACCATTCAACCCGTAGACAAAATCGTCGGCCCAGGCAACGCCTATGTGGCCGAGGCCAAACGTCGCGTGTTTGGTACGGTGGGCATCGACATGATCGCCGGCCCTAGCGAAATTCTCATCATCGCCGATGGTAGCGCACCAGCCGAATGGGTGGCTATGGACTTATTCTCCCAAGCCGAACACGACGAGTTAGCGCAGTCTATTTTACTCTGCCCCGATGCAGCCTACCTAGACGCCATCGAGCAAGCCATTCGCGACCTACTCCCCACCATGCCACGTGCCGACATCATTCAAAAAAGTCTGGCCGATCGTGGGGCGCTCATTTTGGTCAAAGACCTAGCCGAAGCGTGCGAAATCTCTAATTTTATTGCGCCCGAACACCTTGAGGTCTGTACCGAAAACCCCGAGGCTTGGCTGCCTCACCTGCGTCACGCTGGTGCTATTTTCCTTGGGCACTACAGCTCTGAATCCCTAGGCGATTACTGTGCTGGCCCAAATCACGTTCTACCGACGTCTCGTACTGCCCGTTTTTCCTCTCCTTTAGGGGTTTACGATTTCCAAAAACGCAGCAGCATTATCCATGTATCACAAGCTGGCGCTCAATACCTAGGCCCCATTGCCGCGACCCTAGCCAAAGGCGAAGGTCTCTACGCACACGCCGCCAGCGCCGAATACCGGCTTCAAAATTCTTAAATTTTTATCATGACTATGCGTACAGCCGAAGTAACACGTAACACCAGCGAGACACGTATTCGTGTTTCTATCAATCTAGACGGCACGGGTCGCCAAAGCCTCAATAGCGGTGTGCCTTTTCTAGACCACATGCTAGACCAAATTGCTCGTCACGGTATGATCGACCTCGACGTCCATTGCGACGGCGATACCCATATCGACGATCACCACACTGTCGAAGACATCGGCATTGCCTTAGGCCAAGCCGTTGCCCAAGCCATTGGCAACAAAGCCGGTATTCGCCGTTATGGCCATGCCTATGTCCCCATGGACGAAACCCTATCACGGGTCGCCATGGACTTCTCCGGTCGTCCAGGTTTGTTTTACTTCGTCAATTACACCCGTGCCCGTATTGGTAGTTTTGATGTGGATCTGGCTCGCGAGTTTTTTCAGGGCTTTGTCAATCATGCCAACGCCACTGTTCATATTGATAATCTACGTGGTGAAAATGCTCACCACCAATGTGAATCCATTTTTAAAGCCTTTGGACGTGCTCTACGCGTGGCTCTCGAAAAAGACCCTCGCAACGACAACGTAATTCCTTCCACCAAAGGTGTTCTCTAGCCTTTTTGCTATTTTCTTTTACGCATTTATTGGTTCTACTACATCATGTTACTCATTCCTGCCATCGACCTTAAAGACGGACGTTGTGTGCGCTTGCGCCAAGGCGCTTTAGATGACGTTACAGTATTTTCTGATGACCCTGCGGCCATGGCCGAACAGTGGCTAGAACAAGGCGCACGCCGTTTGCATTTGGTCGATCTAAACGGTGCGTTTGCGGGTAAACCACTGAACAAAGAGGCTATTGCCACTATTTTAAACACCGTCGGCGATGAAATCCCCGTACAAATTGGTGGTGGCATCCGCGATTTAGACACGATTGAAGCTTATCTAGACATGGGTATTCGTTACGCTATTATCGGTACCGCCGCGGTCAAAAGCCCCGGCTTCTTACGCGATGCATGTAGCGCTTTCCCTGGCAGTATTATTGTGGGCCTAGACGCCCGTGACGGCAAAGTCGCCACCGATGGTTGGAGCAAAATCTCTCGCCATGACGTACTAGACCTCGCTAAGAAATTCGAAGACTACGGCTGTGAATCCATTATTTACACCGATATTGGCCGTGATGGCATGCTCTCGGGTGTCAATATCGAAGCCACAGTGCGCTTGGCTCAACATGTCAACATTCCGGTGATTGCCTCTGGTGGCGTCACCGATATCAAAGACATCGAAGCCCTGTGCGCTGTAGAGTACGAAGGTGTAGAAGGTGTGATTTTAGGTCGTAGTATCTACGAAGGCACCTTGGACTTCGCCGAGGCGCAAACCTTTGCAGACGAGTATGAAGCATGAAATCTGAACAAGCTTGCCGTATTATCCCCTGCCTTGATGTCACAGCCGGTCGTGTTGTGAAAGGCGTTAACTTCGTTGATTTAGTCGACGCAGGGGACCCCGTAGAAATCGCCCGTCGTTACAGTGAACAAGGCGCCGATGAGCTCACCTTGCTCGACATCACTGCAACCACGGAAAACCGCGATTTAATTCTTCCCATCATCTCTGAAGTCGCTAAAAATATTACTATCCCCCTCACGGTGGGTGGTGGTGTGCGCGAACTCGACGATGTGCAGCGTCTAATGAATGCCGGCGCTAGCCGTGTCTCCATCAATAGTGCCGCCATCAGCAATCCAGAGTTGGTACGCGCTGCTAGCGACCAGTTTGGCAAAGACAGCATCATTGTTGCTATTGATGCACGCCAAACCTCCTCCCAACCTAACACGTGGGAAATCTATACGCATGGCGGTAAACGAGCCACTGGCTTAGACGCTATCGAATGGTCACTACGCATGGAAGAAATGGGAGCGGGCGCTTTGCTTGTTACCAGTATGGACAAAGACGGAACTAAATCCGGCTTTGACTTAGATTTAACCCGCGCTATTTCTGATGCCGTCGACATTCCTGTGATTGCTTCAGGTGGCGTGGGGTCCCTTCAAGATCTCGCCGATGGCGTGCTCAAAGGAGGCGCTTCTGCTGTCTTAGCTGCCAGCATTTTTCACTATGGTGAATACACCATCGCCCAAGCCAAAGACTATTTGGCCAAGCAAGGTATTCAGGTGCTATGAGTCAAAATTGGTTAGAACACGTTCACTTCGATAGCCAAGGCTTAATCCCTGCTATCGCCCAAGACCACCAAAGCGGTAAAGTGCTGATGGTGGCATGGATGAATGCCGAGTCTTTGGCCGAAACGGTTGCTACCGGCCGTGCTGTGTACTGGTCACGCTCCCGCCAAAAGCTCTGGCGAAAAGGCGAGGAGTCCGGCCATTTTCAAACCGTACATACTATTCGTTTAGACTGCGATGCCGATGTTATTTTGCTAGGTATCGAGCAGCACGGCGGTATTGCCTGTCATACAGGGCGTCAAAGCTGCTTTTTCCTTAGCCTAAACACCACAGGGGCAAGCCCTCAGTGGGAGGCCACCGATCCAGTCCTCAAAGACCCCAAGAGTATTTATTCATGAACGCTGATCTTGTTTTAACCGAACTCATGACGGTGTTGGAATCCCGCCTGCCTAGCGCAGGCGGTGATCCCGACAGCTCCTACGTAGCTAAACTGTACGCCAAAGGCCCAGACGCTTTTTTAAAAAAGGTCGGCGAAGAAGCCACCGAATTCGTTATGGCCGCCAAAGACCAAAATCATCAAGCCTTAGTCAGCGAAACGGCGGACCTCTGGTTTCATTGTTTGGTAGCATTGAACTATTACAATATAGACCCCTCCGAGGTGTTCGCCGAATTAGCGAAACGCCAAGGTATTTCCGGTCTAGTGGAAAAAGCCAATCGCACTTAGTCCCAACTCTGTGCCACAATACACTACAATAGTCCGATATACACTTTAACTACACGGTGCTTTCACCTGAAATCGACATGAGTCAAGATTGTTTATTTTGCAAAATCCTCGCGGGTAATATCCCTGCGACAAAGGTTTACGAAGACGACGACTTTCTTGCCTTCAAGGATATCAACCCGGTCGCGCCCGTACACATTTTGCTCATTCCCAAACACCATATCGTATCCATGCAACAAGTCACGGCTAGCGATGCTGATTGGTTAGGCAAAATGATGACTCTAGTGCCTCAAATTGCACTAGACAATGGCTGCAGACCCGGCTCCGAAGGCGGATACCGCGTCGTCATCAACAGCGGTCAAGACGGTGGTCAAGAAATCGATCACCTGCATTTACACATTATTGGGGGCAAACGCCCTTGGAAAAACACGGCAACAGCAGTTGCATAACCGGAGTCCCATCATGGGTAGTTTTAGCATTTGGCATTGGCTTGTTGTTTTAGTCATCGTAGCTTTAGTATTTGGCACCAAAAAACTCCGCAACATGGGTGAAGACTTGGGCGGCGCAGTAAAAGGCTTCAAAAAAGGCATCAAAGATGCCGAGTCCGAAGACCTGCCACCTAAACAGGTTGCTGATCAAAATACCGTAGACGTTCAGGTCACAGAAAAACAAGACGTCTCTAAAAACTAATACGTCTCGTTTATCACTATGTTTGACATCAGCTTCAGCGAACTTCTGCTCATCGGTGTAGTGGCCTTGGTTGTCCTTGGCCCCGAGCGCCTGCCTCGTGTCGCCCGTACTGTAGGGCACATGTTTGGTCGGGCGCAACGCTACATGCACGAGGTCAAAAGCGACATTCAACGCGAAATCGATTTGGATGAAATCAGCTCCATTAAAAAACAAATGGAAGACGCTTCATCCTCTATCAAACAATCTGTTAATCAGCTCGGTAGTCAAATAAAAGACCCCCTTGATGAAGCACGCAAGGCTGTCGATCAACTTGAACAAGACACCGAAAAGGTGGCGCAGTCTTTGGCTAAAGACACCAAAGACTCTTCTCAACCAGCTGCCCCTGAAAGCAGCTCTGCTGATAAAAAAGAATGAGTACCACTCCTGCTAGCGACACTTTTATTTCACATCTAGTCGAATTACGCAGCCGTCTACTAAAAGCTGTAGTCAGCGTACTCGTCGTGTTTGTGGTGTTATTTTTATACCCCGGGCCATCCGTTATTTATGACTTCTTGGCTCAGCCTATGCTGGCCTCGTTGCCTCAGGGCACCCGCATGATTGCAACCGGTGTTATTACTCCCTTTATGGTGCCAGTAAAAGTCACCCTGCTCACCTCGTTTGTCATTGCCCTACCCATCGTGTTGTATCAAGCCTGGGCTTTTATTGCGCCTGGACTCTACAACCACGAAAAACGGTTGGCCTTACCCCTTATTTTATCTAGTACCCTGCTCTTTATTTTGGGCATGAGCTTTTGTTATTTTGTGGTCTTTAAAACGGTTTTCCATTTTATTGCCTCTTTTGCTCCTGACTCCATTACACCTGCGCCAGATATCGAAGCCTACATTAACTTCGTCATGACAATGTTCTTGGCTTTTGGTATTACCTTCGAGGTGCCTATTGCCGTGGTGCTTCTGGTAAAAACAGGGATAACGACCGTACAGAAACTACGCGAAGTCCGTGGTTATGTAGTTGTCGCCGCTTTTGTGATTGCAGCCGTGGTCACACCACCAGACGTTATCAGCCAATTTCTCTTGGCTGCCCCTTTGTGTATTTTGTACGAAGTTGGCATTATCTTTGCGAATCTAATCAAAAAGCCTCAAGAAATAGAAGATCCTGTCGAGGAATAGGTTCTAACGCACCCGCCACATCAGTAAAAACGAGTCTGCCACGGCTCGTTTTTTCTTTGTATGCTTAAGATTGGGCAGAAACTTCGGCTTAATCATTAAAGCCTCAGTTTGGTTACATCAAGTAATGTAAAATCATAAAGGTGCGTTATGAAACCAGTTAACCAGACCCGCCGTACACTGCTGACTACCACAAGCAGTGCTATCGGTCTTGCATCCCTCGGGGCTATCAGCAGCCTCACTCCAGCTGCCAAGGCACTGGCCTCCACCCAAGCAGAAAAATCGGGTCCCTCTTTGCCTCCTTATGCTAGTTGGAAAGATGCTGACAGTCTCATCATTCATAGTGCCAACACCATGGAAACCAAGCGAACTGCGTTTGGCAGTGGCATTATTACCCCTTTAAACCGACTTTTTATTCGCAACAATATTTCTCCTCCTAGCGAGGACATTATGGCGGATCCCGATGCATGGCAACTGCAAGTCGAGGGCGTTAAAGACCCCATTACGCTATCCGTCGCTCAACTTAAAAATCTAGGTGTGACTACCGTTGCGATGGTTTTACAGTGCTCAGGCAATGGTCGAGCCTACTTCCCCTCTAACCCCAGCGGCACCCAATGGACTGTAGGCGCGGCCGGCTGTGTAGTCTTTACTGGCGTCCCCGTCAAAACATTACTTGAACACGTAGGTGGTATAGATGCCGCAGCCAAATACATGACCGGTACGGGTGGCGAACCCATCCCCGAAGGCCTAGACCCCAACACCATTCAAGTCGAACGCTCTGTGCCCCTAGAGGCCATTGAAGACGCTATTTTGGCTTGGGAAATTAATGGTCAGCCCTTACCTTTGGCACACGGTGGCCCACTACGTCTAGTCGTCCCAGGCTATACCGGTGTTAATAACGTCAAATACATCAAGCGTCTCGCTTTCACCACCGAACAATCCGCTGCCAATATCCAGCAAAGTGGCTACCGCATGGCTCCTTTAGGTGAAAAAGGTGCTCCCGAATACGCTTCTGTTTGGACCATGCCCGTTAAATCCTGGATTACCCATCCCGGCGAGCCCGACAGCCGACTCCAAGCCGGCTCACTCCAAATCCAAGGCCTAGCCATGGGCGGCACGTCCGATGTCACGGAAATCGAAGTCTCTACCGACGGCGGTAAAAACTGGCAATCTGCCTCATTTATCGGGCCAGATCTCGGCCCCTATGCATGGCGTCAGTTTGTATTACCCGTTACTCTCAACGCCGGCACCTATACCTTAGTCAGTCGTGCTAAAAACAAAGCAGGCGACATTCAACCTGCCGACCGTATGGAAAACAACCGCGGCTACCTAAACAATAGCTGGGCAGACCATGCCCTAACCATTACGGTCGCTTAAAGCCTTGTTTAGAAATACTCATAAAAGGCTGGCCTTGGCACAGCCTTTTATTTCTTATAAAAAAATATGATTAAACACACCCTCATCACTCTAGCGCTTACTCTATTCAGCAGCGCTACCCTAGCCACAGACACAGCTCAAATAGAGCACGGCAAAACTTTATTTAGTAGCGGAGCACAACCTATTGCCTGTGCCGTCTGTCACACCTTACAAGACGCCGGAGCCACTGGCGAAATTGGGCCAAACTTAAATGAAATCAAACCCGACGCTGATCGATTGCGTAAAACCATGATAGAAGGCATGGGTGTTATGCCCTCTTTTGCTGCCATGGACGAAGCAGACCGCGAGGCCATTATTTCTTATGTGACTCACGTCACCCAATAACCACCGATTTCTGTGTCTGCTTCTGTTTCGGTTTTGTGCTGGTGATGTGATGGCTTCGCTAAGCAGTGCTCGCTCGTTTCACTCGCTCCGTACTGAACCGCTCAACCATTCACATCACCACCACACTCCACACCAGTCCCCCTCGTACAGGGTTTTATAACAATGACGCGTACCGTTTACGAACGAACGAAACGTAGTGAGTGAGCACTGCTTAGTGAAGGCGTAAACGGGAAGCGGCAAGAAAATAAAATCATGCATCGGAGGCATGGCCTTCTCGTACAAAGTCCTTATTGCAAGGCTTCCAAATAGGTGATGACTTGAGGCCAAATGGGGCAATCGGGATTGATGATATAAAAATGATCCAAATCCTCCACCTCCCAAAAAGCATGCGCTACACCTTCTGCCACTAACGCCTGTACAAAATCCTGCGAATGCGCCAAAGGCACGCGTTGATCCTTGACACCATGAATAACCAACACCGAAGCCGATTGAGGCAACTGATACAGCGGTGAAGCCCCTAAAGCCACCTGATCTAATGCCTCTCCAAAAAACGCCACAGCTGCCGACTCGCCCAAATTCTCTTGGGCCGTACGCATTACATCCGTCACCGGTGCCAAAGCAATAACCACATCTTGTTGCGCGGCAGCTAACAAAACCAATTGCCCTCCAACTGAATGACCTATGCCCACGATAGGTCCAGCAATTTGCTTGGCCTGTGCCTGCTGACGAATGGACTCAAATGCAGCCTGCACATCCTGAATAATATGGGGCCAATCACCACCACAATCACCGCGACGGTACTCCATATTTGCTACCGCCCAACCGTGCTCCAGAAAAAAAGTTGCTAATGGATGCATTTGTACCAAGGTATGCTGCTGCCGCCAAAAGCCCCCATGCACCAACACGATCACCCCTTTGGGTAAAACCCCCTCACCTGGTTCATACCACTCATACCACTGCTCTGAATCGGCTCCATAAACGATGGGTAACCTTGCTACTTTCATGTTTCACCTATTTCAAATATGGTCTTCAGATGTCTGTTCTTCGTCCTATGACCTATCAAGTACAATGACTGCATAGACTGCCATATACTTTAGTCCTAAACTATGGGGAATCTCCCTACACTCTTCTTTTTACGCCCCTTATCATGACTCTTTCTATTTCTCGTACCGAACTGGTGAACTGGCTGGATACCTATTTAGAATCCAGTCGCTTCAAAGACTACTGCCCCAACGGCCTTCAAGTCGAAGGCACTGAAACTGTGCGTCATATCGTCACGGGTGTCACGGCTTCGCAGGCCTTGCTTGAAGCCGCCGTCGAACGCGGAGCGGACACCGTGCTCGTACATCATGGTTGGTTTTGGAAAAATGAAGACGAACGCATCCGAGGCATGAAAAAAAAGCGTATTGCCTTTGCTCTAAAACATGATTTGAATCTCATTGCCTATCACCTCCCCTTAGATGCTCATCCTGAGGTCGGCAACAATACTCAACTAGCGCGAGTTTTAGGATTTACACAAAATCGAGATGCAGATGGACGTCCAGTGGGGATAGGACCAAGCAACCTTATACAGACTGGCTATTTAGATATACCTGAAACATTGGAAAGCTTATCGCTGAAAATTAGTGATCGTTTACAAAGATCCGCCTTAACTGTAGGTAATCCACAACAGCTTATTCAACGTCTGGCTTGGTGTACGGGAGGGGCACAAGGCTTCATGAACGAGGCCATCGAAGCCGGTGTAGACCTATACCTAAGTGGTGAGGCCTCTGAACCCACTTTCCACTATGCCCAAGAATCCACCACGGCTTACATTGGTGCAGGCCACCATGCGACCGAGCGCTACGGCGTCCAAGCCTTGGGCGAAAAAATAGCCGAGCATTTCAAGCTTAAAGTCGATTTTGTGGATCTCTACAACCCTATTTAGACAATAAAGCCCGTATTATCACGGGCTTTATTGTACAATTAGCGCGATTCACTCATTAAGCATTCTTGTTTTTTAAAGCATCGCGAATTTCACGCAACAACACAACGTCCTCAGGCGTTGGGGCGGGCTCAGCGGGTGCAGCAGTCGCTTCTTCGTGTTGAATAGTCTGGCGCATCCGGTTAATCATTTTAACCATCACAAAGACCACAAAAGCCAACAAAATGAAGTTGATCAAAATGGTTAAGAAACTGCCCCAAGCTAACACCACAGCGCCTGCCGCATTTAGCTCATCGATGGTATTTGCGCCAGTATACCCTTCGGGTAGACGCAAAATCGTAAATTGATTGGCAAAATCGACCTCTCCTCCGAGAATAAAACTAATGATCGGCATGATCACATCTCGGACTAAAGAGTCAATAATTTTCCCAAATGCCGCACCAATGATGACCCCGACTGCTAGGTCGACCATGTTGCCTTTTACAGCGAATTCGCGGAACTCTTTTAAAAAACCAGTGGTTTTACTCATATAAACCTCTTAATGACATCACAGAAAATTTGCAAACGCTATAATAGATGGTTGCAAGAACTATACCCAGACCAAATTCATAATTTGTGTTAAGCCCTACTTGGGCAGGAATAAGGATACTAGAATGAGTCAGAATACGACACAGCCCAATGACAACGGAGCGGAAGAAAAATCGATTCTCCCATCCGACCCTGAGCGCCGTCTTTGGGTCACTACCGCCTGTGCGGTCGGTGGTGTCGCCGGTGTGGCTACCGCTGTCCCTTTTGTGGCCTCGTTTGCCCCCTCCGCCAAGGCCCGCGCTGCCGGTGCTCCTGTCGAAGTGGACATTTCCACACTAGCTCCCGGAGAAATGCGTACCGTAGAGTGGCGCGGTAATCCTATCTGGATTATGCACCGTACCGAAAGTCAACTGGCAGCCTTATCGTCTCACGACAGCGAGCTCGCCGATCCTAACTCGACTCGTCCAGGCTTCACTCCTCCTTACGCTCAAAACGAATACCGTTCACGTCGTCCAGAGATCTTTGTGTGTATTGGTATTTGTACACACCTAGGCTGCTCTCCAACACCGCGTCTAGAAAGCGGTGCGCAACCTGGTCTGCCCTCTGGCTGGAATGGCGGTTTCCTCTGCCCATGCCACGGTTCTACTTTCGATCTTGCAGGTCGTGTCTACAGCAACAAACCTGCGCCCGATAACCTTGAGGTCCCTCCTTACGAATTCTCACCAGACGGTACACGCGTCATTGTTGGTGTTGATGCGGACCATAAAGGTTAAGGTCATTACAGTCTAGTTAAATATAAGATTAAAGGAGCCGTTTCATGGCTGACGACAAAACTGTTGAAACAACAGGTCTCTTGGGCTGGGTGGATAAGCGCTTCCCGCTTACCAAGCTCTACAAAGAGCACATGTCTGAGTACTACGCCCCAAAGAACTTTAACTTTTGGTATTTCTTTGGTTCGCTAGCGCTACTCGTGCTAGTTATTCAGATCGTATCCGGTATTTTCTTAGTAATGAACTACAAGCCCGACGCCGCGCTAGCGTTTGCATCGGTCGAGTTCATTATGCGCGAAGTCCCTGGGGGTTGGTTCATTCGCTATATGCACTCTACCGGTGCATCCATGTTCTTCGTAGTGGTGTATTTACACATGCTACGCGGTCTGTTCTATGGTTCTTACCGCAAACCACGCGAATTAGTGTGGATCTTCGGTGTGGCTATTTTCCTCTGTTTGATGGCTGAGGCCTTCCTAGGCTACTTGTTGCCATGGGGTCAAATGTCCTACTGGGGTGCTCAGGTTATTGTTAACCTTTTTGCTGCCATTCCTTTTATTGGCCCAGAGCTAGCCATTTGGATTCGTGGTGACTACGTTGTCTCCGACGCTACCCTAAACCGCTTCTTCGCCCTACACGTTATTGCTATTCCTCTAGTCCTAATCGGTCTAGTCGCTGCGCACTTAATTGCATTGCACGAAGTCGGTTCCAACAACCCTGACGGCGTAGAAATCAAAGACGGCCCCAAAGACGAGAAAGGTCGTCCTCTAGACGGTATTCCTTTCCACCCTTACTACTCTGTACACGACGTAGTGGGTGTGGCGGGCTTCCTCATTGTATTTGCGGCCATTCTATTCTTTGCTCCTGAAATGGGCGGCTACTTCTTGGAGTTCAACAACTTCATTCCAGCCGACTCCATGAAGACCCCTCCGCACATTGCTCCGGTTTGGTACTTCACTCCGTTTTACTCCATGTTGCGTGCTACCACTGACGACTTCACATGGCTACTAGCTGGTGCTTCTGTACTAGCCGCCATCGTGTTCATGATCAAAGGTCTGCCTGGTAAAATGCGCATCATCGTACCGGTTATCTTGATTGCGGTAGCTATTGCACTAAAAGTCTTCGATGCGAAGTTCTGGGGTGTAGTGGCCATGGGTGGTACCGTTGTGATTCTATTCTTCCTACCTTGGTTAGATCACAGCCCAGTTAAATCCATTCGTTACCGCCCAACATGGCATAAAGCCTTGTATGCGATCTTTATTGTGAACTTCTTGATGTTGGGTTACTTAGGTACTCAGCCTCCTAGCGATCTCTATAACTTACTCAGCCAGGTTGGCACGGTTATTTACCTTGCATTCTTCTTCCTGATGCCTGTTTGGAGCCGCCTAGGTACCTTCAAGCCAGTTCCCGAGCGCGTGACTTTCCGCGCCCACTAAGAACGTCTTAACAACACGGAATGACCATGATTAAAAAAATCCTTGGCGCTCTGGCATTAGCTCTTAGTTTAGGCAGCGTGGCACACG
>CANQRK010000052.1 GCA_947626245.1 uncultured Paenalcaligenes sp. | reverse complement strand
GGAATCAAGACGTTTTGGCTACGTAATGCATTCTCGATGTCTTGTACCGTTAAGCCCAGTCCAGCCAAACGTTCACGGTCTACGTTAACTCGCATCGACGGTAACCGCTCACCAAACACGCGAATCTCTGCTGCCCCAGGCAATACAGAAAAACGAGTTTTAATATAGCGGTTAATATAATCGGACGCCTCAATGGGGGAAAAATCTCCCATGCTGACACCGATATAAATAATCGGTGTAGAGTCAGCCTCGACTTTATTAATCGTAGGCTCATCGACCTCATCAGGTAAAAAGCGACGAGCACGTGACACCTTATCGCGCACATCCGCTGCAGCAGCATCGGGATCTCGACTAAGGTTAAACTTAATATTAATTGAGCTACGCTCGAAGCGACTACGTGAAGTCATGACATCCACCCCCTCAATACCAGACAACTGGTCTTCGAGGGGCTTGGTTACTTGGGACTCAATCACTTCGGGGGACGCGCCATTGTAGGTGGTTGAAACGGAAACCACCGGTTCGTCAATGGCAGGGTATTCTCGAACGCTTAATCTATCGTAAGAAATCAGACCGACTAATACGATGAGTAAAGACAGTACCGTAGCAAAAACAGGACGACGTATACAAAAATCAGAGAGAAACATGATCGTCCTTTAGGAGGCGGTGGTTAAAGGCTCGTAACGGACTAGCGTCCCGGTCTGCACTTTTTGCAAGCCTGATACCAACACCACATCAGTAGGCATTAACCCACTGACCTGCACCCAGCCATCTCGACGTAACCCCACCCGAACCTCTATGCGCTCAACGACATTATCAGGTCCTACTCGATATACGTATTGCGCCTGCCCTGATGGTGATAACGCCGTTTCTGGCACCACCAACACATCCTCTTCGGCCAAAGCCAATGTTAAACGCGCAAACTGTCCAGGTCTCATGGTGAAATCAGGATTAGACACCTTGGCACGCAACACCACAGCACGCCCTTGCTCATCGAGCTGCGGGCTAATCGCATTCACTTGAGCGGTAAACACCTGCCCGGGTTGAGAGTCTAAACGTAACTGAATGGGCGTACCCACCTGCACCAAAGGCAAGTATTGCTCGGGGACACGAAAATCCACTTGCAGCTGATCAATAGAAGCCATTCCGACGACCTCAGAACCCGCGCTGATATAATCGCCAACAGAGACATGACGCAGGCCTAATACGCCATCAAAAGGAGCCGTAATTTGGCTTTTGGCTATTTTTGTTTTAATGATATTGACTTGGGCTGCCGCCACATTGCGTTCACTTAGGGACTCATCCATGGCTTGGGCACTAATAAAACCTTCACGACTCAGCTGCTGCGCACGTCGTGCACGGCTATCCGCTAACTGCAAGTTGGCCTGAGCCTGCTGAAGCTCTGCCTCTAGTAGATCAATATCCAATTGCACCAAGACTTCGCCTTGTCGCGCAGACCTGCCTTCGTCAAAGAAAATATGAGCAATACGCCCCCCGGTTTCTGCACGTAATAACACCGAGTCTTGTGCCAATAGCGAACCCACTGCCGTGACCTGTTGTGCTAAACGTTGAGGACTAACCGCCGCGACCTCGACCCAAACACCTTTGGGCTCATCAGTGGCCGCGCTAACCGCGGTGGTTGATGGCGTCGGCATAAAATCCTGTACTAAGCCGCGCGCTCCGATGTAAAGAAACACCACTCCAATGACTAAAACGATTAGTCCCCACCACAACCACTTTTTCATATTGTCCCCATATACCTATGCAAGTATTTGCTCTACACCTAAATTTGCAAGCTGGTCGGCTCGTTCATTGCCGCTATCACCAGCATGACCTTTAACCCAGTGCCATTGTAATTGGTGTTGCTGACAAAGTTTATCTAATTCCTGCCACAATTCTGCATTTTTTACTGGCTTTTTTGCTGCGGTACGCCAGTTGCGTTGCTTCCAACCTTGAATCCACTCGCTCATGCCTTTTTGCACATAAACCGAGTCGGTATATACATGCACAATGCAAGGTTGTTTTAGCAAAGCAAGAGCCTGAATAACCGCCATGATTTCCATACGATTATTGGTTGTACTGAGCTCGCCCCCATAAATTTCCTTAGCGTGCTCACCATAGAGCAATAACGCCCCCCATCCACCTACCCCGGGGTTGCCCTTGCAGGCCCCATCAGTCCATATGCGTACTTCTTTCATGCTAGATTCACTACCTATTTCGTTTGATTCATCTGGGGCTTGCTAACGGCAGCACGCCCTGGCATTAAACCCGGTTTTTTCTTTGACCAGTCCAAACCCACCATCGTAATTTGATTGACCCGTTTTTTTGCACTGAACACATACAAACCACCCAATACGGGCCACATTTTTGCTCCCCACTGCTCCATAAAGTGCCAGCGTCGTATCCACTCACGTTGCTCACATAAAGGGCCATACCCGCCAAACACTTGTCCATTGATCTCAAAAGACAACAGTTCGAGCCAGTCGGCAACACGCCAAGGGGATAAATGTAGCGAGGGCTGAATAGGCAAGCGTTGCTCTAGCCCGGGTACTCGGTCAGTGACGCTCCAGAGCGCCCACGGATTAAAACCACTCATTACCACCGTGCCCTCTGGCACCAATACCCGTTGCACCTCGCGCAACACTTGGTGCGGATCACTTGAAGTTTCCAGTGTATGCGGTAAAACTAATAAATCGATGCTTTCACTTGCAAAAGGCAGGTGTTCAGCAGCACACATGACGGGCGCATACTTGGCCTGCAAAAACGTATCTTGTTGGGTGGTACACCATTTATGTCGCACCCGATTATGTCGCATAAAATCCCATTGTGGCAGGCCTATTTGTACGGCATGATAACCAAATACCTGCCGTACCAACCGACTGATATAACGCTGCTCCCACGAACGTACATAACGCCCCGCTCCAGCTACAAACCACTGGTCCAAGCTGTCTAGCTCCTCGTGTTCAATCACTTTATCCACTCCTTGCCATGACAAACCGATTCTCTGAAGCGTCTTCCCTACAACTCAAAGCCATTCCAGCCTTTAATGATAACTATATTTGGCTGCTACATAATGCCCATCAAGCCGTAGTCGTTGATCCAGGTGACGCTCAACCTGTTTTAGCGTTTTTAGCACACCATCAACTGGATCTGACAGGGGTATTAATTACTCATCATCACAACGACCATGTGGGTGGCATAACTGAACTATTACGCCATTATCCTTCGGTGCCCGTGTATGGTCCCGCCCTAGAGTCCATTCCAAAGCGTACCCACGCGATTCAAGCCGATGATATCGTTCACCTGCCCGAGCTAGCCTGTCGCCTGCGCGTTCTCAGTGTACCGGGTCATACCTCTGGTCATGTGGCTTATTTTGGTCATAACGATCTAAACGAACCCTTTTTATTTTGTGGGGACACGCTGTTTTCCGGTGGTTGTGGACGTGTCTTTGAAGGTACGGCAGCACAGATGCTAGACTCCCTTAACCAGTTGGCCGCTTTGCCCCCTCAGACCTTAGTCTGCTGTGCGCACGAATACACGCTATCTAATTTAAACTGGGCCCTAAACGTCGAACCCAATAACGACGACCTACACGACTACTACCAACATGCTGCAGCCTTACGTGCTGAACAACAACCTACCTTACCCAGCACCATTGAGCTAGAATTGCGCATCAACCCATTTTTACGCACCCATATTCCAGAGGTACAATTGAGCGCATCTTCCTATAGCTCGTGTGCAGCCTCTAACCCTACCGAGGTGTTTGCTCAACTCAGAGAATGGAAAAACAACGCCTAACAACATGAAACTATTACGACTTTTCCTTGTCAGCCTGCTAGTAGTCCTCGCAGGCTGCGCTGCCAATAAAGAGCCGACCAAAACAGGCCCCCAAGTTGCCGCTGACACATCTCGCACCATCGACCTGACTCACCCACCCAAAGACATGTGGGATCGTATTCGTCGTGGTTATGCCATCCCGAATTTACGTACAGACTTGGTCGATCATTGGACTAATTATTACGCTAACAATGCACGCTCCGTTACCATCATGAGCGAACGCGCTAGCAAATACCTGTATCACATTGTGGACGAGCTTGAACGTCGCAATATGCCTACAGAGTTAGCGCTACTACCCTTTGTAGAAAGCGCCTACAACCCCGAAGCCTACTCTCATGCGCATGCCTCTGGTTTATGGCAATTTGTGCCAGGCACAGCCAAAGACTTCAACCTAGAACAAAACTGGTGGCTAGATCAGCGCCGAGACCCCATTGCCTCAACCAGCGCTGCCCTAGACTATTTAGAATATTTATATGATTTACAAGGCGACTGGTATTTAGCTTTAGCCTCGTACAACTGGGGTCAAGGCTCGGTGCTGCGTGCTATTGAACGCAATGAAAAAAGTGGTCTAGGGATTGATTATTTATCATTACGTATGCCCGAAGAAACGCGCAACTACGTACCCAAACTACAGGCCATTAAAAACATTCTCACCAACCCTCAGCACTACAATATTGCTTTACCTCAGGTACAAAACGAGCCCTACTTTACAACGGTGGCGTACCATCAGCAAATTGACCTAGAGGTTGCCGCTCAACTGGCTGAAATGTCCTTGGACGATTTTAAGTTTTTAAATCCTGCCTACCGACGTAGCACGACTCCAACGACCAATGTCACCCTATTAATTCCTACCTACAAAGCCGAAGCCTTTCAAGAAAATATCAAAAGCTACCAAGGCCCTCTAAGTAAATGGCAAGTCTATACGCCTAAATCTGGCGAATCTTATGCCGACATTGCCAAGCGTCATGGCATGAGTCTAAGCCAATTGCGATCCGTTAATGGTATTAGCGCCAAGCAACAACGCGCGGCGGCGGCCCAAACTCTTTTAGTGGCTAGCACGACCGACACGTTAACGGCAGACCCATTAGGCGCACAAATTGCCTCCTTGGGCGATGTGAGTCCTCTAACGACTAGTCCCACCCCTGTCGTCAAGCGCACACAAACCACTACCGCCGCCAATACGGCGGCGACTCGAACCCATATCGTTCAACGTGGCGATACGCTGTACAGCATTGCTCGCCGATACAGCACAACGGTTTCTACACTACAACAGCTAAATAATCTAAAATCGAGCCATCTTGCCCCGGGGGCACGCCTGCAGTTACCTGGTCCTACACGCGGGTAATCATTGGTTTTGAAATATAAAAAGGAATTCTTAGTATGGCTTTTCTAAATGGTAAACGCATCTTAATTACTGGCGTTATCTCGAATCGCTCTATTGCTTACGGTATTGCTCAGGCCTGTAAAGAACAAGGTGCAGAAATCGCACTAACCTACATGGGCGAGCGCTTCAAAGAGCGTGTCGAAGGCTATGCGGCCGAACTTGGCTCAAACATCGTTATCCCATTAGATGTAGCGGAAGATCAACAAATCGAAGACGCCATCACCACTTTGCAGCAACACTGGGATGGCTTAGATGGTCTAGTACATGCGATTGGTTTTGCGCCACGCGAAGCCATTGCTGGCGACTTCCTCGACGGTTTGTCTCGTGAGGCCTTTGCGACTGCACACGATATTTCTGCTTATAGTTTCCCAGCCTTAGCCAAAGCCGCGTTGCCTTTATTGAAAGGTCGCCAAAGCTCGGTCTTAACCTTGACCTATCTAGGCGCAGAAAAAGCGGTTCCTAACTACAACACCATGGGCGTAGCCAAAGCAGCCCTAGAGGCTTCGGTTCGCTATTTAGCCGTTTCGTTGGGTGCGCATGGTATTCGTGCCAATGCAATTTCTGCCGGCCCTATCAAAACATTGGCCGCTAGTGGCATCAAAGACTTTGGCCAAATTTTGAAATTCGTAGAAAATAACGCGCCATTACGCCGCAACGTAACCATCGAAGACGTGGGTAACACCGCTGCATTCTTGATGTCTGAGTTAGCTGCGGGTATTACTGGTGAAGTCACCCACGTTGATGCTGGCTTTAACTGCGTCACCCCCGGAATGTACGTCTAACTACACGACGAGGCCGGTTTGGTCCTAGGGGAAAGCATGAATGGCTAAGCCGTTCAGCGCAGAGTCAGTACAACGAGCGAGCACTGCTTAGCGAAGCCATCATGACTCCACCTCATAGACCAAACGCACCGCTATCGGAGGCATGGCCTCCTCGTACCGTTTTAACGGGGTGGGAATAAAATAACAGGGTCGTCTGATTGCCAAGCATCGTATTTGTGCATAATACGCGCAAAACGCTCAGAGGCCAGAAAACGCTGTAACCACTGCCATAAATGCGGCCAATTTTGCTGCTGAAACCACTCTAAATCTGTGTGAGCAAACTGGCGTACAAAAGGTGCAATCGCCAAATCGGCCATACTCAGTTGTGCCCCTAATAAAAAGGGCTGTTGAGCCAAACGTTGATCGAGCAGCAGCAAATGCTGAGCCCCCTGATCGCGTTGCTGTTGTGCAAACTGCTCAGGACTCAGTTCATGGTGTTCGTCGGTATAACGAGGCGGATATTTATAGCGATCTAAAGCGGCTTTAAATGGCCCATCATTCAACGCGATCAGCTGCTGCATTTGCTCGTAAGCTGCACCACTAGGCAACAGCTGTTCGGGATCTGCCTGACGCAAAGCCCAATACATAATATCCAGACTTTGCTCTAGCACCGTTTGATCAGGCAACAACAAGACCGGCACCGTCCCTTTGGGGGAAATCTCAAGCATATGCACTGGTTTGGCACGCAGCACGATTTCCCGCAACTGCACAATACAGCCTGAGGCCTCTAGCGCCAAGCGCGCACGCATGGCATAAGGACAACGTCTAAATGAATATAAAATGGCGATGTTTTCTGTAGTCATGCGAATAGTGTAGGCGCATTTTAAAATTCCGACCACCATGCAAAAAGCCAGTCTCAATGGACTGGCTTTCAGGACAACACCCCCTTAGGCTAACAGGCCATAGGTTGATCGTCTTGTTTTTGACTGGTTTCGACTTGGCGTTGAGCCTGACGTGACAGTTCGGCTAATTCGGCTTTACGTTGACGCTTTTGTTCTTTGAGACTTTTTATAGGAGCACCCACATGGCGTTGTTCGCGTTCCTTAGCCAGCAGCATTTGCTTTTGACGCTCACGCAAACTGTCTAGTTTTTCGGGGCCCCAAGACCCATAACAATAGGGGCAACTAACCCCTTCTTCGTACTGAGGTGTCGCTCGTTCCTCGGCATCCACCGGTATACGACACGCACGACAGAACTGATAGTCGCCCCGTTTAAGACCATGTCCTACAGAAACACGCTCATCGAACACAAAACACTCGCCTACCCATGAGCTTTGCTCTTCGGGGACTTCCTCTAGGTAGCGTAAAATGCCGCCATGCAAATGGTAGACTTGCTCGAAACCCTGAGAACGCATATAAGCTGTTGATTTCTCGCAGCGAATACCACCCGTACAAAACATGGCTACCCGTGGGTTGCCATGCAACACACCACCCGGTTTGCTCTGCTCGGCGACCCACTCTGGCAACTGGGAAAAGCTATCTGTTTTGGGATTAATGGCATTTTTGAACGTACCAATACCCACTTCGTAATCATTGCGGGTATCAATCAGCACCACATCGGGTTGAGAGATCAAGTCATTCCAATCCTCTGGCGCCACGTACTCACCCACCATTTCAGCCGTTTTTAGCTCGGGCACCCCCAAGGTCACGATTTCTTTTTTAAGCTTAATTTTTAAGCGGTAAAAAGGCAGTACATCTGTCCAGGCTTCTTTGTGGACCAAGGTTGCTAATCGGGCATCAGAGTGTAAATAATCTAAGAGCTCGCGCACCCCTTTTTCTGGGCCTGCAATCGTGCCATTAATGCCCTCACGTGCCAACAACAACGTACCAATAATGTCGCGTTGCTCGCAAAAATCAATCAAAGGTTGCTGTAAAGATTCATAATCGTCCAACTCTACGAAATGGTAGAGGGCGGCAACAAGATATTTAGCCATGCTTCACTTTTTCTAAAAACGAATTGCTTGGTAAGCAAATGGGGATAAACCCATATCTTACTCCTTAGTCCTTTAAAATACCCTTTTTCTCGCACCATCTTTTGCGTTCCCGCAAACTAACGTAGCACGCTATGCTACTTAACCTTCTTTATGTTGTGTTTTCACCTCTGCACGCTACCATAAAACTATGGACTCTCTAACACAAGCCGTTTTAGGCGCCAGTATTGGTGGCGCCATGCTCAGTCGCTACCATGGACGCAAGGCCGTTGTCGCTGGCGCAATCATTGCTACCTTGCCAGATTTAGACGTCTTTATTCAGTACGCTGACCCCATCAGCTCTATGACGTTTCACCGCGGTTTTAGTCACTCTCTATTTGTACTCAGCGCTTTCAGTCTATTACTAGCCGCACTATGGCGAGGCATTAAGCCCGATAAACGCTATTCTTTTATGTGGTTATGGTGCACTTTGTGGCTGATCCTAATCACCCACCCCCTATTGGATTCGTTCACCTCATTCGGCACGCAGCTCTGGTGGCCGCTAACGCCTACCCCGGCCTCATGGTCTAGTCTGTTTATTATTGATCCGCTGTATACCGTCCCTCTGGTAGTCGGCAGTTTGGCCGTCTTGCTATTTGGCAAAGGCCCTCGTACCCAAAAATGGATTAATTGGGGACTTATTTTAAGTACTGCCTATTTAGGTTGGAGTGTGGCTGCCAAACACTGGGCCGAGCACCGAGCCTTAGAGCAGTTACAGGCTCAGGGCATTCGTATTGAACAACACTGGAGTGCGGCAATGCCTTTTAACACGCTACTGTGGCGTGTACTAACTCGGGATGAGCACCAACACTGTGAAATGGTCATTAGTCTATTAGACCGTCAGCCCAGTGAGTTTGTCTGCATAGATCATAATCAATTTTTAACCCAAGCCATCCCCGATGCTCCTCTGGTCGATAGACTACGTTGGTTTTCAGGTGATTGGGTGCGTTTTGATATTCAAGACGATGTGCTCATTGCCACCGATATCCGTATCGGTGCTGTCATGGGCTTAAGTAGCTTTAGATTTGCTGTGGCTGAGCCGAATTTTGATGGTGAGTGGCAGGTTATTACCCCCTATCGTTGGCCCGTCTCTTCTCGCTGGGAGCTTTTACAGCCAATGCTACAGCGTATTTCACAACAAAGTCCTCCTCTGGACTTAAAAAACTGGCTAGATAGCGCTAATATGAGTGAGGTTAGGCAGCACTATTCTATGAATTAGCTACTGGTTGTTTTGTTCTTTAGTTTTACCAATGCATCTCATTTAAAAAAACAATGAGACTAAGCTAGTTGATAGCTTTATACTAAAATCATAAAGTTATTAGTTATACAGCTGACCATCAAGGAGCCCAGCTATGTCCAAATGTCCTTTTACTCATCTCACCACTGCAGGTGGTGCGCCTGTTCCTAGCAATCAAGACAGCCTAACTGCCGGCCCCCGTGGTCCTTTGTTAGCCCAAGATCTTTGGCTCAATGAAAAGCTAGCCAACTTTGCACGCGAAGTGATTCCAGAGCGTCGTATGCACGCCAAGGGCTCCGGTGCTTTCGGTACTTTTACCGTTACACACGATATTACAGCTTACAGCCGTGCCGCTATTTTTAGCGAAATTGGTAAAAAAACGCCTATGTTCGCTCGTTTTTCTACGGTAGCTGGCGAACGCGGTGCTGCAGATGCTGAGCGTGATATTCGTGGTTTTGCTCTCAAGTTTTACACCGAAGAAGGTAACTGGGACTTAGTGGGTAACAACACCCCTGTGTTCTTTATGCGTGATCCGCTTAAATTCCCTGACCTCAACAAAGCGGTCAAACGTGATCCACGTACCAATCTGCGCTCTGCCACCTACAACTGGGATTTCTGGACGCTATTACCCGAAGCCCTACACCAAGTCACTGTTGTGATGAGTGATCGTGGTATTCCTGCGTCTTACCGTCATATGCACGGTTTTGGCTCCCACACCTACAGCTTCATTAACGCGAACAATGAGCGTTTCTGGGTGAAATTCCATTTCCGTACCCAACAAGGCATCAAAAACCTAACCGATGCAGAGTCCGCAGCGATTATTGCTAACGACCGCGAAAGCTCACAACGCGATCTGTACGACAGCATTGAAAAAGGGGATTTCCCGAAATGGACTTTATTCGTCCAAATCATGCCTGAAAGCGAAGCCAACACCGTGCCTTACCATCCTTTTGACTTGACCAAAGTCTGGCCAAAAGGCGATTACCCTCTCATCGAGGTCGGTGAATTTGAATTAAACCGCAACCCTGATAACTACTACGCTCAGGTTGAGCAAGCCGCGTTTGCTCCTAGCAATCTCGTGCCTGGCATTAGCTACTCTCCCGATCGTATGTTGCAAGCCCGTTTGTTTAACTACGCCGATGCGCATCGCTACCGTTTAGGTGTGAACCATAACTTGATCCCGGTTAACCAACCCAAGTGCCCCGTGTTCAACAACCACCGTGATGGTCAAATGCGTACCGACGATAACTTTGGTAGCTTGCCTCACTACGAGCCCAACAGCTTTGGTCAGTGGCAACAACAACCTCAGTACGCCGAGCCAGCACAAGCGCTAGACGGCGCTGCCGATCGTTGGAACTACCGCGAGGACGATAACGATTACTTCAGCCAACCTCGTGCTTTGTTCAATCTAATGAACGAAGAGCAAAAACAAGCGTTGTTTAACAACACCGCAGCGGGAATGGGTGATGCACTCGACTTTATCAAGTACCGCCATATCCGCAACTGTTATAAGTGCGACCCCGCCTACGGTGAAGGCGTGGCATCCGCACTAGGTATGACTGTTGCCGACGCCTTGGCCGCTCGTGACAGCGACCCAGCTTTAGGTCAGCCAGGACTGCTGTAATAAAGCCAACGGCCACCCTAGGGTGGCCGTTTTTCTATACGCGTTTCTTAGCGGCTTTAGACGAAGTCTTAACCGCTATTTTTTTACTGGGCTTTTTAGTCACATTTTTAGAACGGGTTGTTTTAGTGGCTGTTGCTATAACAGGTTCCCACGCACTACACAAACCCAACGAACACGCCACCACTGCAAAGCGTTCCTCGAAATCTGGGGTCCGATGCAATGCTAAATGTAATTGAGCTAGCTCGGATACTGTTTCCCATAAGATTTGGCGTTGAGCGGCAGAGGGCACTAATTTGGGAATTGCCTCAATGGCCTCGGTGGGATACTTTTGCATCAGACTCCACTGAGTACGCAACGTTGCCTTTAAACTATCTAAATCAGGTAGTTTTTTATCTGGCGAAGCATTTTTACTAAGGCGCTCTAATAAATTAAAGGCTCGTTCATCGACAAAGCTGCGCTGATCCGCCATGTAAATCAGTAAACGGGCCAAAGCCGCCTCGCTGCCCCCTTCGTTAATTTGCAAGCGCTCGACTTCTTGGCGTAGCGCTTTTAACTCCTCGTGCAAAGCCACGTCACGGTTTAACAGCTGCTGTTGCGACGCATTTTGATCGTCCAGGCCCAAAACGGCTCGTAACCACGGTGAGCCATAAAACTGATAAAACGAGCTTTCAATGGTTTGGTCACGAATCTCACGAAATGCATCTAAGCTGCGCACCATGGTGTTACCAAACCAATTTTCCCAATCACTCAGCACATTATCCGTATCCAGAGGCTGACGGTTTTGTTTGGCTTGCTCCACCAACGGGGTCAAGGCCACTGCCCATGGGTTTAGGCTAGACCACATATAACGGCCTAAACGTTTAGGGTGCAGTAAGCGTAAGCTTTGTGCAGACCAAGCCGTAGACAAATGACGTACGATGGGGGATACGCCCCAATCATAAATATGCTGATTAATTTCTGCGACCCGCTGCACTGCCTCGAAAGCCGCCTCATCCTCACGTCCATCATCAAACGCACGCAAGTCCTCAAAAGTACGAGGCTCAAAAACGATGGTGTGACGCCCCTCGATCAACTCTGCATAGGGCAAATCGGGGTGTGAGTCTTCGATGCGGGCTTGATACAAGCCCGGAGGCAACAATTCAACCAAATCCAGAGCACTAAATAACGCATCGTGCTCGCGATCAGCTATCCCCGAGGAAACAAAAATACCTAAATGCCCCGTGCTTTGATGAATGTTATAGACAATGACCTGCTCGTGCAGGCGTAGGTCTTCCTCGTCTTTGTATAAATCCAGAATCCAATTTAAGGCTTGGGGAGGGGGCGTAATATTGTCACCCGCCGAAGCAAAAATAATGATGGGAGTTCGAATATTGCGCGGATTTAATACGCCTTCGGCAGTAGGATCAGGTAATTCGGCTTTGGATAAACGATTGCCTACAAATAAATTTTGTACTATCCAATCAATTTCGTGACGCGTCATAAAAAACGGCGCTGACCACCAGAGATCGAAATGCAAATAACGTTCAGCCTCGGTGTCTACGTTGGCATATAAATGGTAGGGCTTCGTCCACAGCGTATTCGCTGGATTGAGGTTTTCAAAATTATCAATTAAGGACACGCCATCAAATAAGCCATGTCCCATATCACTAGCAAACGAACTTAACCACGTGCCACCCAGCATGCCGCCACTATAACGCATGGGGTTTTGACCACCCGAGCGCCCTGCCCAATACGACAGCGGCGTTCCCGCGAGCATAATAGGCCCCACCAAACTCGGTGCAGCACTAGCTAGCATAAATAAGGCCCATCCCCCTTGGCAGTTGCCCACAACAAATGGTTTACCGCACGTTTCTGGAGGATGACGCTCTGCCACCACCTCGAGGAAATTCTTTTCCGCTCTCAGTACATCAGCGATAGTTTGTTCGGCTTCGGGATACGGCGCAAAGGTCACAAAATAACACGCATGACCACTTTCTAGCGCGACTCCAATTTCGGAGTGGATTTTTGAGCCGGCCACACCAGGACCATGCCCTGCTCGCGGATCAATAATAACAAAAGGGCGTTTGGTGGGATCGGTGGGCTTATCGAGTGGTGGCACAATACGCAGCAGGCCATAGTTCACCGGTAGGTCTAATTCACGGCCATCGACGATTAGCTCGTGATCAAAAATTAAAACCGGAGGACTGTCCTCGCTAGTATGCTCAATATACTGATCGCCACTTTGACGAATCACATCCCAAAACAACAACGAGCGTTGTTGTGTATCTAGCATGTACGCTAAGGCTTGTCGCCCCATTTCACTAAACATTCCCAACCCCCTCACACAGATCAATCATAGAAAATGGCGAAGAAACGGTGAGCCCAAGGCCAAGCGGCAACCTCGTTTTGAGACCAAGCCCAGCATCACTCAAAAACGCCTAAAAATATTGCACTGCAACACTTACTATAACAGGCCACCGCCACTGGATCTAACCGTTTGCTCAGAAGTAAGCGTCGCCCAACCTACTTTTCAC
>CANQRK010000051.1 GCA_947626245.1 uncultured Paenalcaligenes sp. | reverse complement strand
ATTAAGGTTTTAAGTTTTCTCAGATCCATGCATGTTTCCTGCCACACCGCTACCGTTAAAAACGGCGTCGGGTGTTGTTAAAATTGGATAAAAATTAAGCAGCAATAGCGTAACGTAATGCCGCTTCGTAGCCATACGCACCTAAACCCACTATTACGCCTTGCGCCACATCGGATAAATAAGACTGATGACGGAAGGGCTCTCGACGATGCACATTGGATAAATGGACCTCGAGAAAGGGGATGGCGACACCGGCTAAAGCATCACGAATCGCAACGCTGGTATGGGTATAAGCACCGGCATTAATAATAATGTAGTCTACCTGTTGTTGGGCTGCTGCGTGGATTCTATCCACCAACTGCCCTTCGGAATTACTTTGGTAGGTCTGACATGTGCTGTCTAGCTCGGTCGCTAATTGCACTAAATGGCGATTAATATCGTCCAAGGTTTGAGCCCCATAGATATGAGGCTCGCGCGTGCCGAGCAGGTTTAAATTCGGACCATGTATTACCAGAATATTGCGTGCCATTGCCAAATAAAATTATGATTCTAGACCGCCTTTTTACGCCAAAACGCCTTGTTTGTCCATAAAAACAAGGCGCTTTCCCATAAAACAAGGCTTAGACAGACTTAGTTTAATCGAAAAAACCGCTAGGTGTGGATCCGTGTGCTTAATTTTTCAATTGGCTTAAAATGTGAGCTAGCTCTGCCTGATTGATTTGCCCTATGACGTGCTCAGCGACAGATCCGTCCGCATTCAGAACTAAAGTATAGGGAATCCCTCCGGCGGTATTACCCAAACTTTTCATCATTTGCACGCCACGATGGCCAGTAATATAAACAGCATAATCGACCGGTACGGTTTCCAGAAAACGCGTTACATTGCGTTGCGTATCAATGGCCAAACCCACAAATTGCACCTGAGGATAACGCTGGCTTAGCTCATTCAGCTCGGGCATTTCCTTGACACACGGAGGACACCAAGTCGCCCAAAAATTAAGAACTAGCGGCTTGCCCTGATAGGACTGCAACGACTGCATCTGCCCCGTTAAATCAGCCGCCTCGATGGCATACACCGGCGACTCAGCTCGTGCTGTAGCGACTCCCAGCGAAAAACACACAGCCCACCCTAACAATCCATAACGTATTTTCATTCCTTTTCCCAAGCACCTCACCTTTACTTTAGAAAGCCAATCAACCGAAATGGTTCCTTTTTATGATCATAAATGCAAATCTTGTCTAAAATGGGGGCAACTGGAGGATTTATGCACATTCATATCTTAGGTATTTGCGGCACATTTATGGGCGGTCTGGCGCTTATTGCCCGAGCAGCTGGCCATACCGTAACAGGTTGCGATGCGGGCGTTTACCCGCCCATGAGCACCCAGCTCGAGGAACAAGGCATTGAGCTCATCGAGGGCTACGGCACCGAACAACTACAGCTCAAACCCGACCTGTTTATTATTGGCAACGTAGTCAGTCGTGGCAATCCATTGATGGAAGCCATTTTAGACCAAGGGCTGCCCTATACCTCGGGCCCACAATGGCTAGGTGAAAATGTATTGCGCTCGCAGCATGTGCTGGCGGTGGCTGGCACCCATGGCAAAACCTCTACCAGCTCTATGCTGGCATGGATCCTCGAATACAATGGCTTAACGCCCAATTTTTTAATTGGGGGCGTGGCACCTGACCTAGGTGTATCGGCTCGTTTTGATCCTGCTCAATCCCTATTTGTGATCGAGGCCGATGAATACGATACGGCTTTTTTCGACAAACGTTCTAAATTTGTGCATTACCGTCCACGCACCGCCATTTTAAATAATTTGGAATTTGATCACGCTGATATTTTTGTTGATTTAGCCGCCATCGAAACCCAATTTCATCATTTAGTACGCACCATTCCTGCTAGCGGGTTAATTATCCGCCCAGCGGATGCCCCTGCGCTAGACCGTACTTTGGCGCGCGGCTGCTGGAGTCCCGTCCAAACCCTCGAAGACCCAGCCAGCTGGTACTCTCAGCCCACTGCTGCCAATCAGGTCGCTATTTACTACCAAAACGAACACATGGGCACCATTCACTGGGACTTACAGGGCGAGCACAATCGTTACAACGCCCTAGCCGCCATTGCGGCCGCCCAACATGTGGGTGTTAGCCCAGCGCAAAGCTGTGCAGCGCTTAGTCAGTTTCAAGGTATTAAACGTCGTATGGAGCTACGTGGCACGGTGGCGTCTATTCGTGTTTATGACGATTTTGCGCACCACCCCACCGCTATCGCTCTGACCTTAGCAGGCTTAGCTCAGCAAATTGGGCCCGATGAACGCATTATTGCCATCCTAGAACCTCGTTCCAACACCATGAAATTGGGCGCAATGGCCGCTCGTTTACCCGAGGCCTTAGACCAAGCACATCACACCTTTTGCTACAGTGAAAATAGCGGCAAACATGCCTTAAGCTGGGATGCGGCCAACACATTATCCCCTTTAGGCCAAAAAGCCACCGTTCACTCAGACCTACATCAGCTTAGCCTAGACATTGTGCAATTTGCCCTACCCAACGATCACCTTGTTATTATGAGCAATGGTAGCTTTGGTGGCATTCACCAGCACATTCTCGACGGTTTAGCGCAACGTTTTGCACAGGAGCCCGCATGATTTTATATTTGCACGGCTTTAAGTCCTCGCCCCAATCCTTCAAGTCCCAAGTTCTAGAGCGGGTGCTTACTGAGCTAGGCCTAGGACAACGTTGGTGCTGCCCGCAATTACCCGCTAGTCCCGCTGCTGCCATTCAGCTCTGCCACCAACTGATAGAACAACGTCAGCTGACTCATCCCAGCGAAGAACTCATTATTATTGGTTCCTCGTTGGGCGGCTACTATGCCCATGTGCTCGCCGAACACTGGCGCTGTAAGGCGTTGGTACTGAACCCCGCCGTCCAAGCGCCCCGCGATCTTAAAACCCAAGTCGGCACGCACACCATGTATCATTCAGAGCAACCCTTTGTGTTTCTCCCTGAGTACGTGGATGAGTTGGCCGCCATGCAGATTCACAGCGTTTACAATCCAGAACGTTATTTCTTGCTGGCTTCGCGTGATGACGAAGTGCTTAACTATCAGGAAATGCTTGCGTTCTACCAAGATAGCCAAGGGCTATTACTACTCGGTAGCGACCACGGCATTTCTGATTTCGAGCTATACCTAGCTCCGATTTTGCACTTTATCCATTCCTAAGCTTTGCTTTATTTCAACGATTCGTTTTACCTCAAGAACTCTTATGTACGTCCTTTTTGAAGACAGCGGTAAGTTTAAGGCTGAAAAAATTTTCTCTGATGCGGATACAACCATGCAGGTTGAGTCAGCCACAGGAAAACGCAGCAAAATTCGTAAAAACAATGTGTTTTTTGAATTTGCTCAGCCCGAGCCTGCCATCTTACTAGAGCAAGCCGAGCAACTCGCCGCCGACTTTGATATTGATTTCCTCTGGGAGTGCGCCCCCAAAGAAGAGTTCAATGCGGTGGATTTTGCCGAAGACTACTTTGGTCACCCTCCCTCTGCCGTAGAGAAAACCGCATTAATTTTTGCACTGCACAGTGCGCCGGCGTATTTCCACCGCCGTGGCAAGGGCCTATATCGCCCTGCACCACCTGACATTCTAGAGGCTGCACTCGCTGCACTAGAAAAAAAACGTTTGCAAGCCGAACAACAAGAACAGTGGACAGCGGCCATGATCGCTGGCGAACTGCCCGAAGCCATTGCTGCAGCGGCCAACAGTTTGCTCAGCAGCCCAGACAAAAACAGTTTAGAGTGGAAAGCCTTCGAGGCCGCCGTCAAAGAGCTCTCCATCAGCCCTGAACAGCTGCTGCTCAATCTGAATGCGTGGTCTAGCCCCTTGGCTTTACACCGACATCGTTTTTTCTCACAGCATTTTCCTCGCGGGATCGAGTTCCCCGAGGTTCAACTGCCGAGCTACTCTCTCGACGAGCTGCCTTTGGCTGATATCACCGCGTATTCCGTGGATGATGCGGGTACTACTGAGATTGATGATGCGCTATCTATTCAATCCCTTGGACCGAATCAATGGCGTGTAGGCGTGCACATTGCCACGCCAGGCTTAGCAGTACAACGCGACAACGAGTTAGATCTGATTGCTCGCAAACGGTTATCTACTCTGTACTTGCCAGGTCAAAAAGTCCCCATGCTACCCGAAACGGTCATTCGGGCTTTTTCCTTAGATGAAGGCCTAGAGCGTCCTGCACTGTCCTTGTATGTGGACGTCAATCTAGACACACAGGAAATCACACAGACCCAAACACGTCTAGAACGTATCTGCGTCAAAGAAAACCTAAGACAAAACCGACTCGACCCGGTGGTTTCCATCGAGGCCCTCAACGACCCGCAGGCCGATTTACCCTATGCCGACTGGCTACGTCCCTTATGGCAAGTCACCCAGTTTTTATCGCATCAACGCGAACTGGTGCGAGGTAAACCAGAAAACAACAATCGCGTCGAGTTTTTATTTGAGATAGACGGCGCCGCCGATGATCCCAACAGCGTTATTCGTTTAGTCCCTCGCGTACGCAATGCACCGGTTGGACTGATCACAGCGGAAATGATGATTCTGGCAAATAACCTGTGGGGTGGTCTTTTAGCTCAGCACGATGTGCCGGGCATTTACCGCTCACAGCAAAATATGCGTACGCGCATGTCTACCCACGCCCTGCCTCACGACAGCATTGGTGTGCCACACTATGCGTGGTCCACCTCTCCATTACGACGCTATGTAGACTTGGTTAACCAATGGCAACTTTTGGCTGCAGCCGAGCACGGTGTTTCAGCTCGCTTGGTGGCACCATTCAAACCCAAAGAATCCGATCTCTACGGCATTATTAGCGCCTTTGAAGCCCAATACGGCACATGGAATGATTTCCAAAATCTGTCAGAGCGTTATTGGGTATTGCGTTGGTTACAGCAAGAAAACATCCAACACATGCCCGCTACAGTTATCAAAGAGGACCTAGTCCGTTTTGATTTGGCACCTTTTGTGACCCGTATAGCTGGCCTAGGCGATGTAGAGCGAGGTCAAAAAGTCGTGTTAGACCTATTAGACATTAACGAACTGGAGCTCACTGTAGACTGTCGTCTACGTGAAGTCATTCCTATGGCAGAGCCTGAGCCAACCCCAGAGACCTAACGTTATGCACACCCGCCGTGTCATACATCGTTTTGATTATTTATGGCTAGCCGTGTTGATTTCACTGCTGCTACACGGCTTGGTGCTAGTCTATTTTTGGCCCGCTACTCCCAAATCCTTGCAATCGGTCTTTGAGCCCGACATCGCTTTGGTGAACTACCAAACCGACGAAACCGCTCTCAATGCATTGCTCTTGGCTCAATGGCAGGCGGCGGGCGGCGGCCAGGGTGAGAATAACGAGGTCCGCTCAGCTCCCTTTAGTGGTCAAGCTACCCCCAGTCCGACGGCGCTGGTTTTACAAGCCCTTCAAGAGCGCTTACGTCAAGCCGAAGCAGAACAACACAACCGATTGCTGCAACTTGATGCCGAGTGGCAAGCTCTAGAAAACCAGTTAGCCAGCGACCCTAACGCGCAATCAGACCAAAGTCAGCCACATAACGAAGAACTTCAATTGTTGGCTCTAGAGCGGCACGCCTTACAAAACAAGCTCAACCAGTATAATGCCAAGCCACGCATTCATTTCGAGGGAGCCTCGGCTCAGGCCTCCGCCTTTGCCGGCTATATCGAAGCATGGCGAGCTAAAATAGAACGTTTAGGGACAGAACACTACCCCGAGCAAGCCAAAGGGCAACTTTCAGATCGCTTGCAGATGACCGTTTACATAGACAAGGACGGTCATTTAGTACGGGTACATATTCATCAACCCGCCCAAAATCCAATTTTTAATGTGGCGGCACAACGCATTGTGCGCTTGGCGGCCCCGTATCAAGCCTTTAGTGCTGAGATGCGTGAACACACGGATATATTAGCCATCACTCGTAGCTGGCATTTCACCCAAGGCAATTTAACCACCGACTGATCTTATGACTCTTAAAACACCGATTCGCTGCGCCGTGGTAGGCAACCCCATTGCGCATAGCCGCTCCCCTGAGATCCACACGGCTTTTGCTAAGCAGTTCAATCTAGACGTGCACTACGATCGTATTTTGGCGGATCGCAATGACTTCAATGACCATGTACGTGGCTTTTTTGCGCAAGGTGGTACCGGTTTAAATATCACCGTACCGTTCAAAGAGTTAGCCTTTAGCTTGTCTCAAGTCCGCAGTCCCCGGGCCGAATTGGCAGGTGCCGTCAATACCCTCTGGCTAAAAGACAATGTGCTGCATGGCTGTAATACCGATGGAGTGGGTCTACTCAATGACCTCATCCGTTTAGGATTTAACCCTAAAGGAAAACGTATTTTACTGATTGGTGCGGGCGGCGCTGCCAAAGGCGTGGTCTTGCCTTTGGTGCAAGCTCAGCCTAGCCTGCTACGTATTGTGAATCGAACCGCTTCCAAAGCCCACGAGCTAGCGGAGCTACTACGTGACCAGACCTCGGTAACCGTAGAAAGCGGAGATCTAACTGCCCTAGACGGTATATGGGATATTGTTATTAATGCCACCTCTAGCAGTATTGATCAGCAAAATCCTATCGCTGGCGCACTGCACTTTAATGACACCGCCTTGGCGTATGATATGTTCTATGGATCAGAGCCCACTGCTTTTCTACAGTATTGCCAACAGGCCGGCGTCAGCCATTACGCTGATGGCTTAGGCATGCTGATCGGCCAAGCTGCCGAAAGCTTTTACATTTGGCATGGTCAACAACCGGCTATCGAGCCCTTGCTAGCTAGCATGCGCTAATTGCTATGAAACTCTATCCACCCTCCGCCTGGAAACGCCTGCTTATTATTTTGCTCATCAGTCTATTACTGGTGGTGCTGTACCAGCTCAGCTTTTTAGTGAGGGTGGTGTGGTTTAATTTTTATAATCCTAGCTCTAGTGCTGTCATGCGTGAAACCTTGTCGGAGTTACGCCGTGACAACCCCGATGCCACGCTGCAATTTACTTGGGTTAACTATGACCAAATCAGCGATAGGCTAAAACGCGCTGTCATTAGCTCTGAAGACTCGAATTTCACCAACCACAGTGGTGTCGAATGGGAAGCCATCCGCGAAGCATGGCATTACAATCAACAACAGGCGGCTCAGGGGTCTGAGCTCCGCCGTGGTGGCTCAACGCTAACCCAACAGCTAGCAAAAAACCTGTTTTTATCGAATCAACGCAGTTATACCCGCAAAGCCCAAGAACTCATCATTAGCGTCATGCTAGAACAAGTCATGTCCAAGCAGCGTATCTTAGAGTTATATTTAAACCTAGCACAATGGGGTGAAAACGTCTTTGGTGCTCAGGCTGCCTCGGAGCATTACTTCAAACGCTCTGCCGATGGCTTGTCTGCGGCCCAAGCCGCCCGTCTTGCTGCGATGTTACCCAATCCCGTTTTTTATGATAAAAACGGCAACACGTCTTATTTACAACGACGCACTAACACCATCGTGCAACGTATGCGCCTTGTTAGCGCTCCTTAATTCTGTCATTTTATGCGCATTGCTCGTCGCTATATCGCCTCCGAAATTTATCGGTCTAGTGCTGTAGTGCTATTGGCACTACTGGGCCTGTTCAGCTTTTTCAGTCTAATCGAAGAGCTCGATAGACTGGGCCCAACCCTTAGCCTAGCCAGCCTGTTGTATTTACAACTGCTTAATGTTCCAACCCAACTATACGAACTACTACCTATTGGTTTGCTGATTGGTGCCATTTTGGCTCTGGCCGGTCTGGCTCAGCGTAATGAATTGGTTATTTTGCGCGTATCAGGGGTTAGCGGACTCAAACTACTTGCCAATCTGTGGCTGATTACCCTGCCTTTAATGCTGGGGGCCTTCGTGCTGTCCGAGTACATAACGCCTAGGGCCGAAATTCAAGCCAGCGAAAGTAGCCTAGAGCTATTAGGGAAAGCCGGTGGTGGTCGCTTAAACAGCGGCTATTGGTTCAAAGAAACCGAAAACCCCGATCAAACGCGTTTGATTAATATTACCCACTTACGTGGCAAGGCCAACGTAGAACAAGTCTATGTGTACGAATTGGATGCTGAGCAGCAATTACGCAGTTATATCCAAGCGGAATCCGGTGAGTTCCAACCCAATCACTTGTTGTTGAAAAACGTACAACGCTCCACCATTGATCCTGCTGCGCTTAATGCCCTAGAAGCCGGAACAACGCCCGTGGGCGCCATCGTACACCTAGAGCAACTACCCGAGCTAGACCTTGAAACAAACCTGAGTGCCGAACGCCTATTAGTGCGTGTGCTTACCCCCGAACGGATGGCCATCAATGATCTCATTGATTACATTGGCTACCTCGAAGCCAACCAACAGCAAACCGACCGGCAAACAGTGGCGTTATGGCGCAAAATTGCCTACCCGTTTACCTTATTAGTCATGATCACCATTGCTGCCCCGATTAGCTTTATGCAAACACGTCATGGCGGCGTAGGTAGCAAAATATTCATTGGTATTTTATTGGGGGTAGGCTTTTTTATGGCCAACCAACTGGCATTAAACTTAGGCATGCTGACCAATTGGCAGCCTTGGTTGACGGCCCTATTACCCAGCATTTTTGCTTTGATTGTAGCGTTGGCGGCATTACTCGTATTAGAAAATGCACACCGCTGGGCCTACCGATTTAAACGAGAAAACTAATGGCTACACCAGACTATTGGGTGATTGGCGATGTGCAAGGCTGCCTGCGCAGCCTACAACAACTGCTGGCCCAATCCGAACTACAGCAGCCTAATGCCCATTACATTTTTGCAGGGGATCTGGTCAACCGTGGCCCTGATTCGTTGGGTGTGCTGCAACTGATTCATGATTTAGGCCCGCGCGCGCAGGTGGTCTTAGGCAATCATGACATTCATTTACTCGGAGTCGCTGCCGGCGTGCGCAAACACAGCCACTCAGATACGCTGACTTCATTGCTAACGCCCCAAGCCCAACCTTTGCTGGACTGGTTGCGGCACCAACCCTTAGCCTTGCACCTAGCAGGGCATCTGATTGTTCACGCGGGACTACACCCCAACTGGACGCTTGCCGATGTGTGCCATTTGGCTCGTTCTGTAGAGCAGGTTTTGCAGGCACCCGACTGGCAGCAGCAGATCCATGCACTGTTTGGCAACGAGCCTAGCGACTGGCACGATGGGCTCAGTCCAGAAGACAGCAAACGTTTAGTAGTGAATATATTAACGCGACTGCGTTATTTTGATGCGCAAGGCCATTTAAGCAAATACCAAGGTGCGCCCCACACGACGGACCTCATTCCTTGGTTCCAGATGCCTCAGCGCCGTATCGAGCTGCCTGTGATTTTTGGGCATTGGTCTACGCTTGGCTTGTACATGCAAGCCGACGTCATCGGTATAGACACCGGCTGTTTATGGGGTGGGCAGCTCACTGCGCTGCGGCTACGTGACCGCAAGGTGGTTCAAGTGGAAAATGCAGACGGCTCGCTTAACCCATTTAACACCTGAGCCAATAACAACTCATGGGCTTGCTTGGCTGTAGCCAAGCGACCCTGCTCTTGATTTTGCTCGTGTTTTAACGGGTCTAAAAACACACACTCCACGCGCACACCCGACTGGGACAACAACATCCAAATATTCATCACCAGACTTTGCTCACCAATAAAGGCCACGCGTGTGCTGCGTTGTTGACCATCAAAAAACCGCAAAGCAACCGGTTGAATATCGACCTGGGTGCTTAGTGCTGTTTCAAACAAACTGGCATGAAAGGGACGTACCGTAAACCCATCCGAGGTCGTGCCCTCGGGAAACAAACCCACTGATTGGCTTTGCTCAAAACGACTTTGCATTTGCGCCGCGACCTGTTTAATCGCCTGACGTTGGCCACGCTCTATGTAAACAGTACCCGCTCCGGTCACTAACCACCCTATCAAAGGCCAATGACGAATATCGCTTTTAGCAATAAAAGAGGTCGCACGCATTTTGTTGAGCACAAAAATATCTAGCCACGACACATGGTTAAGTACAAATAGCACGGGACGCTGACGTTCGGGTTGCCCATGGTAATCGACCTGTACACCACACCAGTACAACAACCAGCTAGACCACCACGAATGCACACGTAAACGGCGTGACAACGAAAGCCAAGGAAAAACCAAGCCTAACAAAAACAAGCCCCACACCAGCCAAAGCGCTAGCGCTATTGCACGCCAGCTAAATCGTAGCCATTTTTTCATTATTTTTGTGTATCAAGCCAACGCTGTAAGATAACGGCTGCCGCCACGGCATCGTCGTCATCATTATTTGCCAAAATGTCTTGGGCCTCAAGACTAGAGCCCCGTTCATCCACCAAATAGACCTCTAGTCCATAACGCCCCTGTAACTGATTCGCAAAACGGCGGCAACGTAGTGAGGCGTATTGCTCCTCGCCCGCTAAAGTGAGAGGCAACCCAACCACTAAGGCATTGGGCTGCCACTCGTGCAAGAGGGCTTCGATTTGCGCAAAACGCTCTAGCCGAGTCACCGGCTGTAAAATAGTTAATGGGCGTGCTAAATGAGTTAAGGTATTGCCAATGGCTACACCTATTTTTTTCAGCCCATAATCAAAGCACAGCAAGGTGCGTGCAGCATCAGGCATGACCGGCGACTCCGGTAAGCATAATCGGATCAATGCCTAGCTGTTTTAAGGCGGCTTGGTAGCGCTCGGTAGCAGGCGTAGAGAACAAAATATCTAGGTTAGAATCCACATTCAACCAAGCGCCCCCTGCCATTTCTTCTTCGATCTGACCCGCAGACCAACCCGCATACCCTAACGTCACCAATAGCTGATCAGGGCCACTACCCGCGGCGACCTCTTGAAGCACATCTCGCGAGGTGGTAAGCGCAACCTGCGTGCCCATACAAATGCTAGAACTGTAATCACCAATGGGCGTATGCAGCACAAAACCTCGATCGGTTTGTACCGGTCCTCCGAAAAAAACGGGCGCGCTTTGGCGTACTCCAATTTCCAACGAAAGCTCTAGATCAATACGCTGCAATAAATCGCCCAAGGTCAGATCGGTGGGCCTATTAATCACAATACCTAAGGCCCCCTGCTCGTTGTGCTCGCAGATATAGATCACGGTATCGGCCAAACTGCCTCCCACCATGCCCGGCATAGCTACCAATAATTGGTTGGTGAAGTCAACTCGCGGGGCTAGGGATGCAGTAGTTGAACTGTTAGTCATCAGAGTCTCCTTGAGTTGTAACGCAAAGCGGGAACCAAAACTGGAGTGACATAATAGGTGGTTATACCTCGATCATTTCAAAGTCTTCTTTGCGAGCACCACACTCTGGACAGACCCAGTTAGGAGGAACGTCTTCCCATTTAGTCCCCGGTGCAATGCCTTCCTCGGGCAAACCGGCTTCTTCATCATAGATCCAACCACAAATCAAACACATCCATGTACTCATATAATACTCACTAAAAAAACGACGATTGCCCTTTACGACGAGCAATCAATTAAAATGGATTGATCTTACTGAAAATAAACAGACTTTAACACCTGTTATTTTCATCCATTCACGACCCGAGTTTCGCATTTTTCATCATCGCTGCTATGACCGCATTCAATCCGCCCGTAGTCTTGGTTTTTGCTCCACTTGATCCTACAGGCTCTATGTATTTGCCTGCTGATGCCGTCAGCTGCGCTGCAGTAGGCTGCCATGCGCTTAGTATTGTAACGGCTACGCATGTACAAGACACCACACATACCGAGCTCATTAGTCTTAGCTCGCCCGACGTCATGTATGACCAAATGCGCTGCTTACTCGAGGACATGAGCGTGCATAGCATCAAAGCAGGTCCATTGTATTCGATTGACGCTGCCAGTGTTTTAGCACAAATAGCGGCTGATTATACGGAATTACCGTTAGTCTTACATCTACAGTCCATTCCTGACGAGGACATACTCAGCAACGATGCCGAGACAGATGAAATCATCGAAGCCATTTTTCAATTGGTTTTACCGCAAACCGATGTAGTAGTGGCGGATCATACTCTACTGGCCCAATGGCAAGCAGATGGCATACTTACTGAATCCCAGTCCCCTATTGCTAGTCTATTCGACTATGGCACTCAGGCGGTGTTTTATACACAACCTGACTCAGATCCGACCCAGATTACCCATCAGCTTCATACCCCCGAAGGGATAGCGCATACCTGGCACAGCCCAGTACAGCCTGCTCGCCTTCAAGACACCGAAGGCTTGCTCAGCACGCTAATTAGCGCTTACTTGGCTCATGGCCTAGACCTACAGTCAGCCTGTGCTCAGGCTATTGCTTATACAGATAAGGCCGCTCAGCATGCTTTTCAAGCCGGCATGGGGCCACGTATTATCCATCAAGCCTTCTCCTAACTACCGTTATGACCCTCCCCTTACGTTTTCCCCGTGGCTTATATGGCATTACCCCCGAATGGGACGATACCGTTCGCTTGCTTGAGGCCATCCGTGCTGCTCAGGCCGGTGGTATGGTCGTGTTGCAATGGCGCCGCAAATTAGCCTCACCCGTGTTGCATCAACAACAGCTCCACGCGGTTCATCAGCTCTGTACGCAACTGAGCTTGCCCCTTATTATTAATGATGACTGGTCCACCGCGCGCGCTCTTCATACCGCAGGGGCTCACTTAGGGAAAAACGATGGAGCTATCGAAGCCGCTCGCTCCGGTCTAGCACCCCAACAATGGCTGGGCACCTCTTGCTATGACCAACCTGCTTTAGCCGAACGCGCTCTACAATTGGAGTTGGACTATGTCGCCTTTGGTGCCATGTACCCCTCGGTGATCAAACCCGATGCTCCTCGCGCTACGCTAGACACCCTACGTCAGGGTCGTGCTCTGTCTGAGCACTATGCCACCACAACGCGTGCCGCCGTCGTTGCTATAGGCGGTATTACCATCGCAAACGCCGCCCCACTGATCGAGGCCGGCGTAGACAGTCTTGCTGTCATTAGCAGCTTATTCGAAGCGCCCGATGTCCATGCTCAGGCCCTTGCCTTTAGCCGCCTTTTTCATTCATGATTCACAGGATTTTCTATGTCTAAAAACCAAGAACTATTTGCTCGTGCATCTCAGCATATTCCCGGTGGAGTTAACTCTCCCGTACGTGCCTTTGGTTCCGTAGGCGGCACGCCGCGCTTTATAGAGCGCGCCGAAGGTGCCTACGTCTGGGATGCCGATGGCAATAAATACATCGACTACGTTGGCTCTTGGGGGCCTGCCATTTTAGGCCATGCTCACCCCGAAGTCGTCCAAGCCGTACAAAAAGCCGCCGTCAATGGCCTGTCTTTTGGCGCTCCCACTTTGGGCGAAGTCGAATTAGCCGAACTTATCAGCCAACGCTTGCCCTCTATGGAAAAAGTACGCTTGGTCAGCTCGGGGACTGAAGCCACCATGAGCGCCATTCGCTTGGCTCGCGGTTACACCGGTCGCAATAAAATCATTAAATTTGAAGGCTGCTATCACGGTCACGCCGAC
>CANQRK010000050.1 GCA_947626245.1 uncultured Paenalcaligenes sp. | reverse complement strand
GCTATGGGTTCCAGTGATGGGCTACGTCGTGGTATGGGCGTATCTAACACAGGTGCACCTATTTCTGTACCTGTAGGTACAGGCACCTTGGGTCGTATTATGGACGTGCTAGGCCGCCCTATCGATGAGGTTGGCCCGATCGACTCTAACGAGACTCGTTCCATTCACCAAGAAGCCCCTAAATTTGATGAGCTCTCTCCGTCTGTAGAGCTACTCGAAACCGGTATTAAAGTGATTGACTTGGTCTGCCCATTTGCTAAGGGTGGTAAAGTTGGTTTATTTGGCGGTGCGGGTGTAGGTAAGACAGTTAACATGCTCGAGCTGATTAACAACATCGCTAAACAGCACAGTGGTTTATCCGTGTTTGCTGGTGTGGGTGAGCGTACTCGTGAGGGTAACGACTTCTACCACGAAATGGCTGAAGCCGGTGTTATTCAACTCGACGACCTAAAAGAATCCAAAGTATCCATGGTGTTTGGTCAGATGAACGAACCCCCCGGAAACCGTTTGCGCGTTGCTCTTTCTGGCCTAACTATGGCTGAGAAATTCCGTGACGAAGGTCGTGACGTTCTATTCTTCGTGGATAACATCTACCGTTACACCTTGGCCGGTACCGAAGTATCCGCGCTACTAGGTCGTATGCCTTCTGCTGTAGGTTACCAGCCTACACTAGCCGAAGAAATGGGTAAGCTCCAAGAGCGTATTACATCCACCAAAACAGGTTCTATTACGTCTATTCAAGCCGTTTACGTTCCTGCGGATGACTTGACTGACCCGTCTCCTGCTACGACGTTCTTGCACTTAGACTCTACTGTTGTATTGTCACGTGACATTGCTGCCTTAGGTATTTACCCTGCGGTTGATCCACTAGACTCCACCAGTCGTCAGCTTGATCCTCAAGTTGTGGGCGAAGAGCACTACGGAATTGCGCGTGACGTTCAACAAACGTTACAGCGTTACAAAGAACTGCGCGATATTATTGCCATTTTGGGTATGGATGAATTGTCTCCTGAAGACAAACTCGCCGTGGCCCGTGCACGTAAGATCCAGCGTTTCTTGTCACAACCTTTCCACGTAGCCGAAGTCTTTACTGGTGCTCCCGGCAAGTTTGTGTCCTTGGCTGAAACCCTACGTGGCTTTAAGATGATTGTTGATGGCGAGTGTGATGCTTTGCCTGAGCAAGCCTTCTACATGGTAGGTGGTATTGACGAAGCAATCGAGAAAGCCAAAACCCTACAATAAGGATTGATCATGGGTACGCTTCAAGTTGACGTAGTCAGTGCAGAAAAATCATTGTTCTCTGGTGAGGCCAAATTTGTGGTTTTGCCAGGTGAGTCGGGTGAGCTAGGTATTTTGCCTGGTCACACACCACTGATTTCTCGCATTCGTCCGGGTACCATGAAAATCGAACTTGTCGACGGCACCGAAGAGCTAATCTTTATTGCTGGCGGTATTCTCGAAATTCAGCCCGGTATGGTCTCTATATTATCCGATACAGCGATACGTGCAGAGGATTTGGACGAGGAAAAAGCACTTGCTGCTCGTCAGCAAGCTGAAGAAACCTTGCGCAATACCAAAGACCAAGCTGATATTGCAGTGGTTGAAGCTGAACTGGCTATGTTGGCAGCTCAAGCTCTAGCGGCTCGCAAGCTTCACAAAACACCGCGTCACTAAGACGACTTTGTTTTGTACAAATAGGCGCCTTACGGCGCCTATTTTGTCGCAGCTACTTTGGCTACTTAGGTAAAGTAGCTACGTAGTAGTACGCACACTGAGGTAGCCTGATTTGCGTTAATTACGCATAGTCTTTCTACAAGGGGCTTTTTATGATGGAAGCACCTTTTGTTACTTAATGGGAAGACTCAGATGAAACCAATTTCGCAGTGTGTATTGCTTATTGATCAAGCCAGCCTCTGGGCCCAAGCCTATGCAGGCACGTACAAGCCTTTTCAGGTTTTTTCACTTAGTTTCGAGCCGTTATTACAGGGGGATACTCCTGAACAAGGGCTTAGACACTGGGCAACAAACTTGTTGTATTACGACTTGGCTATCATAGTGGTTAGTCCAAGCAATCTGGCTTGGGTTCGTAGTCAATTACATTATGCGCGGGCTTATCTACGTACTCCTATTTTGGCTTTGGTCAAAGATCTAAAACCGGTTGCTATCCAAGACCTCTTAGACGCGGGCGCAGCCGATTTCATCATGGATCACCGCTTTGCTACAGAGTTTCCTATTCGTGTTAAGATTTTGCAACAACGACTGCAGAAGTCTGTCAATCGCTCACAGACTGTTCAGGAAATAAGTTCTCCTGTGCTCGAGGCCCACGAAACTAGCTCTCTAGAGGCCTATACCACGGCGTTAGCCACTCGGTATGCTGTGCATAGCCAGCCCTTCCAACAAGCTAAAAACACAGTGATTCAGCGTTTTGAAAAAGCCTATATCCGCGCTGCTTTAGTGCGAAATCAGGGCAACATTACTCGAGCTGCTCGCTGTTCACAAAAGCATAGACGTTCCTTTTGGGAGCTTATGCGTAAACATAACATTGATGCTGAGATCTATAGGATGCCTGCCTGTCCTGAACAGCTATCAATTCGTTAAAATAAGCAGGCATTGATTTTTTAGGAATTGCCGTGTCATTACCTCAACTTAAAAACGATATTTTGTTGCGCTCTTTATTGCGCGAGCCTGTTCCCTACACGCCTGTCTGGTTAATGCGTCAAGCGGGCCGTTACCTGCCTGAATACCGCGCCACTCGTGCCGAGGCAGGTTCTTTTATGGGGCTAGCACAAAATAAAGAATACGCTTGCGAGGTAACTTTACAGCCTTTGCGTCGCTTTGATTTAGATGCGGCAATTTTATTCTCCGATATTCTCACAGTGCCTCATGCTATGGGTCTAGGTTTAGACTTTGTACATGGCGAAGGCCCTCAGTTTGCACATCCTATTGAAAACGAAGACGACGTCAACCGTTTAGCTGTGCCCGATATGGCCAAGCTGCAATATGTCTTTGATGCCGTTAATTTGATCCGCCGTGAATTAGACGGAAAAGTCCCTCTCATTGGCTTTGCCGGTAGTCCTTGGACTATTGCCTGTTATATGGTCGAGGGCCGTGGCTCTGCTGATTACCGCAAAATTAAAGGCATGATGTACGGTCGCCCAGATTTAGTGCACCGTATTCTAGAGATTAACGCCCAAACTACGATTCAATACCTCAACGAGCAAATCCGTGCAGGTGCTCAAGCCGCGATGATTTTTGACAGCTGGGGTGGTGTTATGGCTGACACGATTTTCCAAGAATTCTCTTTGGCTTACACGAAAAAAGTCGTAGATGGCTTAATTCGTGATAATGACGGTCGTCGTGTCCCCGTTATTGTGTTTACCAAGGGTGGTGGGCAATGGCTAGAGGACATCGCTCAGTGTGGCGCAGATGCCGTAGGGGTAGACTGGACCGTTAACCTAACTAAAGCTCGTCAGCGTCTACAGGATAGTGTGGCCTTCCAAGGCAATATGGATCCCATGGTCATGTTTGGTGGTGCCGAGGCTGTTACCAAAGAAGTCCGTCGAGTGATTGATGATTTTGGCTCTGTAGGTAACGGTGGTCATGTCTTTAATTTTGGCCATGGCATCTCGCAGTTCACTGATCCTGAAATGGTGAAAGTTTTAGTGGATGAAGTCCACAGTTACAGCGCTAAAATGCACCTGTAATATAACAGGGACCATGCCCCGATCAGCGTTACATCGTAGGCATGGTTTTGTACGAGTGGGTCATGCACCGATCAGCGTCATATCGTAGGTATGGCCTGTTCGTACATGATAACGAGCATGGTCCAAATAGGAAGATTGCATGAGGCTTTATCAAAAGATCGGTTTGGTTGCAGCCTGCTTGAGCGCTGGAGCACTACAGGCGCAGGCTCTAGAGCAGGTCGGGACCAAAGACTGGACTTATACCTTAACCCCCTATGCGTGGGCGGCCAGTTTATCTGGGGATGTCGCTGTATTCGGCGCCCCTAAAACACACGTTAATTCCAATTTCAGCTCACTGAAAAAGGATTTGGATTTTGCTGCCATGCTGATCGGTACGGCTCGCAAAGGCCGTATGGGTTTTTTTGCTGATTTGACCTATTTAAAAGCCTCTGCGGGGGCTTCTTTACCGGATGGGCTTCCTGTACAAGACGTGCGCGTTGGAGCGAAGGCGTTTACCGCTATGCTCGGCGCAGGTTATAGCGTTTGGTATGGCCCTAAGGGGAACGTAGATGTTCTGGCCGGAGTGCGTTATTGGCATGTGGATGCCAAGGTCAGCTTAAATGGTGGTTATTTTAATCATCTTGAACGCAATGACGGTGGTAGCTGGGCCGATGCGCTAGTCGGAGTGCGTGGTATTCATCACCTGACTGATCGATTGTATGCATCGGGTTGGGCGTTGGGTGGCGCTGGAGGCTCTAAGTTTAGCTGGGATGTGGCGGCAGGAGTTGGGTATAAATTCACCTCTTCATTGTCTGCTCAGTTGGGGTATCGGGCCTTAGGCGTCAACTATAATCACGATAACTTCCACTATAAAATGGTACACCAAGGACCTGCCGCAGGCATTACATGGCGCTTTTAACCGCTATGTCTGCTCGTTATTGGTTACGTGTTGCTCTTGATCTGCCTTTGCCAGATCTTTTTGATTACTATCATACTGAGCCGGTGGCTATAGGCATGCGGGTGTTGGTGCGCTTTGGTGCGCGTCAGTTGATCGGTATGGTTATTGAAACCCCACCGCAACCGGTGTATCAGGCGGATTTAGTTAAATCTATAGATCTGCTTTTAGACGATCTACCACCTATGCCGGACTCTTGGTTAGACCTAGCACAGTTTGCTGCTCGCTATTATCAGCGTCCCATTGGTGAGGTTGTTTTGCCGGTATTACCGGCTCCATTACGTCGACCAGCAGCCTATACCGGTAAAAAAGCAGCGGGTGGTCCAGTGGCGCGCTTAGTTGCTCGTCAAAGTAAAAAAGTCTCTTCGTCCAAAAAAACCATTAAAGCCACTCCTGCACCTACGCTGAATTCTGAACAAGAGGCAGTCGTACAGCGTTTATTAACGACGCCTCCACCAGCGCGATTTTTATTATATGGTGTGACAGGCAGTGGCAAAACAGAAACGTATTTGCGTCTGGCTTTAGAAATCTTAGCGCAGGGCAAGCAGGTGCTGTTTATGGTGCCAGAAATTAATCTGACACCACAATTTGAAAAAACATTACGCCAACGTTTGGTGGCTGCTGATGGGCAGCCTTATGACATTGCCGTTATGCACAGTGGATTGGCTGATGGCAAACGCTTAGAGTCCTGGCTTGCCGCGAGTCAGGGGCAGGCGCGGGTCTTATTAGGCACCCGCATGGCGGTTTTTAGCCCGATGCCCGATTTGGGGCTGATTATTGTTGATGAGGAACATGATCCCTCCTATAAACAACAGGACGGATTGCGTTATTCGGCACGAGATTTAGCGGTATGGCGGGCTCAGCATTTAGGCATTACGGTGCTGTTGGGGTCAGCTACGCCTTCGTTTGAAAGCTGGCGTCATGCCGAGCTAGGGCATTATCACTTATTGCGTTTAACGCAGCGAGCGACCGCTATGGATATGCCCGAGATTCGTTTAATTGATACCCGTCGTGCTCAGTTAGAGCAGGGGTGGTCGGAGCAGCTGCTAACGGCCCTACAGCAAACACTTGATGCTAAACAACAAGCCTTAATTTATTTAAATCGGCGGGGATATTCGCCCGTGCTGCATTGTGGGGCCTGTGGTTGGCTCAGCCAGTGCCCGCATTGTTCGGCCTATGCGGTACTGCACAAAGGTTACAAGCACTATATGCAGTGCCACCATTGTGGTCAGCAAAGCCCAGTCGCTAGACATTGTCCCGATTGTGGGCATATTGATTTAAAACCGCTTGGGCAGGGAACGCAGCGCATTGAGGAGTTTTTAACCGAGCGTTTTCCTCAGGCGCGCATTTTACGTATTGATGCGGATTCAACCCGACGCAAAGGCAGTGCAGAGCAATTATTTGCACAGGTGCACGCCGGCGAGGTCGATATCTTAATTGGTACCCAAATGGTTTCCAAAGGGCATGATTTCAGTCGCTTAGCCTTGGTGGGGATACTCAATGCCGATACGATGTTATTTGCTCAAGATTTCCGTGCTCCTGAGCGCTTATTTGCTCAGTTGATGCAGGTGGCGGGTCGGGCAGGTCGTCATCAGGCAGGGGCGCAGGTATTAGTCCAAACGGACTATCCTGATCAGGCGGTCTATCAGGCTTTGTTAAAACACGATTATGCCTTTTTTGCCCAATATGAACTTCCCCAACGCGAAGCCACGGGTCTACCGCCTTATGTGCATTTAGCCTTAATTACGGCCGAGGCCAAAGAGGTTGCACAGGCTTTGGCCTTTTTAAAGCAAGCCAAAGAATGGGCGCAACATCCCGATATGCCGGGTGGGGACCAGGTCTTTTTATATGATGCGGTGCCATTGCGTATTGTACGTGTTGCCAACATAGAGCGGGCCCAGCTCTTAATAGAAAGCAGTCACCGTGCTGCTTTACAGGCTTTTTTGCGTGTTTGGGGATCCCAGTTAGACGAGCTCGCCAAACACTATCGGTGTAAATTTACTTTAGAAGTCGACCCGCAGGAAATTTAATGAGTGCAGCCCTAGGTTTAAATCCGGCTCAATCTGAGGCGGTACGTTATTTGGATGGTCCTGCTTTGGTACTGGCGGGTGCAGGTAGCGGCAAGACACGAGTGATTACCCAAAAAATAGCCTATTTAGTGGGTGAGTGTGGTTATAGCGCTAGGCAGATTATTGCGTTGACCTTTACGAACAAGGCCGCTCGTGAAATGGCAGAGCGGGTCCAAGGCCTCCTAGACAAGCAACAAGCGCGTGGTTTAACCATTAGCACCTTTCATTCGTTAGGCTTAAAGATCCTACGCGAGGAGGCCGAACAGGCGGGCTTAAAACCTCGGTTTTCTATTATGGACTCCAATGATACGTTGGCGATTATCCAAGAAATCCTAGCCACTACGGACAAAGCACGATTGCGGGCCGTTCAGCAGGATATTTCTTTATGGAAAAATGCCTTATTGGGGCCCGATGCGGCGGCGCAAGCCGTGCAAACACCCAGTCAGGTTGAGTCGGCCAAAGTATATCGTCACTATGATGCGACGTTGCGGGCTTATCAGTCGGTGGATTTTGATGATTTAATTCGTTTGCCTGCCGAGCTATTAGAAAATAACGACGAGGTCCGTGCGCGTTGGCAAAAGCGAGTGCACTATCTATTGGTAGATGAATACCAAGACACCAATACGTGTCAGTACCGGTTGGTGCAAGCCTTAGTCGGTGCGCGCGCTATGTTTACGGCAGTGGGCGATGATGACCAAGCCATTTATGCGTGGCGCGGTGCGACAGTAGAAAATTTGCAACAGTTAACCGTGGATTTTCCCCATTTAAAACTGATCAAACTAGAGCAAAATTATCGATCTTCGCAGCGTATTCTTGAGGCTGCTAACAATGTGATTGGTCATAATCCCATCGTATTTGGAAAAAAGTTGTGGTCTGATTTGGGCTTGGGTGAAAGCCTTAGCATCAAAGATTGCGAAGACGAACAGGCTGAGGCCCAATGGGTAGGCATAACGCTTTCGGCCGAACAGTTCGAGCGTAAAGCGAACTGGGGGGATTTTGCCGTGCTGTATCGCAGTAATCAGCAGGCTCGTCTTATCGAGCAGCAGTTGCGTGATTTACGTATTCCGTATGTGATGAGTGGTGGTCAAAGTTTCTTTGACAAAGCGGAAATTAGAGACGTGTTGGCGTATATTCGCTTAATTGCCAATCACGATGATGACCCCGCTTTTATTCGAGCAGCGACCACTCCGCGGCGCGGTATAGGGCAGACCACTTTGACTCAGTTGGGCGAGGTGGCAGTGGCTCATCAGGTGTCTATGTTCGAGGCCATCGAGCTGGCAGCGCTTACTTCTCATTTAGCCGAGCGGCAACTCAAGCCTTTGCAGGTCTTTAGAGAGTTCATTTTGCGGCTGACGAGCAAAGCCGAGCAAACGGGTCGAGCCGGAGCCGCCGTTTTAGATGAATTGCTATCAGCAATTAATTACGAGGGGTATTTATATGACCTGTTCGATGATAAGCCGGCCTTAGCTCGTTGGCACAATGTACTAGAGCTAGTGGATTGGCTTAAGTCTAAAGCTGAAAATGATGACATGAATCTGCTCGATTTATCGCAGCATGTGGCCTTAATCACTATGCTTGAGCGGAATGAACAAGACGATGAGGCTGACGCGGTGCATTTGTCGACGTTGCATGCTGCCAAAGGTCTGGAGTACAAACACGTTTTTTTAATAGGCGTCGAAGAAGGTCTATTGCCGCATTTGGGGCGAGACGACGAAGATATTCCGGTGGGCCAAGAAGAGCACGTATTAACGCAGCGTATTCAAGAAGAACGACGTTTGATGTATGTGGGCATTACGCGCGCACAACGTAGCTTGCGTATTAGTTGGTGTAAACGTCGGCGACGCGGCAAAGAGTACACCGTACGGGAAAAGTCCCGTTTTATTACCGAGATGGGGTTAGCTGAAAGCGCTATTGTCGAAGAGGCTCAAGCGCACATGACGCCTAAACAGCGTTTAGCTATGTTGAAAGATCTGCTGAAATAGCAAACAAAACAAAAGCACCACAATTGTGGTGCTTACTTTTTCTGTATCCAATGTTGGCTGTGCGATGCGACTAACACATCCTTAGGGCAAGCGACAATAAGTTGCCCTGTTTCTGCTGTTACAATTAGTAGAACATATTGGCCTGAAGACGGCCGTCTTTAACGCGTGCTTCGTATACGGCTTCAGATAAATCAATGACTTTATTGCCAAAGTTAGTAGCAATATTTTTGATTGTACCGCCAATGGTGGTAACAACATCTTTTAGGGATACAGCTTCGCCATTGCTTAGAGTTTGATCCATGATAGAACGCTCCATCGAATCACTCCAGCGGGTGTTGGGTAGATCAGCCTTTAGCGTAGCCATGTGCGTATTCCTTAGTAGAAAGAGTCTGTAATAAATGACAGTGTTTACATTATAGGGTTTTCCCTAGTCCTGTTCAAGGGTAAACCCTAATATGTGGTGAATATACACATATCACATGACAAAACCATTACCGTAGACTTAATAAGACTACGTGTTTTATATGTAAGCTTCATGAAAGGAGGTCTAGATGAGTCAAAGTAAAGGTAAATGGCAACAAGGCTATGGTCCGATTCAGCACAGTGAGGAAACCGTGCAGGCCATTGATTACATGGCGCAGCGCTTAGTTGAACAAGGGGTGCAACCAAACCTAGAAACGGTCTATGAAAAACTGATCGCTTTAGATCGTTTAACTTCCGCTGCGATGTGGGTGGTGGTTCACATGACGTATGCCAAACGTGTGCATTTAGATGGAACCCCTTTAGTTGCTGACGATTTCAAAACACAGCCCGAGGGACATACGGGTGGGGCGCTGAATATGGTGCCTGCTTACGCGGCCTATATGACCCTTAATGCCCTAACAGGAGAGACACGTGGTTGGCTCATGGGACAAGGCCATAGTGTGGCCGCCATTGATGCCATCAATGTGTTGTTGGAAAATCTATACCCCGAGCAGCACAAGGCTTATGCCCAAGGCGAGGCCGGCCTAAACCAATTGGTACACGATTTTTACGGTTACGCCCAAGCCGCCAATGGTTCAGCTGCGGCCCCGTTAGGTAGTCATGTCAATCCACATACCGCGGGTGGCATTATCGAGGGGGGCTATTTAGGTTTTGCCGAGCTGCAGTACGTACACATGCCGTTGCCCGGAGAAAAACTGGTGACGTTTCTGTCAGATGGCGCTGCCGAAGAGCAGCGCGGCAGTGATTGGATTCCACGTTGGTGGCGGGCGCACGATACAGGCATGCCATTGCCTATTATGATTGCCAATGGGCGCCGCATCGAGCAGCGTACGCAAATGGGGACCCTAGAGGGCTTAAGCAGTTTTATCGATCACCTGAAAGGGTGTGGGTTTGATCCCATTGCCTTTGATGGGCGTGATCCCGCTATGTTTGTGTATACCTTGTGGGATATGGAGCAGCGTTTAGCTCTGCGCGCTCAGGCAGTACAAGCAGGCCAAGCGGCTTATCCGGTACGTATTCCTTATGGCATTGCCCATACCACCAAGGGCTTTGGGTTTTATGGAGCCGATGAAAATGCGGCTCATAACTTACCTTTACCGGCGAATCCGCATGTGGATGAACACGCACGTCAATTATTTAATCACTATGCACAGCCGCTTTGGGTATCGGAGTCTGAATTAGCCCATAGCCTGCAGCAGCTACGCACGCATCAGGCACAGCAACGGGTACTAGAGCGTGATAACAGCTTGGCTAATCGTCAACCCGATACGCCCATTATGCCCGAGCTAACCTTCGAGGCGCTAGACACGGTCATTAGTCCTATGACGGCTGCCGATAGGTTCTTTGTGGAGTTAGTCCGTTTAAATCCACACCTAAGACCTCGAGTCGGTAACCCAGATGAACTAGCGAGCAATCGTCTCACTCAGGTACTAAAGCAACTCAAGCATCGTGTCGTCCAATCAGAAAGCGACAACGAGTCTGTCACTGGTCAGGTGATTACGGCTTTGAATGAAGAGGCAGTGGTATCTGCCTGCTTAGGCAACCAGTCGGGCTTAAACTTGGTAGCCAGTTATGAGGCTTTTTGTGTGAAGATGCTGGGTGCATTGCGTCAGCGTATTATTTTTGCACGTCAACAAAAGGAAATAGGACGTCCGGCGCAGTGGTTAAGCTGGCCCGTTATTGCCACCTCGCATACTTGGGAAAATGGTAAAAATCAGCAATCACACCAAGACACGACTTTTGCCGAGGCGTTGCTAGGTGAAATGAGTGATGTGTCGCGTGTGCTTTTTCCGGCAGATTACAACAGTATGTTGGCGGTACTACCCAGCATTTATCAATCGCGCGGCCAAATTGTGACTATTGTGGCCCCCAAACGGGATCAGCGTACACGATTTAGTCCAGAGCAGGCTCAGCAGTTGGCCCAAGACGGTGCTTTGGTGGTGGCTGAATCCGCAGGCGCGAATCCAGTGTTACTCATTGCTAATGGCAGTTATCAGCTGACACAGCTCGAGCTAGCAGCGCAGCGCTTGCAGGAGCATGGGGTAGGTTATCGTTTGGTGTATGTTCAAGAGCCAGGACGTTTACGCCAAGGCCGCGATAGTTGTGAGTCTCAGGTTTTGCTCGAGGATACTCAGTTTAATGCGTTATTCCCCAGTCATTATCGCTACCGTATTGCGCTAACGCATATGCGTCCCGAGGTGTTGCAAGGGCATGTGCCGACGCTATTCCCTTCAGTGGAGCAATGCCGTGTGCTGGGGTATATCAATCGAGGCGGGACTTTGGACGAGTTTGGCATGCTCTTTGCGAATCGCAGCACATGGGCCCATGTGGTAGCAACCTATGCTCAGCTAAGCCACACTGACATGGGGCAGTACCTAACGCCAGCTGAGGCGGCGGCTGTTTCAGGCCAAGGTCAGCCGCACACGCTACGCCCTAATTAAGCGTTTAACGCTAAGCCCACTGCATAGAACGTACAGTGGGCTTTTTTTATGATAGATATGGTACGTATTTTTGATACTATGCTTTTAATTCGTATCGTTTAGATTACGCGACTACCTTTGGAGGAGACAGTATGGCTAAAATACAAAAAGTGGGCATTATTGGTGCTGGAGCGATGGGGCAAGGAATTGCTCAAATTGCAGCGCAGGCAAATTTAGAGGTGTATTTATTTGACGTCAACACTGAAGCCGTAGCCAAGGCCCAAGCGCAACTCACTGCTATTTGGGAGCGACAAGTTGAGCGTGGTCGTATGAGCCCAGAGCAAGTGCAAGCTGCCCAAGCACAGTTAAAGCCCAGTAGCGACTTGCAGGACATGGCAGAGGCCGATTTAGTGGTAGAGGCTATTGTAGAAAATTTGGCTGTTAAACAAGCGGTTTTCAAGCAGCTTGAAGAGATTGTGAGTCCATCGTGTATTTTGGCCTCGAATACGTCTTCGTTGTCGATTACTGCTATTGCGCAGGCATGCAAATCCCCAGGGCGAGTTGCCGGCTTTCACTTTTTTAATCCCGTGCCCTTAATGAAAGTGGTAGAGGTCATCGAGGGGTTGCGCACTGATTCTGCCACCTGCGATGCGTTGGCTCAGGTAGCACAGCAGATGGGACATACGCCGGTGCGTGCCAAAGACATGCCCGGCTTTATTGTGAATCATGCTGGGCGCCCTATGAATATTGAAGGGTTAAAAATTGCGCAAGAGCAAGTCACCGACTTTGCGACTGTCGATGCGATTATGCGCGAGCAGGCGGGTTTTAGAATGGGGCCGTTTGAGCTGCTGGATTTAACCGCATTAGACGTCTCTCATCCTGTGATGGAGTCTATTTACAATCAGTTCTACCACGAGCCGCGCTTTAGACCCTCACCGATTACGGCGGTGCGTCATGCGGGCGGCTTGTACGGTCGTAAAACAGGTCAAGGTTTCTATCGTTATGTAGAGGGTCAAAAGCAGTTGCCCGAGTCGACTCCGGTCCCTGTTATGGAAGAGACAATCAAAGTGTGGCTATTGCCTCACCATAGCGAGGGGTATCCCCGAGCTTTGGCGCTTTTGCAAACCTTAGATGTGATCGTGGACGAGAGTGAAACCGCTCCAGAGGATGCGCTTATTATTACCACCCCGTATGGTGAGGATGTGGCGACGGTAGTGGCCAATTTTGGTTTAGATGCTGAGCGGACTATTGCATTGGACACCGCTTTTGGTCTAGAGCCAGGACGCCGCCGTGTTGTGATGCGTTCTTTATTAACAACAGACGAGTGGACACAACGGGCTGTGGCTTTGTTTGCTTCTGATCACACTCCTGTTAGTGTGATCGAGGACTCCGCTGGCTTTGTGGCGCAACGTCTAGTGGCTTCCATCGTCAATGGGGCATGTGATATTGCTCAACAAGGCATTGCGACCCCAGCGGATATTGATACGGCAGTGGCATTGGGCTTGGGCTACCCTCAAGGAGGTCCTTTGTCTTTAGGTGATGCGCTAGGAAGTGATCTTATCCTAGAAATAGTGCAGTCCATGCAGTATGTAACGGGTGATATGCGTTATCGCCCCAGCTTGTGGTTACAACGCCGAGTGCAATTGAACACCTCGTTGCGTACTAGCCGTCACTAAGTCGTCGTATTCTTTACGATAAAAAAAACCGAATGCCGCGGTGGCATTCGGTTTTTTGAAAAGGTAGCTAGGGAATTAGCGTGCGTCTTCGATCATGTAAAGAATGGCAGCGCGTAAATCATCATCAGAGGCGTTCATGGCCGTACCACGTGGAGGCATAGCGCCTTTACCAGTGATGGCAATCTGAAGCATGGTGTCTAGTCCTGTTTCGATGTAGGGGGCCCAAGCGGCGCTATCGCCTAGTTTAGGGGCACCCGCTACGCCTGCGGTATGACATATAAAACAAGCGCTATCGTAGAGCTGTTTACCAGTGGCCAGTTGATCGGCTGTGGCAGCGGGGATGCTGATGGCAGCCGCGGCACCATTGGCATTGGCTGCAACGTCGGCTTGGGCTGTGGCTTCGGTGTTGGATTCAGCGTCTTCGGCGACGACATCAGAGTCATCGGTAGGCAAATCGTAACTGGCGCCAGCGGCATTCGCCATATAAACCATAGCACGCTCGACTTCTAAGTCGCTAAGGGAGGTGTTGCCACCCTTGGCCGGCATAGCGCCTTTACCATTAAGAGCGACTTCGAGCATGGCGGCGTAGCCGGTTTCAATGTAGGGGAACCAGGCCGCGTTATCGCCAAATTTAGGTGCTCCCGCAACGCCTGTAGCATGACAGGTGGTACAGGTAGCTTCGTAGACCTG
>CANQRK010000049.1 GCA_947626245.1 uncultured Paenalcaligenes sp. | reverse complement strand
CGCTTAGTGGCAGAGCTAGAGGCCGAGTTGGGGGCGCGTTTGTTTCAGCGCACCACACGTCGGGTGGTGCTGACGGAGGCCGGCGAGGCCTATTTAGGGCGTGTACGTCAAATTCTGCAGGACATCGAGGAAGCCGATGCATTGGTAGGGGCTGCAACACAAGAGTTAAAAGGTTGGTTGCGACTGCAGGCCCAACCGGCGATTGCGAGTTATATGGTTGCGCCGTTGTTATCGGGATTTAGGCAGGACTATCCGGGAATTTTGGTGGACTTGGATGTAGAGGGCTCTAAAAATACGACAGTAGAGGACTACGATATTACTTTGTTAGGGGTAAATAGTGATTTTGATGCGAATATCATCGCACGCAAAATTGTAGAGTCCAGAGGTATTCTCGTTGCTTCGCCTGATTATATTGCTCGTCGTGGCGCTCCGAGTAAACCCACGGATTTGCACGACCACGATTGTTTGATTTTGGTGCATCCTGATCGCTCGTCAAGTTCCTGGACATTGTGGCCCGAAGGCAGCCCTAACGAGGAAGAGGAAATTAAAATTGAGCCGGTAGTCTTAGCGAACCATACCGATAGTTTGATTCGGGCCGCCATAGATGGGGCAGGGATCACGTCGACAGTATTGAATATTGTGGCGCCGTATTTAGCTCGCGGAGAATTAGTGCGGGTGTTAAATCCTTGGATTACTGGACAGCTCGCTGTCTATGCCGCACTACCCAGTCGTAAATTTATACCGCAACGCTCTCGTGTATTTTTAGAGTATCTCATTGAGCACACGTGCAATTTAGATCAAGAAGCGATGGCGGTATGCAATAGGTCTGTTGCCGCGGCTTCATCAGATTAGGCAGGTTGTAGCCACTGTGCGTAGGCTTGGCGTGTACGTCCTGACACAGATTCTAGTGTTTTTTGATAGCTGACTTTGTGCTGTACTTGCAAGCGGGCGTTGGCCACATTGCGCGATTTGCAAAACCAATGGCAGCTATTTTGAAATAAATACAGTTCGGCAGATAGTTGAAAAGCGCGTTCTTTAGGGCTAAGGCCGGCTTCATTCGCGACGACGTGTTGAATACCCTCGGCGTGAATGAGTAAAAGTTGTCTAAAGTCTCGAGTTAGGCTTGGTAAATATTTTTCGACATAAGGAACACAAAAAGCCAGTATGCAAAGTTGGGTTTGTGCCTGGTTTGCGGTTTGCATGGATTGAGCTAAGCCTTGAATTTGAGCGGCAACGGTGTGCTCAGTTGGACTTAAGGTATCAAAAATTTGTAGCTGGCGTGATTCGTCTTCGGTTTGAATGGCGCGTAGATAGCCTTGAGTTAAGGTTTCTATGTGTTTTTCTAACTGATAAGGAAGCAAGTGTTGCGCTAGTAATTGAATATGGGCGGACTGGTAGCGTTTGCAGACTAGGCGCCATAGTACGAATAAACTGAGGGCAATCAGAAAAACATCCACGCGGTATTCTCCAAGATAGTTATTGTGTTATGTAGTGTAGGCGACAGACGCAAAAAAGCCCAAACCTAAGTTTGGGCTTTTTAAGAATCTGGAGCGGGAAACGAGACTCGAACTCGCGACTTCAACCTTGGCAAGGTTGCGCTCTACCAACTGAGCTATTCCCGCATTTGTTATTTTTTGCTTGGGTTTGTTTCCCAACGTTTGAAATTATAACTTAACTTTTTATTTTTTGCAAGTTTTTCTTGCTGCTAAGTTTTTTCAAATCTGTTTGCTGCTAAAAATATAACTATAACGTATTGATCATATTTTTGTCAAGCGTTTGTTTTTAATTTTTAAACTAAAAACATTTTGCAGTGCTTCTTTGCTTTGTTTTGCGTGTGAATCGCTGCAAAGACATAACTATAGGGTAAAGGCATACTGCCTGTCAACTAATTTTTGAAAAAAAATGAAAAGTACTGCATGATGGTGGTTTTAGATGATTACACAGAGGCAAGCCGTGCACGTGCATTCTGATTATTGTTTGGATTTAAACAATACCTTAGGGTTATCCGCCAAAGCGCATCAGTTGGTGTGTTTGGATCATGAACACCAGCTCCCTGACTTACAAGAACTAGTACGCCGCCAACCGAATTGTTGGGTATTGGGAGGCGGAAGTAATGTGGTGTTAGCGCCCAAGGTTAAGGCGCTAGTGATTAAGGTGCAAACCACAGGGGTGCAGTTGTTAAGTGAAACCGACACCGAGGTCATTGTCGAGGCTCAGGCCGGAGAAAATTGGCATCAGTTTGTGCAATGTTGTTTGCAGCAGGGATGGTGGGGGTTAGAGAACTTAGCCCTGATTCCCGGTACGGTAGGGGCGGCACCGGTACAAAATATTGGGGCATATGGTGTAGAGCTACAACAATTCGTACATCGGGTTCGGGTATGGGATTTACATCAAGGCAAAGCCTTTAGCTACGAGGCCTCACAGTGTGGGTTTGGGTACAGAGACAGCTTATTTAAGCAAGCGGGAGCAGGGCGTTATGTCATTGTGGCCGTTCAATTTAAATTAACTAAGCCTCGTGCTTGGTTGCCTGTATTGCGTTATCCCGATCTAGTGCAGCATCAGGCCTTGCAACAGTCAGTGACTGCACCGGCTGTTTTTGATGCGGTTGTAGAAATACGCCAAGCCAAGCTTCCCGACCCGACGCAGTTGGCCAATGCGGGCAGCTTTTTTAAAAATCCCATAGTGGCCACTGATCTGTATGAGCAAATACGCATTCATTACCCAACGGTTGTTGCGTACCCGCAGAAAGAACAGATGAAATTAGCAGCAGGATGGCTCATTGAGCACGCCGGTTGGAAGGGTAAGCAATTGGGGCCAGTGGGTATGCACGCGCGCCAAGCCTTAGTATTAGTGAATTATGGTGGGGCGACCTATGAACAAGTGCAGCAACTGGTGCTGCAGGTAAAAGCCGATGTGTGGCGTTTATTTCAAGTCGAGCTAGAACAAGAACCTATTAATATGGCTTAAAAAAAAGCTTGGTGTGAACCAAGCTTTTTAGTCATTAAGCGTCTAGCACGTCTTGCATAGAATACAGGCCAGCCGTTTTGCCGGCTAGAAAGCGCACGGCGCGTAGACTGCCTTGGGCGTAGGTGGTGCGGTTGCTAGAACGATGAGTGATCTCGATACGTTCGCCCTCACCACAAAAGAAAACGGTGTGATCACCAATAATATCACCACCACGTACGACTGAAAAACCAATGCGACCGTCTTCACGGGCTCCGGTTTCGCCATGGCGAGCCCAATCGGCGACATCAAGTAAATTAACATCCCATGCTTTGGCTACGGCTTCACCCATGGCAAGCGCTGTGCCGGATGGGGCATCGACTTTATGACGGTGATGGGCTTCGAACACCTCGGCATCAAAACCTTGATTGAGCAGTTTGGCTGCCATTTCAATTAATCGTAATGTGACGTTGACCCCTACGCTCATGTTGGGGGCAAAAACAATAGCGATGTGTTCGGCGGCTGCGGCAATGCGGGCTTTTTCTTCTTCGCTAAAACCGGTCGTGCCAATGACAAGGTGGCATTGATGCGCTTGGCAGGCTTGTAAGTGATTAAGAGTACCGACAGGGCGGGTAAAATCAATCAGGCAATCGGCTTGGTTAAGCTGACTGAGATCATCACTAATGATGACCCCAGTGGTTTGACCTAAAAATGCACCAGCGTCTACGCCAATGGAGTCGGCTCCAGCATGGTCTAAGGCAACCGCTAGGGTTAAATCGGGGCTGTTTAAGACGGCTTCGATAAGCATGCGACCCATACGGCCGTTAGCGCCTGCAATGGCTATACGCATAAAGATTCCTTTTATCTAAGAAAGCGAATGAACAAGGATCTAGTTTAACGCAAGGGGACTTCTTCGAGTACGGCTTCGGCAGGAGGAGCAATAGGCGTCGAGTAAGGGGTGATATTCAGCGCCTCGTCTAAAGGACTCGGGTACGAAGGGCTAACTCCGAAGTCGGATTGCTCGTAAGGTTGGCGGTTAGGTTGTTGGTCGCCTTCCCAGCGGCTTAGGCTGTCTCCCTCAAACCAAACGGTAAAGTGACGTAGCTCGGGCTCGCCAGTACCTGGTTTGTAAAAATAAGGGTAGTCCCAACGGTCGCTATGGAAAATGTCTTGTAAGGTAGGCGTACCGAGTAAAAAGTGAACCTGTTCACGCGTCATGCCAACTTGCAAACGGTTGACTTGGGTTTCGGTTAGCCAGTTGCCTTGTTGAACCGAGGCCCTGTAGGGAAAGCCCCATTTTGTTCCACTGCATGCACTGAGGGTGAGCGCTGATAGACCTGCAATTAGGCTTACGCGTACCAAAGTAGAGTATTTTTTTGCGATCATTGCTTTACCGTGCCCCTGTTAGGATAAAATCGTTATCATATAAGGGTTTAGAGAAATGCGCATCGTGCGCATTTAAATTTCACCTCGAAATCCGTCTGTATGAGCAGTACGGGCAACGAGCCTTACCCCAATCAGATATATAATCTCGCTTATGAAAGACCAAAATGAACTGAAAAACATGGGGCTTAAGGCGACTTTTCCGCGCCTAAAGATTCTAGATGTATTCCGTCGCCATGATGACACCAAAGAACTCCGTCATCTTAGCGCCGAAGACGTGTACCGTATTTTAATTGCCGAAGACGTCGATATAGGCTTGGCTACAGTGTACCGCGTCCTGACTCAATTTGAGCAGGCTGGTATTTTGATGCGCAGTCAATTCGATGGTGGCAAGGCCGTTTTTGAACTCAATGACGGAGATCACCACGATCACTTTATTTGCACCAATTGTGCCAAGGTCGTCGAGTTCTCTGATCCTGAAATCGAAAAACGTCAGTATGTGATTGCGGACAATTTGGGCTTTGAACTCGAAAGCCATACCTTAGTATTGTATGGGACGTGCGGAGAGTGTCTTAGCCTAGCCAAAAACGGGCGCCACAAGCGTTAATTTCTTTTTTAAGGGGCTAATTAGCCCCTTTTTCTTTAGGCTTCAATGGTTTAAGCCTAGTATTTCCTTGGCGTGCTCGCGGGTTGTGCTCGTAATCTCTATGCCTCCTAGCATTCTAGAGATCTCTTCAATACGCTCTGCAGGCTTTAGATGGGGTAGGTGCGTCACACATAATACTTGATGGCGCTGCCCGAGTTCGTGTAGCAGTCGGCCTACTACTTCGGCCACGGCACCACCGATGCCGCTATCGACCTCGTCAAAAATAAGCGTAGGGACACGCGCGGCTTGGCTGGCAATGACGGACAGTGCCAAAGAAATACGGGATAGCTCCCCGCCCGAGGCGACTTTAGCCAAGGGGGCAGGGGGCACGCCCTGATGCCCAGCCACCAAAAACTCGACTTTTTCTAACCCTTGGGCACTAGGCTCGCAGGCTGTCAGTGCGATGACAAACTGTCCGCCCTGCATAGATAGCTGCTGCATGGCTTGGCTAACTTGCGTGCTGAGCTGTTGACTGGTCTGTAAACGCGCCTGACTGAGTTCTGAGGCCACGTGTTGGTAATGGCTTTGGGCTGATTGCAGCTGCACTAAAAGGGCATCTAAGTCTATAGATAGTTGCAGTTGTTGTTGCTTGTTGAGCAATTGATCTAATAACTGAGGCAGTTCCTCGGGTTCACATTTGTGCTTGCGCGCCAAATTAAAGGCTGCAGACATGTGTTGATCTATGTGTTCTAGACGTTCGGGGTCGAGCTCAACGTCGCTTAGGTAGCTATTTAAATCGGACACGGTTTCCACGCAAGCAATTTGTGCCGATTCCAAGGTTTGGTAAATGTTTTGTAAATTGGGGTCGTGGCTAAGTACGCTTTGTAGCTGATGCAGAGCGGTATTTAATTGATCCAACACCCCCGAGTCTGCTTCTAATAGATTCAGCGTTTGACCGGCACTATCGAGTAGCGATTGGGCATGAGCTAGCCGTTGGTGCTCTTGGCTAAGCTGTTCCCAGTCTCCTGCTTGTAAATTAAGGTCTTGAAGTTGTTGGACTTGCCAGTCGAGTAGCTCTAGTTCTTGTTGATGACTTTGGGCACTGTCTTGAGCCCTGTCATAGGCTTGTTGCGCCTGCTGCCATTGTTGCCATGCTTTGTGTACCTGTTGGCTTAGCGCTAAATGCTGGCCTTGAGTATCTAAAATCGTGTATTGGCTTTGAGGGTTCAAGAGGCTTTGATGAGCATGTTGACCATGGATATCAATAAGCTGAGAACCGAGTTCGCGTAATTGGGCAATAGAGCAAGGCGTGCCGTTAATATAGGCACGACTACGCCCTTGTAGGTCGATGAGACGCCGTAAGATAAGTTCGTCTTCGACCTCAATGTCGTGCTCTGTTAGCCAACGATTTAGGCTGCTAGGCGGGGTAAACGTAGCGATAATCTCTGTGCGCTCTGCACCTTGGCGGATGACGCTGCTATCGCCACGTCCTCCTAAGACCAACGAAAGCGCATCAATTAAAATGGATTTGCCCGCACCTGTTTCCCCTGAAAAGACGGTGAAACCTGCGCCAAATTCAATTTGGTTCTGGTCAACAATGACAAAGTCACGTAGGTGTAAGGAGCGTAGCATAGATAGTTACTCGTTCTCGTCAGCAGGGAATCGATTCCAACCCAATTTTTGCCTTAGTGTAGAAAAAAAGCTATAGCCTTCGGGGTGAATGAAGCGTACTGTGTTTTGGGCGCGACGTATATCGACTCGATCTCCGGGTTGGCAATCTGATAGCGTTTGCATATCAAAATGAACACTGGCGCCCGTTTGAACGCGACCCAGAGTGGTAATAGTCAAGCTAAGAATACTTGAGCCAGGCACGACCACAGGGCGATTCGATAGTGTTTGCGGGGCAACAGGCACCAGCAATAGAGCATCAATCGTCGGGTATAAAATAGGGCCGTTGGCAGCTAGGGCATAGGCGGTTGAGCCAGTAGGGGTGGAAATAACCACACCATCGGCACGCTGTCGGTGCATGAAGTTGCCGTCGAGCTCTACATTCAGCTCGATCAGACCACCACGACCTGCGCGGTTGATCACAATATCATTTAAGGCAATACCGGAGTACAGGGTCTCGTTACCGCGTACGATGCGACCTTCGAGTAGACTACGTTCTTCGAGGGTATAGTGTCCTTGGATAACGCTAGTGACGGCTTCGTGCGCGCTTTTTAAGGGGATGTCGGTAATAAACCCTAAGCGACCGTGGTTAATTCCGATTAAAGGCACGTCATAATTAGCCAGCTTGCGAGCAGCACCAATCATGGTGCCATCCCCCCCCATAATAACGGCCAAATCCGCACAGGAGCCAATCTCGTCGTAGCTACGAACGGGTAGATCGGTAATGCCAGCATAGCGTGCCGTATCGGCTTCGATGATGACTTCGCAGCCTGTACGTTGTAAGGTTTGGGCTAGAGCGCGGACGGGCGCATCCAAACCACTGTCTTGATAGCGACCGATAATTGCTACCGATTTAAAGTGCATGAGGTGAGACCTTGTGATGTGTTGGATAATAATTAGTTAGAATTATAAAGGCGCAAAGGTTTTTTTGTTGCCTTGGCAAAGGGTGCATTAGCACCGCTCCTAATAGATTGAAGACTATGGATGATAGAGCAAGTGCATTACTGAATGTCCTGATAGAACGTTACATAGCAGATGGTCAGCCGGTAGGGTCCCGAACTTTATCTAAAGTAGTGAATTTATCTCCGGCAACCATCAGAAATGTAATGGCTGATCTCGAAGAGCTAGGCTTGGTACACAGCCCGCATACTTCGGCAGGGCGTATTCCTACGCCTCAGGGCTATAGAATATTTGTGGATCAGTTGTTGGCGGTGCCGCGTCACGAGTTTCGCTTAGCTAGCTCGTTGGAACAGCGGTTACCCCTACACGAGCCGGCCAAAGCCGTGAGCTCGGCTGCCGACTTATTATCAAACCTATCGCAGTTTGTCGGGGTTGTGTTAGCGCCACAGCGTTCACAAACCTTTAAACAAATTGATTTTATACGGCTCTCGGATAAACGGGTGTTGCTAATTATTGTGACCCCCAGCGGTGAAGTACAAAACCGTATTTTGTTTGTAACGCGTGACTATAAAGAACACGAGCTTATCGAAGCCAGTAATTTCTTTAATCAGCACTTTTCTGGTTTGTCGTTTGCGCAGGTACGCGAAGCGCTGTCTGTAGAGCTCTCCTCTTTAAGCCAAGACATTTCTCGGTTAATGCAGGCGGCAGTTGAAACCACAGAGACGCGGTATGACAGCGCCGAGGCGGTCGTTATTTCAGGTGAAAACAAATTCTTGCACGTCAGCGAGATGGTGGCGAATATGGATCGTTTACGTCACTTGTTTGATTTGTTTGAAAAGAAAACGGACTGGCTGCATTTATTAGATAGCTCACGTCAGGCTCAAGGGGTACAAATATATATTGGGGGCGACTCACAGATGGTGCCCCTCGAGGACGTGTCGGTCGTTACCGCACCTTATGGTGTAGATGGCCAAGTCTTAGGAACCTTAGGGGTGATTGGCCCTTCGCGTATGGCTTACGATAAAGTCATTCCTATCGTCGATATTACGGCGCGCATGTTATCGAACGTGCTAAGCCATAACTCTTAATGAAATTACATCATGATCCCCAAGAAATATTACGCTGAGCCGACGGATGCTTCTTTATTAGACCCTCAGATACGTACACAAGACAGTCCTAAGGTTGGGGTGTTATTGGTTAATTTAGGTACGCCCAGTACCCCAACGGCCAAAGACATTCGTCGTTATTTAGCCGAGTTTTTATCCGATCAGCGTGTTGTGGAAATTCCCCCCATTTTTTGGCAAATTATTTTACGGGGCTTTGTATTACCGTTTAGACCAAAAAAATTGGTGCCTAAGTACGAGTCGATTTGGTTAGAGCAAGGTTCTCCATTATGGGTATATAGCCAAGCACAAGCGGACTTATTGCAGCAGCAAATGGACGGGCGAGGCTGGGATGTACCGGTTCGATTGGCGATGCGTTATGGGCAGCCTGCTATGCACGATGTATTGAATGAGATGACAGCGCTGGGGTGCGAGCGTATTTTGATGCTACCGTTGTATCCACAATACGCAGCCAGTACCACCGCCACAGCGGTTGATGAAATCAACCGTTATGCGGCTAAGCGGCGCAATCAGCCTGAAATTCGATCAGTCAAAAGCTATTGCCAACACCCCGGTTATATTCAACCGTTGGTACAAAGCATTGTGCGTCATTGGGAGACTCACCCTAAGCCACAGCGGTTATTACTGAGTTATCATGGGGTGCCACGTCGTACGATCACGGCAGGCGATCCGTATTACCGCGAGTGTATGTTAACTACCGCTGCAGTACGTGACGCATTAGCGGCTTACGATGTGCCTGTTTATGCCAGTTTTCAAAGTCGATTTGGTGCCGAGCGTTGGTTGGAACCGTATACCGAGCCTACCTTGCGACAATGGGCCAAAGAAGGTGTAGAGTCTGTACATGTGGTGTGTCCGGGCTTTTTGGCAGATTGCTTAGAAACCCTAGAGGAAATTCAAATGGAGTGCCAAGACGCTTTTCTTGAAGACGGCGGCCAACACTTCAGTTATATTCCTTGTTTGAATGATGACTCCGCTTGGGTTGAAGGTTTATGCGACATCGTGTTGCAAAATTTAAGCGGCTGGGAACTCCGTAGAAATCCAAAATAGCCTAAAATATAGGTGTTTGTCCTTGTTGCTTTTGATGCTCGAAGTGGTTTATATCACTGTGTCATGGCAAATCAAGGTCTTTTATTCAGGAAAATCTGATGCTTAGAAAAAACCCTCGGGGTGATTACCCTATAGTCCATGAAACGGCTTTTGTGGATCCGACAGCTATTTTATGTGGGCGTATCGAGGTCGGCGCTCATGTGTTTATTGGCCCTTACGCTGTTATTCGTGCGGATGAGGTCGATGAAAATGGCCACCTAGAGCCCATTATTATTGGTGCTAATTCAAATATTCAAGACGGGGTGGTTATTCACTCCAAAGATGGCGCTGCGGTAACCGTCGGAGCCAATACCTCTATTGCTCACCGTTCTATTGTGCATGGTCCGTGTGTTGTAGGTAGCCATGTATTTATTGGTTTTAATTCGGTGTTGTACAACTGTACCGTGGGTGACTCTGCTGTAGTACGTCACAACTGCGTGGTCGATGGTCACGATATTCCCGAGCGCTTCTATTTGCCTTCAGCTACGGTAGTAACAGGTGCTACCGATCTAACCGCTTTAGATACCGTGCCACAGTCCGCTAAAGAGTTCTCTGAGTCTGTTATGCATACCAACGTTACCTTTGCACAAGCGTATCGTCGTATCCAGAATCAACTCTAAGCAAGACCAAAAAAATTGTTGTTGCACACTTGAAGATGGGGGCTATGCCCCCATCTTTGTTTTTATTGCAATTTATTTATTTAATCGTGGAGAAAGTTATGTCCGCACCGAAGCAGCCGCAAGATACGACGTTGGATCAAACCGTAGAGGCCGAGCAGCCCGAAACTCAAGAGGAGGGTGTGTTTGATGGGGCTAACGACGAGACCATTGCATTCCCCCAAGACACGGCAGTTGAAGCTGAGCTAAGCGAAGCGCAAGCCAAAGTCGCCGAATACCACGACCAGTTGTTGCGTGCCAAAGCAGAAATGGAAAATGTGCGTCGTCGTGCGACAGAAGATGTGGCTAAAGCACGTAAATTTGCTGTAGAAAGCTTTGCGGAAAGCTTAATCCCTGTACGTGATAGTTTAGAAGCCGCCTTGGCTCAAGAAAATCAGACTCTAGAGGTTTTGACTGAAGGGGTTGAGACGACACTGCGCCAGTTAAACAGTGCGTTTGAGCGTCATAAATTAGTGGAAATTGCCCCAGAGGTAGGTGAAAAGTTTGATCCGCATGCGCATCAGGCTATTTCTGCTATTCCTTCCGAGCATCCCAAAGACACCGTGGCTCAAGTTCTACAAAAAGGCTATGCCTTATCTGACCGCGTATTACGTCCCGCTTTAGTGATGGTGTCCGCAGGTTAATTTTTTACTGTATGGACTTGAAAAATAAAAACCTTACCCCATATAAGCTTTAACTAATTAATTCTTGCGATCTTCGCAATATCGAATCCAGGCTAGGAATAAAAAATGAGTAAAATTATTGGTATTGACTTAGGAACCACAAACAGCTGTGTATCTGTCCAAGAAGGCGATCAGATCCGCATTATTGAAAACGCCGAAGGGGGCCGTACCACTCCTTCTATCGTTGCGTACATGGACGACGGTGAAGTCTTAGCAGGCGCACCTGCTAAACGTCAGGCAGTGACTAACCCTGAAAATACGATATTTGCTGTAAAACGTTTGATTGGCCGTCGCTTTGATGAAAAAGCCGTCCAAGCTGATATCAGCAAAATGCCATACAAAATCGTTAAAGCGGAAAACGGTGATGCATGGGTAGAAGCACAAGGTAAAGCCTTGGCTCCCCAGCAAGTATCTGCTGACATCCTACGCAAAATGAAAAAAACTGCCGAGGATTACTTGGGTGAAACCGTAACCGAAGCCGTTATTACTGTACCTGCTTACTTTAACGACAGTCAGCGTCAAGCCACCAAAGACGCCGGCCGTATTGCTGGCCTCGAAGTCAAACGCATCATCAACGAGCCAACCGCGGCTGCTTTGGCCTTTGGTCTAGATAAAGCGGCTGCCGGCGATAGCAAAATTGTGGTGTATGACTTGGGTGGTGGTACGTTTGACGTTTCCATTATTGAAATTGCTGACATTGATGGCGAAAAACAGTTCGAGGTTTTGTCCACGAACGGTGACACTTTCTTGGGCGGTGAGGATTTTGACCAACGCATCATCGATTACATTATCGATGAGTTCAAAAAAGAAAGCGGTGCCGATCTATCCAAAGACGTATTGGCCTTGCAGCGCCTAAAAGAAGCCGCTGAAAAAGCCAAAATCGAGCTATCTTCTACCACTCAAACCGAAGTTAACTTGCCATACATTACGGCAGACGCGTCGGGTCCTAAGCACTTAAGCTTAAAAATCACTCGCGCTAAGCTCGAAGCCTTGGTTGATGATCTTATCGAACGCTCTCTAGAGCCATGCCGCATTGCGATCAAAGACGCCGGCGTGAAAGTCTCCGAAATCAACGATGTGATTTTGGTGGGCGGTATGACTCGTATGCCTAAGGTGCAGGAAAAGGTGAAAGAGTTCTTTGGTCGTGAGCCACGTCGTGACGTGAACCCTGACGAAGCCGTTGCCACTGGTGCTGCTATCCAAGGTTCCGTATTGTCTGGCGATCGCTCTGATGTGCTCTTGCTTGACGTAACACCGCTTTCCTTGGGTATTGAGACCCTCGGTGGTGTGATGACCAAGATGATTGCTAAAAACACAACCATCCCTACACGTCATTCTCAGGTGTACTCCACTGCTGATGACAACCAGCCTGCCGTAACCATTAAAGTGTTCCAAGGCGAGCGTGAAATTGCAGCGGGTAACAAAGCCCTAGGCGAATTTAACCTCGAAGGCATCCCGCCAGCACGTCGTGGCGAGCCACAAATCGAAGTGACTTTCGACATTGATGCTAACGGTATTTTGAACGTATCAGCCAAAGACAAAGGCACAGGTAAAGAAAACAAAATTACCATTAAAGCCAGCTCTGGTTTGTCCGAGGAAGAGGTTCAGCGCATGGTGGCCGACGCCGAGGCACATGCCGAAGACGACCGTCGTATTGCCGAACTAGCGACTGCACGTAACCAAGCCGAAGCCTTGGTACACTCCACTCGCAAATCGCTCGAAGAGCATGGCGATAAAGTCGATGCGGAAACCAAAGCGGGTATTGAAACAGCGCTAACTGATTTGGAAACTGCCATCAAAGGCGAAGACAAAGCAGACATTGATGCAAAAACCGAAGCCTTGGCAACTGCCGCTCAAAAGCTAGGTGAGGCTATTTATGCCGATATGCAGCAGGCTCAACAGCAAGGCAATCCAGCCGAAGCGCAGCCAGCAGCAGACGACAATGTGGTTGATGCTGATTTCAAAGAAGTTAAGCGTGACTAATTCTCTGCAGTAACTAAAAAGAGCATGCCCGATTTCTGATTTTGCAGAGTCGGGCTCTCTTGTTACTGCGTAAGCCAATTACGCTGGAAGTCATTATGGCAAAACGCGATTTTTATGAAATATTAGGCGTGGCGAAAAATGCCTCCAAAGAGGAAATTCGTAAAGCCTATCGCAAATTAGCGATGAAATACCATCCGGACCGCAATCCGGATAGTGAAGAAGCCGAAAACAAGTTTAAAGAAGTCAAAGAAGCCTACGAGATTTTGTACGACGACGACAAACGTAGGGCCTACGACCAATATGGTCATGCTGGCGTGGATCCGAACGGGATGGGCGGCATGGGCGGTGGTATGGGTGGCGCTGACTTTGCTGATGCTTTTGGCGATATTTTCGGGGACTTGTTTGGCGGTGGCCGTCGAGGCGGTGGTGGTGGACCACGTGTACAGCGTGGTGCTGATTTACGCTATTCGTTGGAAATTAGCCTCGAACAAGCCGCAACCGGTTTTGAAACTGAAATTCGAGTACCTAGCTGGGAAAACTGCGATACCTGTCATGGATCCGGTGCTAAACCTGGCACCTCGCCCCGTACATGTACGACATGTAATGGTGCGGGCGCTGTGCGTATGCAGCAGGGCTTTTTCAGTGTGCAGCAAACGTGTCCTACCTGTCATGGCACGGGTCAAGAAATCACTGATCCATGTAACGCATGTGATGGGGTTGGTCGTGTTCGCAAGACCAAAACACTGCAGGTTGATATTCCTGCAGGGATTGATGATGGGATGCGTATTCGCTCGACGGGCAATGGTGAGCCAGGTGCCAATGGGGGCCCCCCCGGCGATTTATACGTAGAAATTCGTCTAAAAGCGCACGGTATTTTTGAGCGTGAAGGCGATGATCTACACTGCAGCTTACCTATTCCCTTTACGACTGCTGCTTTGGGTGGCGAGGTCGAAGTGCCGACTTTAACCGGTCGTGGTGCTATCACCATTCCCGAAGGCACACAAGCTGGTAAGGTCTTTAGATTGCGTGGCAAAGGTATCAAGGGGCTACGTTCTAGTTACCCCGGCGATTTATATTGCCATGTTCAGGTCGAAACGCCAGTGCGCCTAACCGATGAGCAAAAGCAGCTGTTACG
>CANQRK010000048.1 GCA_947626245.1 uncultured Paenalcaligenes sp. | reverse complement strand
GTACGTTTAACAGATCGAGGTAATACCTTTATAGAGTATGCCCGTTCTATTATCCATACCATGGAAACAGCGATTCATTCAGTACGTGATTCCAGTGCCATGTATGCCGGTAATTTAGTCATTGGTTTAACGCCCAGTATAGGACGCGTGTTGATTCCTCAATTGGCGACCCGTTTGAAAGAGCAGTTTCCTTTGGCGTCGCTACGGTTAACCGAAGGGTTATCGGGGGCTTTGTACGACAAAGTGTTATTAGGTCAGGTGGATTTTGCCTTAGTGCTTAGTCCAGCCGGCTCACCCAATTTGCAAATTGAACCCATAGCCACAGAGCAACTGTATTTAGTCGGTCCTCAGTCAGATACCGCACAGTCTGAAACGATCGCTTTACGAGATTTAGTGCAATACCCTTTGATTTTGCCTTATAGCAACCAATGGACACGACCCACTCTAGAAACAGAGGCGGCACGATTAGGTTTGCAGTTGAATGTCATCTTAGAGATTGATTCGACTGCCTCAATAATAGAAATCGTTGCTAAAGGAGGCGGCTACGCCATTTTGCCTGGTAGCTTGCAAAAGCTGAGTAGCTTGCCTGAATTGAGTTGGCAAAAAATTGTAGAGCCTCGGTTAGAAGCCACGATGTGTTTGATTTCTCAAGCCAAACAAGCTCGTAGTTTACTTTCTCAGGCGGCATCGACCGTGGTGAAAGAAGTCTTAGTCGATATTTTTAGTGACGCACCAAATAATGATAGCAAGGATGGAGTAGACCAGAATGAATGATAGTTTAATTCAAGACCTAGCCGCACGGTTACGCGAGGCTGAGCAGACCCGTAGTCCCATGGCTCCGATTCGCGATGAGTTGATCGCAGGCAGTGAAGAGCAGGCCTATGCCATCCAGATGGCTAATGTGGAACACGCGTTGCAACAAGGCCGACGTATTGTTGGGCGTAAAGTGGGCTTAACCTCTGTAGTGGTGCAAAAGCAGTTGGGCGTGAGTCAACCTGATTTTGGCACGCTGTTTGCCGATATGGTGTTTGGGGACGATGAGGAAATTCAATTAGATCGTACCTTGCAGCCTAAGGTAGAGGCCGAGGTCGCTTTAGTTCTAGGTCAAGACTTACTACGAGAAGACACGACGTTAATTGAACTGATCAATGCCGTGTCTTATGTATTGCCTGCCATTGAAATTGTGGGCAGTCGTATTGCGAATTGGGATATTCGTTTTGTGGATACGGTCGCGGATAACGCATCCAGTGGTTTAGTGGTGGTGGGCGGTGCTCCTATGCCTTTACAGGGTTTGGACCTGAAATTAGTGGAAATGAGCATGACCAAAAATGGTGAAGTGGTTTCCGAAGGCAATGGAGCTGCATGTTTAGGTCACCCCTTGAACGCTGCGTTATGGCTAGCCCGTAAATTGGCTCAGTTAGGTCAGCCTTTACGTGCTGGTGATTTAGTCCTAACAGGGGCTTTAGGTCCTATGGTGCCAGTGAGTCCAGGTGATTCGTTTGAGGCAACTATTAGTGGTGTGGGGCGAGTACGTACTCGTTTTGCGACGGTTTAATTTCTTGTCATTAACTAGGTAAGGCGAGTGTTTTGCTCCCGACTGATTTCCTCTAGAAGGTAGACGCTATGACGCGCAAACTAAAAGCTGCCATTATTGGTAGCGGTAATATTGGCACAGATTTGATGATTAAAATCTTGCGCAACGGTAAAAATATAGAAATGGGAGCCATGGTGGGCATCGATCCCAATTCTGATGGCTTGGCCCGAGCAGCCCGTATGGGTGTGGCAACCACGCACGAAGGGGTAGAAGGTCTAACGAAATTACCTGTTTTCTCAGAGATTGATTTTGTATTTGATGCGACCAGTGCAGGGGCTCATGTCATTAATGATGAGATTTTGCGTCGCCTCAAGCCCTCTATTCGCATGATTGACTTAACACCTGCCGCCATTGGTCCGTATTGTGTGCCTGTGGTAAATGGTGAGCAGCATTTAGAGGCTTTGAACGTAAACATGGTGACGTGTGGCGGTCAGGCTACGATCCCCATGGTGGCTGCTGTAGGCAGTGTAGCCAAGGTGCACTACGGTGAAATTATTGCTTCTATTGCAAGTAAAAGTGCGGGTCCAGGCACACGTGCCAATATTGATGAGTTTACTGAAACGACATCTAAAGCCATTGAGGTGATTGGCGGTGCGACTAAAGGTAAAGCCATCATTATTATGAATCCTGCTGAGCCTCCTTTGGTAATGCGTGACACGGTGTATACACTCAGTGATTTTGCTGATGAAGAGGCCGTTGAACTTGCTGTAGAAAAAATGGTGGCAGCAGTCCAAAGCTATGTGCCGGGCTATCGTTTAAAACAAAAGGTCCAGTTTGAGCGAATTGAAAAACCGATTCGTATACCGGGTGTAGGTGATGCCGTTACAGGGTTATGTACCAGTATCTTTTTAGAGGTAGAGGGTGCTGCGCATTATTTACCTGCCTATGCAGGCAATCTAGATATTATGACCAGCGCAGCACTGCGAACGGCTGAACGTATGGCAGAGCGTATGTTGATGAGCAAAGCGATTGCTACACAAGGAGAATAAGCATGACGACCACTAAAAAAATCTACATCTCAGATGTGACATTACGTGATGGTAGTCACGCTATTCGTCACCAATACTCCTTAGACAATGCACGTCAAATTGCCCAAGCTCTGGATGAGGCCGGCGTGGATTCAATTGAGGTAGCGCATGGCGATGGCTTGCAAGGTTCTAGTTTTAATTATGGTTTTGGTGCGCATACCGACCTAGAGTGGATCGAAGCGGTAGCAAGTGTAGTAAAACAAGCCAAAATCGCTACGTTGCTATTACCTGGGATTGGGACTGTCCATGATTTAAAAGCGGCGTATGATGCGGGTGTGCGCGTGGTGCGTGTTGCGACTCATTGTACTGAGGCGGACGTATCCAAGCAGCATATTGAGTATGCGCGCGAGCTAGGAATGGAAGCAGTAGGCTTTTTGATGATGAGTCATATGACCACACCTAAAGAGTTAGTACAACAAGCTAAGCTCATGGAAAGTTATGGCGCTACATGTTGTTATGTGGTGGATTCAGGCGGAGCGTTAAGCATGCAAGATGTGCGTGATCGTTTTAGAGCCTTTAAAGAGGTCTTAAAGCCAGAAACCCAAACAGGTATGCATGCTCACCATAATTTAAGTTTAGGGGTGGCTAACTCTATCGTGGCCGTAGAAGAGGGGTGTGATCGGGTTGATGCGAGTTTGTCGGGCATGGGTGCCGGAGCAGGTAATGCGCCTCTAGAGGTGTTCATTGCAGCGGTGGATCGTATGGGTTGGAAGCACGGTACGGATCTTTATAAATTAATGGATGCGGCAGATGATATTGTGCGTCCTTTGCAAGATCGTCCGGTACGAGTAGACCGTGAAACCTTGGCACTAGGTTATGCCGGAGTCTATAGCTCTTTCTTGCGCCATGCCGAAGCAGCTGCCGCTAAATTTGATTTAAAAGCCGTTGATATTCTTGTCGAATTAGGTAAACGCCGTATGGTGGGTGGCCAAGAAGACATGATTGTAGACGTGGCTTTAGATTTACTAAGACGAAATGACTGATCAAAACACAATGCATTGGGAGGTGGATTACACCTTGGGATATGGTCCGATGGACCATATCCATGATGAGTTTCTGGAGCTGCTCGCACAGCTTCAAGAGGCGACCGATGAACAGTTGCCCGCACGTCTTCAGCAAATGGAAGCGCATTTACAAGCTCATTTTGATGAAGAAAATACGTGGATGGAACAGACCCAATTCCCTCCACGGCAATGCCATATGGATGAGCATGCTGCGGTATTAACATCCGTAGCGGAGGTGCGAGTTTTATTAGACGAGGGCAACACGCAGGTCTGTAGGTCACTCACTCAAGCTCTGGCTGAGTGGTTTCCTGGTCATACCACCCATTTAGACTCCGCTTTAGCGCATTGGATGGGCAAAGATCGACTTGAGGGAAAACCCATGGTTTTCAAACCTATGACGCGTATTTAAAACCGCAAAGCCAGCGATGGCGCGGCTTTGCGCCTATGGCTTCTGTCGTGTGATTTATGTATAGCTGTCATGCATAATTTTGAGTTGTGCTTATCATCGGCTCAGTCAATAATTTTAGAAAATATATTCTAGAACGTTATTCTAGAATCATAGGAGACAACACCATGCCAAGATTACATAATTATTTCAATAAAGCAGATAGTCCCTGTACTACCTGTTCTTTGCTAGCGGGTGCGGCTTGTTTAAGCAGTTCAATCTCGTTGCATGTTCCTTCTTTTTCCATGGTCTTGAGCTAAGGCTATTACAGTCAATTCCGTTCAGCGTAAGTAAGAGCTATCAATTTATTTTAATTTTGCTCTATGACTTCATGAGGTGTTGATAATCTAAATAGGCTTAGCAACTTGCTCACATGCTTAGTTAGGTTACCTAATTACTGGAATGAAGGGCGTATGCACTGATGCGCTGAGTGCCTAACCTAATCAATCTGAAACGCTATGACAAACTCTAATCAGGTAACAGAACAAGAGAAACAAAAGCGGCGCGCTATTTTAGCGAGTTATCTTGGGACTACGCTTGAGTATTACGATTTCCTTTTATACGGTGTGGCGGCAGCCCTCGTTTTTCCTAAGGTTTTTTTCGTTGCTTTAGACCCAATGGCAGCGACATTATCGTCTTTTGCTACATTTGCCGTCGGTTATTTTGCTCGCCCATTGGGCGCAATAGTATTTGGCCACTATGGTGATCGTATTGGGCGTAAGAATGTTCTGGTCGTGACGCTGGTCTTAATGGGCTTAGCTAGTGTGATGATTGGTTTATTGCCCACTTACCAGCAAATTGGTATTGCTGCACCTATCTTACTTGTGCTTATGCGCTTGCTTCAGGGTGTCGCCATTGGGGGCGAGTGGGGTGGTGCTACCTTAATGTCTATGGAGCACGCTAAAAAGCGTGGTCGTGGTTTTGCTGTCAGCTTAGTGAGCGCAGGGGGTCCTACTGGGGCTGTATTAGGTACTTTGGTGATGACACCGTTTACCTTGCTGCCTAATGATCAGTTCTTGGCTTGGGGTTGGCGTGTTCCGTTCTTGGTCAGTGTGTTGCTCATGATCGTAGGCTTGATGATTCGTATGCGCGTAACGGAAACGCCTGAATACGAAGAAGCTCGCAAAAAAATGGCCGCGGAAGGTAAAAAACAAAGCATTCCTTTGGTAACGGTATTTCGCTATAACAAACGTCATATTTTCTCTGGTGTGATCGGTGGCCTAGCTCCTCTATCCTTTGCTACTTTTGCTGCGGCCTTCTTGTTGAACTACGCGGTAGTAGCAGGTCATTCACGCACGAGTGCTTTGCTCGCTATGACCATTGCTAACTTTTTGAATATTTTCACCCTACCCATGTTTGGTGCATTATCAGATCGCGTTGGTCGTCGTTTATTGATGATTAGTGGTGCGTTGACGGGTATTGTCGTGATCTGGCCTATTTTCTTGTTAGTACAGCAACAGAATTTCTGGTTATTAACGTTTGCCATGGTACTAGCTATGCCTGTAGTTCAAGCCATGATGGGTGGTGTATTTAATACCTGGATTAGCGAGAAATTTGCAGCCGATGTGCGCTATAGCGGTATTGCTTTGACATTCCAAATCGCTTCAACATTGGGTGCAGGTTTATCGCCTTTGATTGCAGCGGCTCTATTGGCAATGGGTGGTGGTACGAATCCACAGTGGGTTGCCATCTACTTTGCAGCGATTTGTGGTCTTAGTTGTATTGCTTACATTTACAGTCGTGATCACTTTGATCAAGAGCTAGCTACGACGACTGAACCAGAAAAAAAGTTTGAATCGAGTCAGCCGCACAATACGAATGTGCAACAACAACTGACTTAATTGTTTCAAATAAGGTTGGCTTTTAATAAAACCTAAAACTCAAATTAGAAGCTAACTAGGACAGCGGTATGGGGGGAGCTTCTGCCGCTGTTCCATTCTAAAAAAATATTGGGAGACACCGTGAAAAAAACTTTAACTGCCTTAATTATGGCGGCGGCTGTGCCGTGCGCAGCGTCTGCAACTTCAGTCACTTTATATGGGGTAGTAGACGTCAATTTAAGCCATATTCGCCAAGATGGCGCGAAGGTAACCGGCTTGAATTCAGGAGGTTTAGCCGGGTCACGCTTTGGTTTGCGTGGCGTAGAAAAGCTGAATGAAGATCTAGATGTGATTTTTACTCTGGAGGGTGGCTTTGATCTGAATACAGGTGAGTCCAGTCAGGGTAAACGCTTGTTTGGTCGTCAGTCTTTTGTGGGCTTGCAAAGTAAAACCTACGGTACGGTAACCGCAGGTCGTTTACAAGGTTTGGGTTATCGCTTTAGTGGTGAGTTCGATCCAATGATGATGGCGCCAGGCTCTGTACTGGGCTCATTGACGGGTGAGGTCCCTAGAGCTTGGATGTACAACCCGCTCGGTGATCCTGCTCGTATGGATAATGCGATCTTATATGTTTCCCCGAAGATCAGCGGTTTTGAGTTTGGTTACCAACATGGTTTTAGAGGAACAGACCGTGTTCCAGGAATACGTAATAAAAGCTTTGATTTAGCGTCTCTGACCTATGATGACGGAGCTTTACGTGTGAGTTATGGCTTCGGGCATAGCTCCGCCACAGAAAATAATAGTCCAAGCACCAGTAAGCATACTGAGCATGCTTTAGGGGTGCGTTATAAGTTCTCTTGGGCCACCTTATTTGGGAGTTACCAAATTCGTAAAACCCATGGATACAGTGGTACAGACCACGCTTGGCAAGTGGGGGCACGTGTTCCTGTAAGTGATGCAGGTGCTGTGCATATGGCTTATGGCCGAGTGGATAATGACACTCCCTTTAGTAATGCGCCGAATACAGATGATTATGGTGTGCATACGTGGGCGGTAGGGTATGTGCATAGTTTGTCTAAGAGCACGATGTTGTACTCCTATTTCAAGCAGTTGAGAAATGAAGGCAATTCTCGCCAAACGATTTTCCCGCCCTCTGGTATGCCTAGCCCAGATCGTCTCCATGCCAAAGTAACGGCTTTTGGTGTCGGGATTCATCACCGTTTTTAATTGTAATAGGGGCGTAAGTGGGCTGGTTTAGATTCTGTCAAAAACAGAGTGTGTTGTGTTTAACTAGCCACTTTAGCCTCTTTAGGAAGGAAGTGAAATGCGTATTTTGTCTATGTTGATAGGAGCCATTTTTGTGGTTTGGATTGCTCACGGTTTACATTCTAATCCTCGGTGGACATGGTCTCCGGGTGAGGGTGAGCTACCGCGCGATGTCGTCGCGTTGTACATGGATATGGTGTATGAGCAGGGCAAGGTAGCAGAGGCTGAAGAGTTATTTTTCTTACCTAATACCAAAGACGAAGTACCTGCAGATCGACTTCTACCGAATGGTGAAACATTCAGTCCAGAAATAATTCGTGTGATTGCAGAAGGTTTTAACGTCGCGGTGCACTTTAAGACTGATGACGTAAATGGATTGCCTACCGAGTACATCGACATGTATCACGTCAGAGGGGGACGTATTATCTCGCGTGAACGTATTGTGCATCAGACTGACGAGCACACGACCAGTCTCAGCAAGCAAGATGCGGCGCAATTATCTCTGACCACAGCGAATTAAGTAAGGGAGAAGATCATGAATGGAATGAGCAATATTAAGTTTGATGTCAGCACATTGTGCAATTTGATTATCTCCTTTTTTCGTCTCTACTTAGGGGCGTGGATGATTGTAAGTGGTGCGAGTTATTGGTTGCATCAGTGGGGATATCAACCGATTTTTCCCCAACCCTTTGGTTCTATGCCTGACTCAAGCAAGATGTTGATCACCTTTGTTGAGGTGGGTTTGTTTGATTTAGTGAAAACCTTAGAAATCGTGGGTGGACTGATGTTGGTTTGCAAGGTCTTTGTACCGTTAGGTTTGGTGATCTTGTTTCCTATTAGTGGCATGGTGTTTTATAACGCTATTTTCTTGAATCAGCGTTATGACGGTTTGCTGAGTGCCACCTATATGGGTACTGCTTGTTTGTATATGAATGTGATTTTGCTCTTGGCTTACATTCGTTATTACTTACCGATGTTGTCTTTAAATGCCAGCACGGGCCGTCTAGCTGATTTGAAGCGCTTACCTGAAATCTTTAAATAAGGTGGGGCATCTTGATCGGAACCTTTTCTGATCAACGCCGCCATTTTCCTAATCATGCCGCGGGAGTCAGATGGACGTAGCTGCGGCTGATAGTAAAACGCTCGTCAAATCACCTCACTGATGTCCACGATTCAAAACGTAGAAAACGTAACTGATATGAATGTTTTAATGCAGCAAATGATACCTGCTTAAGTGGAGCGTAGCTTTTACTAGCCATTTTATAGCAGTTTTTCTATTTATAAAAAAAGGAGACTTAACATGACACGCGGCTCAACTAGCTATTACGTCATTCACTGGATTCGTCTGTATTTTGGGGCACATTTACTTTTTTCCGGAATACGTTATGCCTTAACCGGCTATGTGCCGATGATTCCAGGGGTTGGAGGAGACTGGGTACAGGCAAATGCGGATATTTATCTTTATCAGTTTGTAAAGTACCTAGAAATTTTGACTGGGGCCATGCTGTTGTTTAATCGCTTCCCCTTGTTAGCATTGATTTTAGAATTCCCTGCAACAGTCAATATCTTCTGGTTGAACACCTTTATTGTGGCTACGCCTCGTCAGTTATTTACCGGTCCTCAAGAGTTGTTCTTGAACGGCATTTTATTGTTGGCATATAGCGGTTGGATGTTTGCGGTGGTGAAACCTAAAGTAGAGCCGCTTTGGTTATGGAAGGGATCGAAGGCTTATACCTCGGACCTCGACAAGGGCTATGTAGATAAATAACGTGACGCTATTTTAAAGGATAAAGAAAATGGATAAAGGAAAATGGATTGCAGTAGTGATTTGTCTGCTTTTAACGGCTGCTGCGTATATTGGTTCTACCGGTTTGTTTTATGCTGATTATCGTCCCATTCGGAACTACGACTTAGTGGCTTTTGCAGCCTCTTGGGGTGGTCTTATTTACATGCTAATTCGCGATAAAAGCAAAAAAGATAAATAGCCCGTTTTGGATAAAACAAAACAAGAGGGAAGGAGACCATTATGACTATGACGCGTCGTAATTTTGCCAAGCTTTCTGCTTTATTGGCAGCAGGTTTGGCAACGGGGGCCCCAACATGGGCTCTAGCACAAGACGCCATTGATAAATTAGCGCGTGCTGGTGGAACTGTGCCAGATGCGATTTATACCTTGGCGGATTATTGTTTGAATACACGCTATGAGGATTTGCCTCCAGAGGTGATTGAGATCACCAAAGGGCAGATCCTCGATACTATTGCTGTCATGCTTCCGGCGTTGGATACGGACGGTATTGCCCAGCTGTATGAATGGAGTAAAAGTGCGGGCGGGAGTGAGGAAAGCCTAGTCTTGGGCACCTCTGTACGGTTGCCTGCTGAAAATGCAGTGCGCTTAAATGCAGCGATGGCAGCAGCACTTGAGTTTGATGACACGTATGAACCTTCTTTAATGCATGCTTCTTGTGTGACGATCCCGGTTGCTTTAGCTGCTGCGGAACTAGCAGGAGGGGTAAGTGGTAAAGAGTTAATTACAGCGGTTGCGGTGGGTACGGACTTAGCATGTCGTTTATCAATGGCTGGTTCGCCTGGGGTTTCTCCCTTTATTGTGGGATGGGATCCTACGCCTATGTACGGTTTCTTGGCCGCGTCCATGATAGCCGGTCGATTGCTGAAATTAGATCAAGCTCAAATGGTGGCGGCAGCGGGTTTGGCTTATCATCAATTATCAGGTAATGCTCAGGCGAGTGTAGATGGTACGCATGCCAAGCGGTTAGGTGCTGGTTTTGCTGCCTCTGGTGGTTTGTTATCTGCGCGCTTGGCTCAACAAGGTGTATTTGGCCCATTTCATGTTTTAGAAGGTCCTAAAGGACTCTTCAATCAGTATCATGGTGGAAAATACTCTAAGGATGCCTTGTTGGGTGATTTGGGCACTCGTTTTGCAGGTCCGGGTATTGCTCCTAAACCGTATCCCTCATGTCGAGGGGGCCATGTGGCGATTGATGGCACATTGGCTTTGGTTAATGAGTATAATATTTTGCCTGAGGACGTGGAAAAAGTAGTGATTTATAGCCCTCCAGCTGAGATGATGTTGCTAGGGCTACCACTAGAGAAAAAACAAAACCCTCAAACCATTGTAGAGGCGCAGTTTAGCAATCCTTGGATGGTGGCTGCAGCGATTCAAGACAGAGACATAGGCTTACGTCACTTTTCCGAAGAGGCTTTGCAACGAGAGGACCTAAGAGCCTTAGCGCAGCGTATGCAGACGGTAGAGGATAAAAGCTTAGTTCGCCCTGATGGGGGCCCTGGTTTTGTGCGTCTTGAACTACACACACGTGATGGTACGGTTCATACCCGTACTGTTCAATACGCCAAAGGCGATCCACAAAATCCAATGACGGCAGCAGAAGTAAACAAAAAGGTATTTGAGTGTACGGATGCCGCCGGTATGACGCGAGCACAGGCTGAAAGCATGTATCAGCGCATCTTGAACTTGGAAAAAGAAACCAATGTGGCTAATTTAATGGCAGATTTAGCTATTTAAATCCCGCATAGGTAGCGGGTGCACCTAGTATTCTGGCAGGCACTCTTGGTGGAGTGTTAGGTGTAGCCTTGCTACTGACGGTAAGAGTTGAATAGCGTATCGATTTCATATGAAGGAGAAACTATGGTTTCAAATATACGTGGTCGGCAGCCTAGGCCAGGCGAGCATAAGTCTAGCGCCGCTGTACGAGCGCGAATTCTTGAAACGTCTTTCGGGATTATCTCTCAGTTTGGTTACAGTGGTACAACCATGGCCAAGGTGGCTAAAAACTCTGGTTTACCCATAGGTAGTGTGTATTGGCACTTTGAGAGTAAAGACTTATTGTTGGCCGCTATGATCGAAGAGAGTTTTTTTAGGTGGCATAGTGAAACCGCTGAGCGCAATCGTCCCAAAGAGGGTGAGAAATTTGACGAGCACGTGATGCGTATTTTTGGTGCGACTGACCAGCCCAAGTTTTTTGCTGCAGATTTTTGGCGTTTAGGGGTTATTTTAAGCGTAGAAAAATTTGTGCCGGAGCAAGCCGCTCGTCAGCGCTTTTTAGAAATACGAGAAAAACAGCGCGATGAGTTAGCACAATGGTGGGCGAGCACTTTGCCGTACGATCTATTACAAGCACAACCCGGGTTACCTCGAAAATTGAGTATGTTTGCGTTGGCCATGCAAGATGGCAATGCGATAGCAGGCGCATCAGGCGAATCGTTGCACGATTTTCAAGCCATGCTAGCGGCCTGTTTAATCCACATTGTGGATCAGGCTAAAAAAACCTTGCCTGAGACACTGAATAGCTAGTTTTCTCCTTGATGCTATCGCTACGCGTTGAGTGACGTAGCCAGCACTTCTTTTTTTCTTCGTGTTTTGACAGGGCTAGCCTCCTGTCTTTTTTTTCCTTATTTTCTTGAAAATTTAGCTAGGGTTAGTGTTTGTCGTGTAATTCAAATAATGAATAGCAGCCTTTGAGAAATCCGCCTTGCTGCGCTAGAGAGTAGCGTAGAGAATGAATTGACTATTCTAATAGGCTCAGAGAGACATGGACAGATTAAAAGACAAAGTCGCAATTGTTTTCGGCGCAGGTCCGAATATAGGTGGAACGATTGCGCATTTTCTTGCCCGCGAAGGTGCACGTGTTTGTGTAATGGATATTAGCGAGGCTGCGACCAATGAAACCGTTGCGTATCTAAAAGAGCGCGGTTTGGAGTGTTTTGGTGTGGTGGGCAACGCCCGTGACTATGATGAAGTGGGTCAGGCTGTAGCCGCTACCGTAGAAAAATATGGTCGTTTAGATGTGGCAGTTAACATGGCTGGACGTGTGCACTGGAGCCATGTGCTAGAGATGAAACTAGATGACTGGAATGACTCTGTTGCCAGTTTTGCCACAGCTGGGTTAATTACGACTCAGCACTGTGCTCGTGCCATGAGTGAAAGCGGCAACGGCGGCAGTATTATTCACATTTTATCGACTGCTGCGCACTTTGGTGAAGCAGATGGAACGGCTTATTGTGCAGCGAAGGCAGCACTATTAAGTTTTGCGCGTTCTTCGGCATTGGACTTGGCTCATTTAGGTATTCGTGTGAATACCGTTACTCCCTGTTCCATGGAGCACCAGCTTTGGTCCACCATGCGTGACGAGATGTTCGATCCAAGTTGGCAAAAACCTGATCGCAGTGGTTTTTATTCGCGTCAGGAATACCTAGATCAAATGCCATTACGTCGCTTTCCTAAAGCAGCAGATTTAGCATGGGCTACCGTTTTCCTGGCATCGGATGAGTCATCTTGCATGACGGGTTCGGACATGGCGGTAGATGGGGGCTTGCGCCATAAGTACCCCACTTGGACACCAGGTAATCATTTCCCACTAGACGTACGTGACTATGCACGTAACACACAATTAACTAAGTACGGAGACCCACAGGGGCCTCTGACTGATGTACTCGGTGAACCCGTTTAACGGTACCGGTATTACTTTTCTAGGAGACAAAGATGAGTCAAATGGATAAGCGTCGCCAAGAGCGTAAAGAAAAATTCGATCGCTTGGTTCAATGCGGCCCAGATACTGATATGGGTAAGCTATTACGTCAATTTTGGTTGCCTGTAGAGCTTTCTGAAAATGTAGAGTTGAATTCGGCCATTCCTGTTAAGGCATTAGGCGAAGAACTCACTTTATATCGCGGTGCTAGCGGTAAAGTGCATTTGGTAGGTGGGCGTTGTGCGCACCGTCGTACCTTATTGCATACGGGTTGGGTAGTCGGTGATGATATTCGTTGTATTTACCACGGCTGGCAGTTTGATAGCACAGGAGCCTGTGTGAACCGCCCTGCGGAAAGCGATACCGGTATGCCTCGCACGAAGATTCCTGGTTATCCTGTACGTGAATACCAAGGTCTAATCTTTGCTTACCTTGGTGAGGACGAGCCGCCCGTATTTGATTTACCTCGCAAGCTTCAAACTGAGCGTGAAGGGGTAGTTGTTGCAAATGGGATGGAGCGTTGGGACAATAACTGGTTTCAGCAAGTAGAGAACTCAATGGATGCGGTGCACGTCAGTTTTGTGCATATGGCGTTAACGGTAGGGCCATTTGGTCAAGCGGTAACGAACAGCATTCCTGAGCTTAGCTATGAAGAAACACCTGCCGGTATACGTCAAACCGCGGTACGTGGTGATAACAACGTGCGTCAAAGTGATTGGACTTTCCCCAACAATAATCATATTACGGTGCCCGGTTTAACACCTGAAGATCCGTGGATGGATGTGTTTGTGTGGATGTTGCCAAATGATGACCTCAACACGACCCGCTTTATGATTTATAGCTTGCCTCCAGAGGCGAGTGAGGTGTCTAAGCAGCGCTTCCGTACCTATTTTGCTAAATATGGTAAATACGATCCTGCTGAGCATCACGACGAGCTCTTCAAAGCACGTGTTTGGAAAAACCCCGAGGATATTTTTGTGGGTCTAACCGCAGCTCAAGATTACTTATCTATTCGTGGTCAAGAGCGTATTACGAAGCGTGAAGATGAAATCTTGGGTCGCTCTGATCTAGGCATTGTGAAGTTGCGTTCTATTTTCTGGCGTGAGCTAGATTTAATTAGGGAAGGGAAGCCCACCAAAGAATGGGTATCTTTGGAGCAGCCGCTAACCTTGCCACGCCAGCCCGGTGCGGCCACTAAAGAAAAATCTGAAGCAACGACGGCTTAAGTCTATTTAAGCCATCTCACTCTTTCCCCTAAAATTTACCGCCCTACACTTAGCACGGAGTGCTAAGTGTATGTGGCGACTCTATTGCGGTTAAGGCACTATGCTTGAATTAATCCCTTACGACTCTCTCCCTGAAGAAATCTTGATGTTTCGTGAGTCGATCCGACGCTTTGTAGATAAAGAACTGATTCCTTTAGAGCACAGCTTGGGTCCTGACGGTTTATTAGAAGAAAGCCAAGCAGAAGCTGTGCGAGCACGTGCGCGTGAAGCCGGTTTGTGGTTATTGGATGTTCCTGAGGAATTGGGAGGCTTAGGCTTATCCTTGTTGCCTTTAGCTGTGTTTTGGGAAGAGGTTGGACGTAGTACGGTGGCGTCTTGGGTACGACACCACGGTTTATTTGGCCCAACAGTCGGTCCGATTCTATTAGGACTGAATGAGTCTCAACGTGAGCAGTATTTATATCCTGTGGTTGAGGGTAAGAAAAAGTTTTGTTTTGCTCAAACCGAACCCGATGC
>CANQRK010000047.1 GCA_947626245.1 uncultured Paenalcaligenes sp. | reverse complement strand
CAAACGAATAAAGCAAAGGACATTGCGCGTTATGCCTCTGAGTTGCAGTCTTTAGATCGTTTGGCATTAGCCGAGGCCTTACAGCAACGCTTAGAACTGGAACAGCGCACTTTGCCGGTATTTATCCAGATAAAAACAGCACAAGAAGACAGCAAATCGGGGCTAGATCCGATGGAGTTAATCCCCTTTTTACAGCAGTTGCGGTCTTTTGATCGATTGCAGCCGTTGGGACTGATGACGATGGCAACGCAGACGGATGACCTCCAAGAGGTACGGCGGTGTTTTGCTGCGTTGCGTCATTTAAGGGATCACGTCTTGGATCAGGGCTATGATCAAATTCAACGTTTGTCTATGGGCATGAGCGGTGATTTTGAGCTAGCTATTGCCGAGGGTGCTACGGATATCCGTGTGGGCTCGGCGTTGTTTGGTTTCCGGTCCTAGGTTAAATAGGGCGTCGATGCGCTAAGGCTATTTGAGCAAAAGCGATTTGTAGTTCTTGACTAGCGCCTTGAAACACAATGGGGCGTCCTCGTTTGGTAAAGCAAATGAGACGCTTAGAAAAAAACATAGGCACGAATTTTGCAAATTTAAGGTCGTCCCATTCGAGTTCGCGTTTCATGATCCATTCTTGTTTGATGCCGTTGTGGGTGATGGTGGTATGTCCCACCAACATAAAGTAAGCCACCACAATCATGCCAAAGTACGCAAAAACAATACAAGCGATAAGGCTGGTGGCGACCTGCGCGCCATAGTAGGTGGCCACAAAACCCAAGCGTAAGCCCAGTAGTGCAATGACCACCCAGGCCAAAATAGCAATGTATTTAGGCCAAGACCTACCTCGTAAAGGTAGGTTTAGACTTTGAAACAGTTGTTGTTGCTCGGGGGTTAGGGAAGAGTTCATGATTCGTTGTGTTTTAGAAATAAAGCGCGTCCGGCACGACTGTTGGTAGGTTTGCCAATTTGTTCAGAAATCCACGCCCCTGTTTGCACAAGGGAGTCGAGGTCTATACCGGTATGAATACCCATACCATGCAGCATGTACACCACGTCTTCGGTGGCGACGTTGCCTGTGGCCCCTTTGGCATAAGGGCAGCCACCCAGGCCGGCGACAGAACTATGAAAAATATGAATACCTACTTGGAGCGAAGCCAGAATATTAGCTAACGCTTGACCGTAAGTATCGTGAAAATGCCCAGCAATGCGATCTGTTGGGACTAGGTTGGCGACGGCTTGCATAAGCCGAGCCGTTTTTAAAGGAGTGGCGACGCCAATGGTGTCGGCAATATCGAACTCTTGGACGCCTAAGTCCTGCATGCGACGTACTACATCGAGTACAGAGGCAATATCGGTTTCCCCCTGATACGGACAGCCTAGAGCACAACTGATGCTGCCACGGATACGGATGCCCGCTTGATGTGCTGCCTGAGCCACAGGTTGAAATCGAGTGATGGACTCGGCAATACTGCAGTTGATATTGCGCTGTGAAAAGGCCTCGCTGGCAGCCCCAAAAATAACAATTTCGTTAGCGCCGGCAGCTAAGGCTGCCTCGAAGCCTTGCATGTTTGGGGTAAGAGCAGAGTACACCACCCCAGCACGTCGTTCGATACCGGCCATAACCTGAGTGCCATCTGCCATTTGGGGAACCCATTTGGGAGAGACAAAAGAGGCGGCCTCGATGTTTTGGAAACCGGCTTGAGAAAGACGGTTGATCAGCTCGATTTTGATGGTGGTATCGACAAAGTTTTTTTCATTTTGTAGGCCATCGCGTGGGGATACTTCGACCAATTTGACTGCAGTGGGGAAAACCATGGTGCCTCCTATGTGCGTAAATAGCGCCCGTCTCCGTGGGCGATAATTAGGTCTAAGAGCTCGAGCTGAGCCAATGCACTGCCAATGCTAGCTGTGGATAAGCCGCAACGTTGTTGAATTAGGTCTGGGCTAGCGGGATCAAAGCCCATGGCCTGTAGGACCTGTTGTTGTTCGACTGGCAGATGATCGGGGATCGAGCGTTTTTCTAAAGCCAAACGAGGTTGCGTTGATGGGCGGATATGGTGCCCAAGTTCCTCGAGGATATGCTCTGCTGATTCTACCAGTTTTGCCCCTTGGCGAATGAGTTGGTGACAACCCTTGTGTAGAGGAGAGTGAATAGAGCCCGGTACAGCAAAGACCTCGCGCCCCATCTCTGCAGCCAAACGAGCAGTAGTGAGGGAGCCGCTTTTGAGGGCAGCCTCGACCACTAGTACCCCGTGAGATAGCGCAGCCACCAAACGATTACGGCGTACAAAGTGGTGCGGGAGCGCTTTGGATTTGAGGGGAAACTCGGAGAGCAATAGCCCCTGAGCGGCGATTTGGTGGGCCAGCGCACGATTGCGGGCGGGATACACCAAGTCCATGCCTGTGCCTAAGACAGCAATGGTGCTGTTAGGTTGTTGCGCTGCTAAGGCACCTTGGTGGGCGGAGGTATCAATGCCGGTAGCCAAACCACTGATAATGCACCAGCCCTGATCGGCTAAAAAATGAGCAAAGTGATAGGCGTTTTCTAACCCAGGAGGCGTGGCAGAACGCGCCCCCACAATGGCTAATGCACTATGTTGAAGCTGGTTAAGATTGCCCTTTGCATAGAGGACCAACGGAGGGTCAGGCAGCTGAAGTAAGGCCTGAGGATAGAGTGGGTCAGCCAAACAGACTATATGCTGATCGGCTGCCTGTGACCATTCCAATGTGTATTGCACATGTTGTTCTAGCGAGTCTGATAGCGGGGTACGCATTTGAGTAGCTAACGTCGAATCCAAAAAGCGGCTAAGCGTACCGATGGATTGCTCGTAAATAGTCGGAGGCAAGCCGAAGTTAGCCAAGAGCAAACGGGCTGTGCTGGGGCCAAGGCTGGGCTCTAGGGAAAGGCGTAACCAAGCATAGAGCTCGGAGAGAGGCATAGTGGCGGTCTTCATGCTCAAATTGTACGCTCGAAGCCATATCCTAGACCACATCGGAAACTACCTAGTTGTACGAGGGATCATGCCTCCGATGCGTTGGTTCATCTTCTTTGCCGCTTCCCGTTTTCGCCCTCACTAAGCAGTGCTCACTCACTGTGTTCGTTCCGCGCTGAATCGTTCGGTCGTAAACGGTACGCGTCATGGCAGCAAAACCATATATGAAGGATAGGTTCCTTGTACGAGGGGCATTCCTCTCTCTGGGGGGGCGGGGGCAGACATGGGTGAGCGGTTCAGCGCGGAGCGAGTGAAACGAGTGAGCACTGCTTAGCGAATCCATGTCTGCCCCCGCCCACAAAGCAGACCGGAAGCATGGCCCCCTCGCACAAAAGCACGCACCGAGGGCATGGCCCTCTTATGCAATGATGGTAAAATGTAGGTATTCTTATTTATTGGATTTGTGTTTTGTTTTTGCCTTTCAAAAGCAAAGCGAAAAACGCGAGTAATTATGGCGCTATTACCTATTCTTCAATACCCCGATGAACGTCTGCACACGGTGGCAAAGCCCGTAGCGCAAGTCGATGATCGTATCCGTCGACTCGTCAAAGACATGGCGGAAACCATGTATGAGGCGCCCGGAGTGGGCTTGGCGGCGACGCAGGTCGATGTACACGAGCGTGTGATTGTGATTGATGTGTCCGAGCAGGGCGATGATTTATTGGTGTTAATTAACCCTGAAATCACGTGGTACAGCGAGGAAACCAAGGTCTACGAGGAAGGCTGTTTGTCGGTGTCGGGTATTTACGACAAGGTTGAGCGAGCTTCCGAGGTCAAAGTCACCGCTCTGAATGAAAAAGGCGAACGCTTCGAGTTTGACGCTGACGGGTTGTTGGCGGTGTGTGTGCAGCACGAAATTGACCACCTCGATGGCAAGGTCTTTGTTGAGCATTTATCTATGCTCAAGCAAACCCGCATTTTGACGCGTTTGCGCAAGCAGCAACGCGAGACTAAAAAGGTAGACGCCAAGGTTACTGTATGACACTAAAGGTTGTTTTTGCAGGGACGCCAGACTTTGCTAAATTGGCTTTAGATGCCATTTTACAGGCGGGCTATCAGGTGCCATTGGTCTTGACGCAGCCCGATCGTCCGTCGGGGCGCGGTATGAAACTGCGTCCTTCGCCGGTGAAACAGGCTGCCTTAGACGCCGCCATTCCGGTGGCGCAGCCTCTTAGTTTGCGACTCGATGGTAAATACCCCCAAGACGCCGCTGCGGTACAACAGCAGCTGCAAGCCATTCAGCCCGATGTAATGGTGGTGGCGGCTTATGGTTTGATCTTGCCGCAGTGGGTGCTCGATCTGCCTAAATACGGTTGTTTAAACATTCATGCCAGTTTGTTGCCACGTTGGCGTGGGGCTGCGCCTATTCAGCGAGCCATCGACGCGGGCGATGCGGCAACAGGTATTACCATTATGCAGATGGACGCTGGTTTGGATACAGGCGATATGGTCTCGGTGCATAGCTTGCCTATACGCGATGACCATACCGGTGGTTCGTTACACGATGATCTTGCTGATTTGGGGGCGCAAGCCATTGTCGAAGCCTTGCAGCGTTTAACGCAGGGACCATTGACAGCCACACCGCAGCCCGAACAGGGGGTAACCTATGCTGAAAAACTGCAAAAATCGGAATCCGCTTTAGATTTTGACTTGTCAGCAGCCGTATTGGCGCGTCGTGTACGGGCATTTAACCCCGTCCCTAGCTGCACCTTGATGCTGCCCGGCTTAGAGCAGCCCGTAAAGGTCTGGCAGGCACAGGTCTTGGATCAAAGCACCTCGGCTACACCGGGGTCAGTGATAGCCGTTTCTGCCCAAGGGATTGATATTGCCACTGCCGATGGTGTATTGCGGTTGCTAGAACTGCAACGAGCGGGCAGCCGCAGACAGCCCGTCGATACCTTTATTCAGGGCTGGCAACCTTAGGAATAGGACAGTCAGACGGCCTTTAAAGGCCATCTGCTTGTCTGGCGCGTTGTTGTTGACGCCATTCTATATAGCCCACCACAGCGCCACTGCCGCACACAATAGCAATCCCCAACCAGCTAAGCGCATCGGGAAACTGTCCCCAAATTAACCAGCCTAAACCAGCGGCACTAATAATTTGAGTATAGACAAAGGGGGCGAGTAACGAGGCCGGTGCGCGTTGGTAGGCTTGGATTTGCAATAAATGCCCCAGCGCACCAAAGACGCCCGTAGCCATTAGCACTGCCCATTCTTTGGGGCCAAAGGTACTAAAAATAGGCCAGATTTCTGGTAAAACAAAGGGCATGAGCAACGAGGTCAGTATCGTACCGACCGAGCCGCTCCAGATTAGGGTGGTAAAGGCATCCTCGCTAGCTAGACGACGCGTCACAATGTATTGAGTGGCGAATAGCATGGCAGTAATTAGGCCAAAAGTGACCCCCAAAGGATGCAAACCCGCGCTAGGGCGAATAATTAATAACACCCCTAAAAAACCCACGGCCGCTGCTACCCAGCGTGACATACGAGGGGGTTCGTGCAGTATCCAAGGCGCAACTGCTAGCACAAGCAGCGGAGCTAAAAAGTTAATGGCGGTGGCTTCGGCTTGAGGTAAATAGCGCAGGGCCGAGAAAAAAGACAACGTGGCAAATAGCATAATTAAGCCACGTAGGATTTGATCGCGAGGGCGGTGAGCCTTGAAGACCCCAAAGCCTCGTAAAGGAATAATGACGGCGGCGACTAAAATCCAATGGATCAAATAGCGTGCCCAGCACATGACAAGCAAAGGCAGACCTGCTGCCATAATCCACTTGCCACTAGCGTCTAAAGACGACAGCGCCCAAGTCGATAGAATGAGTAAAACTATTCCAAGAATAGGACGCTGCGGTGTAGACATAAAAATGCCTTTGTGAAATTAAGAGTTAAGTAACGACTCTATAGTATGGCCGATATTTAATAGCTCTGCGTCATGATAGGCGGGAGCAGCGATCATGAGGCCCACTGGAGCGGTTCCTGCTGCATGACAAGGTAAAGATAGGGCGCAGCCATTAAGGAAGTTCACAATGGCAGGATTACGCAAGATAAGACCGTTAGCGTTAAAGAAAGCGTCCTCGTCGTCGTTTAGCTCGGCGATGGTGGGAGGCAATAACGGGGTAGTGGGCATTAACATGCCATCGTAGCGCGCCAAGAGGGATTCCATTTGAGCAATCCATTGCTGACGTGTTTGTTGTAGTTCAATGTAATCGGCAGCAGTTTGGTTTTTGCCACGTAAAATACGAGAGGCAACACGAGGATCGTATTGATCCTGATGTTGTTCGATGCCTTCTTGGTGGTAGAACCAAGCCTCTGCACACACAAAGCCCCCTGTGCGGTTAATGTAGGGGAGTTCGTCTAATTCGGGGATGTCGATCTCATCAATTTCTATACCGTGAGCTCGTAACTTGGCTAAGGCAGCTGCAAAGTCGGCTTTGACTTTGTCGTCAGCGTGATTGAGCACGTAGTTAGTAGGCGCAACAAAGCGTAGCTGTTTGGGCTCGATCACAGTGAGAATTGGCTCGGGTTCGCCACTGAGTACCGCATCGACCAATGCGCAGCACTCGACGGACAGAGCCAATGGACCACTGGAATCCAAAGAATGAGAAAGCGGCATAACCCCTTCGGAGGGAATACGGTCTGCGGTGGGTTTAAAGCCCGTAATACCGCAAAAGGCGGAAGGGATGCGAATAGAACCGCCGGTGTCAGTACCGATGGCCGCAACGGCCATACCGTCAGCCACAGAAACGCCTGCGCCGGAAGAGGAGCCACCCGGAATACGGCCGTTTTCCCTGTCCCAAGGAGCACGGGGGGTTCCGTAATGCGGGTTAATTCCTAATCCAGAAAAAGCAAACTCTGTCATGTTGGTACGACCAATAATGACAGCACCGGCTTCTTGGAGGCGATCTACCAGTGTGGCGTTGGTAGCTGCTGCAGGAGCGTCTTTAAGTAAAGCCGAAGCCCCGCGTGTAACGTCTCCTTTGTAATCAAACAGGTCTTTGATAGAGATAGGGATCCCTTCTAGGGCCGAACGGCTGAGGCCGGCGGCTCGTAGTATGTCGGAAGCGCGTGCTGCTGCCAACGCCTGATCCTGATACACCGACATAAAAGCAGCTGCCCCTTCGCCCTTGGGGTCGGTGATACGGGACAAGGCTAATTCAGTCAAGGCAACCGCTGTGGTCTCACCTGCATCTAAAGCGCGTTGTAAGTCACGAATACGTGCAAAAGAAGTCGACATATGGAACCCCTATAAATATCAAAAATTAATTAGGCAATTTCAGGCAAAAACTCAATGGTATATGTATGGCGAATACTACGCTCTAAACGAGGGTCGTAAAGCTCCATTGTGAATTGAGTAGCTGGACGAATAGAGCCAATGGTGGCAACCGTACCGCACGTCATGACGGTTTGCTCGGGTAGACGGTCTTGGTTGAATTCTTTTTTAATCAAATCCAAGGGGTGCTGCAGAGTAGAAACGCTACCGTTTTGGTAAGCGATTTCTTGGCCGTCTTCGAGAATCCATGCACGTAAAACGAGCTCGTCCCAATGGTCAGCCACATCACTGTAGCGCCACGCTTGTTCTGCAACGGGTTTGACGCAGATTTGTTTGGACAAGGCTACGCTGTGGGCCTCTAGGGCACGGTCAGTATGATCAGAAGCCAAGCTAACGCAGAGCTCGCCATTGTGATTAAACACCAAAACTTCGGACTCACCAGAGCTATGAGGGCCAACCACTTGGACCTGAGCTTGTTGAATGAGCTGATTGGTTGCGATGCGGTAGTACAAAGGCACGCTGCTAGGGCGGGGTACACCCAGTTCAGCTAGCTCGAGAATATGGTGCTCGATAGCCGCCATATCACGACCAGCCCAGCCGGCAACGACACAGTTTGCAACAGGCACTTGGATGGATTCTGTACTGCCATCTGTGCTGACAAGATTAAAATTTAATTGCATAAAAAACCTTTAACCGACTAAACGAGGTAACCAAAGGGCGAGGTCAGGGAACACGGCTAGCAGGGCAACTATCGCTAACAACATGAATACAAAGGGGATACTACCCACCATGACGTCGTTCATACTACCGGTAGTGCGTAAACTTTGTACAACGAACAAGTTCAGACCAACGGGTGGTGTAATCAACGCGACTTCCACCAAAATAATAATGACAATACCCAACCAAACAGGGTCGTAGCCCAAGGCGAACATCACGGGCGCCACAATAGGAATGGTCGTAATCATCATGGAGAGGGTTTCCATAAAGCAACCCAACGCCAAATACAGCACGACCAAAATCAAGAGCATGGTGACTGGCGATACCCCTAAGTCAGTAATAGCGCTAGTCAAAGCGTTGGTTAAGCCAATGCCTGACATGATGAAGTTCATGAATGCTGCGCCCACAACGATCAGCATGATCATAGCGGTGGATTTCATGGTGCCTTCAAAACACTCCAATAGCATCTTGACGCTAAGGCGACGCATACATGCGGCTAAAATCAGCGCACCGCACACGCCCAAAGCAGCGGCTTCGGTAGGAGTGGCTACCCCTGCATAAATGGAACCGACGACCAATAGGAAAATACCTAAAGGGGGAATGAGGTGAATCAGACTAGCAAAACGGGCGCGCCAGTTGCTTGGGATTTTGTTGCCACCCCATTCGGGCTTGATCAAACACACTGCAGCAATGGCTGTCATAAATAACAGGGCAACCACTAGGCCAGGCACAATACCGGCCAAGTACAGTTTAGGAACGGAGGTGTTGGTTAACACCCCGTAGATCACCAAGTTAATGGATGGCGGCAGTAAAATACCCAACGTACCACCGGCAGCCAAGCTACCTAAAAACAGCGGTTCGTTGTAATTGTGTTTTTTGATCTGTGGTAGAGCCACTGTACCTACGGTAGCGGCAGTGGCGACACTGGAACCAGAGGTAGCGGAAAACAGGGTGCTGGCACCAATGTTGGCGTGCATTAACCCACCGGGCAACCATGACAACCAAAGGCTCATGGCGTTGTACATGCGTTCGGCTAAACCAGATCGCAATAGAATCTCGCCCAACATAATGAACAAGGGAATAGCAACCAATAGGAATTCGTTGCTTGTACCCCAAGCGAGTTCACCCATGGCGCGAGTCAGGGGCAGCATGGAATAGAGGGGGTCAAGAATTAAACCGACTACCCCTAGCGCTGCACCAACGGGAATACTGATCCCGATAAGAACAAATAAGAGCGTAAGGCAGGTGGTAATCATGATTCTCGCTCCTGTTGCACAAAGCGTTGGCTAGCTTGGACTTCTTCGGTGGCTTCTTCTTTAGAGGTACGAATACCACACAAGGCACGCACGGTTTTAATGTCGCCAGTGACTAGGGCTAAAGAGGCGCGCACAAGCATCAGAGCTAACACAATGCATAACCAGATAAAACCCAATACCCATAGGGTTTGAGGAATCCAAAGCGGAGTGCCTAGCAGTGTATTGGCCGCGGATTGGTGATCCCAAGACATACCAGCCACTTGGGCGGCATAACGCGTTAAAAACACAATAAATACAGCCAGTACGACCAAGGAAACCCAGTCTAAGATCGCTGCAATACGGCTAGGTAAATGCTGGTAAATAGCATCAATACGGATATTAGCGCGCTCTAGCGTGGCAAAAGACAACGCCCACGACACACTAATGGCAAAAGCGTAGCCGGATAGCTCATCAGAACCACCAAGCGGAGAATTAAAAAATTTGCGACAAATCACATCGGCAGTGATGTATAGAGCGCTAAGTAGAGTTAGGCAGCCGGCAACCCAAATGGCAATACGAGATAGGGTGGTAGCACCATTGAGCAGACGTCCTAACAGCGACGGGGAGGTATGAGTCGTCGTCATAGGTTTCTCTTTGAGGAAAGAGGGGCGCTTGAGAACCTAATAAAAGGTAGTCTTAAACGCCCGACATAGATCTGCTGGCAAACAGTTAAACAGAAACTGCCAAATAATTATTCGGCGAGCTGTTGTGCCAAGATTGGGCTGATAAGTACGTTAAAGCTTTCAACGCAGTCAGAAGAACAACGGCTAGCCCAAGCAGGAATCACGGTTTTATCCATGACTTCTTGTAGAACACGACGATCTGTAGCGGTAGGCTCGACCAAGGTCATTTTTCCTTGAGGCTGAAGCGTACACTCGGGGGCACCGGTATTGCAGGCGTAACCCATTTGTGTTTCTTCGGCTGCGGCTTCCCAGATATCGTCAACCAAGGTTTTGATGTTGTCTTCGAGGAAGGCTTGGACTTTAGGGTCTAGCTTGTTCCAAAACGCCTTGTTGGCGACGATAATTTGCTGGTTCCAGTTAATAGGTAACGCGTAGAGGTGATCGCTGACCTCGTACCATTTAGCGGAGTAACCAGAGAAAGAACCGGTAATCGCACAATCAACTACGCCGTTTTGTAGAGCAGGTACAACCTCGCCAAATGGGATGGTTACGCTGCTGCCACCAAAGGCTTGAACGAATTCGGCCTGCGTGCGGCTGCTAGTACGGACTTTTTTACCTTGAAGATCAGTCAAACTACCAAAGCTGCCTTTGCAGAATAGAACCTGCGCAGGGTAGGTAGAAATGCCTAGCAATTTTGCGTTGTTATCATCGTAATGCTGCTGGTACGCAGGCATAAACGCATCGGTTACCGCACGAGCCGTTTCAATATCGGGTGCTAAACCAGCCAAGTCGATGGCTTCGTTGATGGGGTTGTCAGTCGCAAAATAAGCAAGCGTTGCACTACCAATAGGAATAACGCCTTGGCCTACCAAACGTAAGACCTCAGGTCCTTTTAGGCCCATTTCGTTGTAACCCTTGATGTTGACGCTGATTTTGCCGTCAGACAATTCGGGAATCGTTTTGGACCAGAAAGGCAACTCACCATTTTGGTACGCCGTTAGGTTGCTAAGACCACCAACGACGGTCAATTGAGTTGCAGGTAAATCGGTAACGACTTGTTGTGCTTGGGCGCTGAACGCGCTGAGGCCCATAACAAGGGATGCGGCTAATAGGCGTTTCATATGAAGTCTCCTAACTTTAAGCCCGTAACTAAGGAAATAGACAATGACATATATGGATTTAGGTGAATTGCACCGTATTCGCTAGTAACTGTCCAATTATATGTTTGGATCTTATGCTATAAGATTTTCTTATGGCTCAGGTGTAAAGCCCTGAGAAATCTGCTGCGCTAAACGAGCCACCGTACGCGCCGCATGGCTATCGGGAGAGTCTCGCCAGTGCGCATAAAACTGCAACGAAGGAAAGGACCGGGTGGTCTTTAAAAGCTGTAGTTTTCCTTGGGCTAGAGACTCTTTGACTAGCACCGGAGGCAGCACGCTAACCCCCATACCGCGGGCTGTCATGTGGACAATAGTGCTGAGTGAAGCACAGCCATAAATCCGAGGAGAGACGACTTTTTCTTCTTGTAAAATTTGTGTCACTAAACGGTATGGCAAGCTGCCTACGGGATAGGTGATAATAGGGTAAACACCTAGGTTACTGATGCTTCGGGTCCCATTGCCCAGCTGCAAATTGGGGCTAGCCACCCATGCCAATGGATACTCGCCGATAGGCAGGTATTCAGAATTGTTATCGGTTTCAGTCCCGACGAAAAAAGCCAAATCGAGTTGGTAGTTAAGCAGTTTTTCGCGTAGAACCTGACTGGTGTCCACGTGAATTTCTATATTTAATGCTGGGTACTGAATATAGAGCTCTTCGATTAGTATAGGTAGCCAAGTATGAACCAACGTTTCGGCCGTACCTAGGTGAAACGTACCTTGGATAACATTAGAGCTTTTGGCGACTCGTAGCATTTCATTGCGCTTGTCTAATAAGCGCTGAGCATGAGAGAGGAGCTCTTGGCCCTTGTCGGTAAGCTTGATACCGCGTGCGCTTCGGTCGAAGACACGGGTAGATAATTCGCGTTCAAAACTAGCAATACGTTGTGAAATCGAAGGTTGAGTGGTGTTGAGCTTTTCAGCTGCAGCACTAAATCCACCGAGTTCAGCAACCCAAACAAAAGCTTCGATTTGTTTGAAATCAATCATGTATAGGCCCCTAACAAGCAGCACAACGAGGTGAAAAACAAGTTAATAAAGGTGGAGCATGTTTACCATAAGGAAACCATCGACTTTACAGTCATATGAGTTACTATAGCCCTACAAAAAAGCAAGTGGTAGATAATTCCACCTAAGAATCGACAATTATGAGTAAAAAAATATTAATCGTACGCACATCCTCATTAGGTGACTTGGTGCATATGCTGCCCGCTATTAGCGATATGGCAGCGGCGTATCCCCAAGCGCAGATTGATTGGGTTGTCGAGGAATCCTTTGCGCAAATTCCTGAGTGGCATCCGGCTGTAAATCAGGTCATTCCCGTTGCACACCGCCGTTGGCGCAAACAATGGTGGTCAGCGCAATCTAAACGCGAACGAGCCGCTTTTAAAAACCGCGTACAACAAACACAGTACGACGTGGTGCTAGACATGCAGGCGCTATTAAAAACGGTCTGGATTACCCGTTTAGCACGCGGCGAAAAACATGGCTTGGATTGGAAATCGGCGCGTGAACCCTTGTGCTCATTGTTTTATGATGTAAAACACAAGGTTGAGTTTTGGCAGCCTGCGATTACCCGCCAACGCTTGTTGGCGTCCTTGGCCTTTGATTATCCGTTAATAACAGACCCTAACTATGGTCTACAAGGTATTACGGATACCGTGGCTGTTGAGCCGGTGGCTATGATCATGCCTTCTGCTAGCCGTGATGACAAACTTTGGCCCGAGGCGTCGTGGCATCGGGTGTTTGATTTTCTGCAAGCACAGGGGTTGGCATTAAGGCTGTTGGCGGGCAACGAACACGAAGCCCAACGAGCCCAAGCCCTAATTGCTGGACGTGAAAATGCCGTAGTTTTACCACGCATGGGACTCACTGAGGTGGCTTGTGAGTTAGCTAAGGCCAGCATTATGGTAGGCTTAGATAGTGGTCTAACGCATTTGTCTGCGGCCCTAGAGCGCCCAACTATTGGCATTTACAAAGCATCGACACCCGTGCGTACTCCATTGGTTAGCAGTGCCTATACGGCAAGCCTAGGAGATAGAGGCCAAGAGCCCAGTGCTGACGTGGTGCTAAGTGCAATCCAACAAGCATTTAGCCACGGATAACAGTACAATGTTTCTTTGTTGTTTGAAGGCTGTTTACGTTTGAGTCGTTTAATTTATACCTTGTTGTTGCGGTTAATTTCGCCCGTATTATTGGGGTGGATGTACCTGCGCGCGCGCCGCTCGGGTGGCAAATGGCAGGTATTTAGTCCGTTGCGTTTTGGGTACTACGGCAAAACGCCCAAACCCAGTCAGCCAGTTGTACTGGTGCACGCTGTTAGTTTAGGTGAAATGAGGGCGGCTCAGCCACTGGTACAAGCCCTATTAGACGCCGGCCATCAAGTCTTATTGACTCACCTAACCTATACCGGTTATGCCGAAGGTCAACGCGCCTTTAACACGGCTTTGGCTCACGGTCAGCTAATTCAACAATGGTTACCCTACGATTTTCCTGGGGCTGCCAAACGGTTTTATGCGCATTACCAGCCTAAATTGCTCATTGTCATCGAGCGCGAGGTCTGGCCAAATTTAATCTATCAAGCCTACAAAGCAAACATCCCCAGCTTTTTAGTCAGTGCGCGTTTTTCCGAACGCTCGCTGCGTAAATCCCTGCGTTCTGGTTTGTTAATGCGTCAGTCCTTTGGTTATTTCACGGCCATTTACGCTCAAACCTACCAAGACGCCGTGCGCTTAGAGCTAGCCGGTGGTAAAGGTGTGCGGGTATCGGGTAACTTTAAGTTCGATGTGCATCCCTCGCTAGATCAAGTCGAGCGTGGTCGCCAGTTTGCTGATTCGTTGGGGCGCAAAGTGGTGGTGATTGCCAGTACCCGCGAAGGCGAGGACGAGCAATTTATCGAGGCCATGCGTCGCTATATTAAGCGCGAACAAAGTCTGGATTTAGACCGACGTCAACGCACTTTGTTTTATTTAATTCCACGTCACCCACAACGCTTTGAGGCGACAGCTGCCTTATTGAATGCAGAAGGGTGGAATGTTATTCGACGCACTGACTTATTATCCACGGGCGATTGCACTAGCAGCTCTTTGGCGTGCTGCCACACAGCTGATGTGCTGTTGGGGGATACCTTGGGTGAGTTGCCTTGGTATTATGCTCAAGCCCAAGTCGCTATTATTGGCGGTAGTTTTGCTCCGCTTGGCGGGCAGAATTTTATCGAAGCCTGTGCGTTGGGTGTTCCTGTCATTGTGGGCCCCCATACTCGTAATTTTGAGCAAGCCGTCAACGATGCCTTGGCCGAGGGTGCCGCCCTGCGAGCCCCTAATGCCGCAGCTGCCTTAAAACAAGCGACGGCTTTACTCGAAGACTCCACCACGCGACAACATATGGCTGATGCCGCCACTTTTTGGGTGCGCAAACATTCAGGTTCTGTGGATCGCGTCATGATGGGAGTACGGGACGTTTTGCGGAATCAGTAAACGTTTCTTTGTACGAGGAGGTCATGCCTTCGATTCTTCGATGTTTGGCTTTTCGTATTGTGTGCACTGGTGTGATGGCTTCGCTAAG
>CANQRK010000046.1 GCA_947626245.1 uncultured Paenalcaligenes sp. | reverse complement strand
CCAGCAACCGCGTGGTTGGCCTATGGGTTGCAAGACGTGGTGCAGTTACAGCGGATGGTGGCTGAATCCCAAGGCGATCTCACTCACCAACGCAATCAGGCGCGAAAAATCGAAGCTATGTTGGGACTGTGTGAAACGGTTTCGTGTCGTCGTCAGCTGCTGTTGGATTATTTTGGACAGCAGCTCGCACCGTGTGGCAACTGTGATACGTGTTTAAGTCCTCCAGAAACCTGGGATGGCACCGTAGTAGCCCAAAAATTACTATCCACCATTTATCGTTTATGGCGCGAGCGTGGTCAAAGTTTTGGGGCAACTCACATTATTGATATTTTACGCGGCAAGGTCACTGACCGAGTTACGCAGCACGATCATGCGTCGCTGTCGGTGTTTGGGGTGGGGGCAGGCCTAAGCGTTAAAGAGTGGCGCAGTGTTTTACGCCAGTTGATTGCTTATGAATTGGTACGGGTACAAGCAGAAAACTTTGGTACCCTGAGTCTAACAGAGCACAGTCGAGCCGTATTGAAAGGGGATCGGTCGATATGGTTACGTAAAATTGAGACTCAACGCGCGATTGCAAAGCGCAAACAGCCTGATGAAGATTTACCGCCCGAAGCCCATGCCTGTTATGAGCGTTTGCGCGAATGGCGCACCGCCATTGCTAAGGCCCATGAAGTGCCCCCCTATATTATTTTTAATAACGCCACACTAAAAGAAGTGGCCGTGTTACGACCCGCAACGCGAACAGAGTTAAGCCGTATTTCAGGCATCGGGGCACGTAAACTCGAAGCCTATGGTGATGAGCTATTAGCCTGTTTGGATCAGTACGAACAGGCGTTGGTTTAGCTGAAAAGGTCGGGGGTTTGGCTGGGGGGCGTTAAGCCCAGATGAGTCCACGATGCAGGGGTCGCCACACGACCACGAGGGGTACGATGTAAAAAACCATGCTGAATTAAATAGGGCTCGATCACGTCCTCGATGGTATCGCGGTCCTCGCTAATAGCAGCGGCTAAACTGTCTACGCCCACAGGTCCCCCATTGAATTTATGCACAATGGTTTCGAGTAGCTTTCTATCCATTAGGTCTAGACCCAAGGGGTCGACTTCGAGCATGGATAACGCCTGTGCAGCACATCTTTCGTCGATAAGACCGTTGTTTTTAACATCGGCATAGTCGCGTACACGTCGTAGTAATCGATTGGCAATACGTGGCGTGCCGCGGGCACGGCGTGCGATTTCTAAGGCGCCCTGTGTGGCGCAGTCTACCTGCAGCAGGCTAGCGCTGCGTTCTACAATGGATTGTAGATCGGCGATGGAATAGAACTCTAGGCGGGACACAATACCAAAACGATCACGTAATGGGTTGCTGAGCATACCTGCGCGGGTGGTAGCACCCACTAGGGTAAAGGGTTGTAGATCGATTTTTACGCTACGTGCAGCCGGCCCTTCGCCAATGAGAATATCAATTTGGAAGTCTTCGAGGGCTGGGTAGAGAATTTCCTCGACGATGGGTGACAAGCGATGAATTTCGTCAATGAACAGTACATCGTTAGGTTCTAGGCTAGTCAGTATAGCGGCCAGGTCGCCCGGGCGTTCGAGTACAGGGCCAGAGGTTTGGCGTAGCTGTACGCCCATTTCCTGTGCCACAATATGCGCTAGAGTGGTTTTTCCTAGGCCAGGAGGGCCAAACAGTAAGACATGATCTAAGGCCTCGCCGCGACGCTTGGCGGCGGTGATGAAAATATCCAGTTGCTCGCGAACCCGCGGTTGACCGACATAGTCGTTTAAGGCCTTGGGGCGCAATGCGCGCTCGATGGATTCCTCGTTTGGACTAAGTGGCGCGGCTGTGACCACGCGTTCGGGCATAGGGGTAGAGCTGAGCGAGTCGGAATAAATTGCCATGATTATCTGCTGATTAAATATACAGTCTATATTACACCATCTTAACTTGCATTTTAGGACAAAAGGACGAGAACCATGAACTTAGCTAGTTACGAGGATGTGCTACAAGCAGCAAGCCGTTTACGAACCGTTGCGCATACGACTCCTGTACTGAGTTCGCGCTGGTTGAATGAGCAACTAGGGGCACAGGTATTTTTTAAATGTGAAAATTTACAGCGTATAGGAGCATTTAAATTCCGAGGCGGATATAACGCTTTGGCAGCGCTTAGCCCAGAGCAACGGCAACGTGGGGTGGTGGCTTTTTCATCGGGTAACCATGCTCAAGCCGTGGCGTTGGCGGCGCAGTTATTAGATGTGCGTGCTGTGATTGTGATGCCACGCTCTGCCCCAGCCATTAAAAAAGCAGCGACAAAGGCATACGGGGCTACCATTATTGAGTACGACCGTCAGACTGAAAGTCGTGAGCTCATTGCACAGCAGTGGGTAGAAAAAGAAGGGCTGACGCTAATCCCTCCTTTTGCGGACCCTCAGGTCATTGCTGGACAGGGCACGGCCGCCAAAGAGTTGTTTGACGAAATAGGAGGCTTGGATGAGTTGTATGTGCCGTTAGGCGGGGGAGGCTTACTTTCAGGAACCTTATTAAGCGCTCAAGCCCTTAGTCCCGCTTGTCAGGTATATGGAGTTGAGCCCATTGCGGGTAATGATGCGCAACAGTCGTTACAGCAGGGACGTATTGTACATATTGATCCACCGCAATCCATTGCTGACGGAGCGCTTACACAGGCTTTGGCCCCTATTACCTTTGAATTAATTCAGCGTTATGCGGCGGGAATTCTAACGGTGACAGACGACGAGCTGATCCGCACCTTGGCCTTTTTTATTGAGCGCATGAAAACTGTAGTAGAACCCACCGGTTGCTTAGGTGCTGCGGCTTTGTGGACTCGGGGCAAGCAGATTCAGGGTAAGCGCATTGGAGTCATCATTAGTGGTGGCAATATGGATATCGCCACCTTGGCACAGCTATTAACGACCCGATAGAATTTGTAAAGCCAAACGTATGCCTTCAGATACAGAGACATCGTTGGGGACTTTTTTCACGGCTTTGTTGGCCTCGGTGTTGTTGTAACCCAAGGCTAATAGCGCATTCAAAATATCGCTTCGATCCGAGGTAGGGGCAGTGGTGCTGATGGTGTCTACGTTGAACTTATCGCGTAGCTCTAAAATCATACGCTCAGCTGTTTTTTTACCAATACCCGGGGCACGGGTTAATAGCGCAATGTCTTGGGCTTGAATCGCAGAGGCTAAGTCATCAACCGTTAAGCCCGATAAAATGCCTAGGGCAGTTTTGGGGCCAATGCCACTGACTTTGATAAGCGTTTTAAATGCGCTGCGTTCGGTGGCTTTGGCAAAGCCAAAGAGTACGTGGGCGTCTTCTCGTATACTAAGGTGTGTGTATAGCGTGACCTTCGCACCTAGCTCGGGCAGGTCGTACAAGGTGCTCATGGGCACATCGACCTCGTAACCGATGCCATTCACATCTATACATAGGGTCGGTGGGTTTTTTTCAATGAGTGTGCCAGTAATACGACCAATCATGATTATTTACCTATAAAGCGACCACCGCGCGTGCGTAGTTGCGAGGTAGTAAGGGTGTTTTGTTGGAGTAGCCGCTGTTGTAGCGGCGTATGGTGAGCATGGCACAGCGCACACGCTAACGCATCGGCTGCATCGGGGGCGGGTGTACCATTTAAGCGCAATAGGTACTGTACCATTTGTTGGACTTGTTCTTTGGTGGCATGGCCTCGACCCACTACTGTTTTTTTTATTTGAAGGGCTGTGTACTCGTTGACGTCTAGACCGGTGTCGGCCAAAGCGCACAATGCTGCACCACGGGCCTGACCCAGTAATAGCGTAGAGTGTGGGTTGGTGTTTACAAAGACTTGTTCAACCGCGCTATGAGTGGGCTGATGGGTTTCTACAATTTCTCGCAAGTGCTGCAATATGACGCGTAAGCGTTGTGCCAGCGGCTCATCAGTGGGAACCACAATGGTACCGCTGGCAATGTACTGCAGGTGTTGACCCTGAACCTCGATAACCCCGAAGCCAGTTTTACGTAGTCCGGGGTCTACACCTAAGATGCGCATTTTAGTGACGGAAGTGGCGAGTGCCAGTAAAGACCATCACTACGTCGCGTTCGTCAGCGGCGGCAATGACTTCGTCATCGCGAATGCTACCACCGGGTTGAATCACGCAGGTTGCACCCGCATCGACCACTACGTCTAGACCATCGCGGAAGGGGAAGAATGCATCAGACGCGACGGCGGAATTGTCTAGGCTTAGACCCGCGTTAGTGGCCTTGATGGATGCAATACGGGCCGAGTCGACGCGGCTCATTTGGCCTGCACCTACACCCAAGGTCATGCCATTGCCGCAGAATACGATGGCATTGGATTTAACGTATTTGGCGACATTCCAAGCAAAGAGTAAGTCTTGCATTTGCTGTGCAGTGGGCTGTTTTTTGCTGACCACGGTAAAGCCTTCGATTTGATCGCGGTAGGTATCAGGAGTTTGAACGAGCAAGCCGCCACCAACACGTTTGATGTCGAAGGGGTTATGGGATTCGCCGGCTTGCACTTTCAGCACACGCACGTTTTTCTTGGCAGCAAAAATAGCCAAGGCTTCGGCGGTATAGTCAGGGGCGAGTAACACCTCGACGAATTGCTCGGAAACCGCTTGAGCTGCGACGGCATCTACGACTTGGTTAAAGGCAATAATGCCACCAAAGGCAGAGGTAGGATCCGTTTTAAAAGCGCTCAGGTAGGCATCGGCTGCCGTAGCACCCAAGGCCACACCACATGGGTTGGCGTGTTTTACGATCACACATGCGCCGCTATCAAAGCTACGTACGCATTCCCAGGCGGCATCGGCGTCAGCAATGTTGTTGTAGGAAAGCTCTTTGCCTTGTAGTTGTTCGTAGTTGGCCAATAAACCCGCACCGACTTGGGCGTCACGGTAGAAGGCAGCACTTTGGTGTGGGTTTTCACCGTAGCGCATGAGTTGTTGCTGTTTGACTTGTAGGGTTAAGACACGTGGCCAGTCAGCGCGTTCAGGCTGTTGGTCTTGGGCGGGCTCGGCTTCAGTTAGACTGCTGAGGTAGGAAGCAATGGCGCCATCATAGGACGCGGTGTGAGCATAGACCTTGGTCGCTAACTCTAGGCGTAGGCCATAGGAGGTTTGACCATTAGCATCGATTTCCTCTAAGACACGAGCGTAGTCGCTAGGATCAATAATAACGGTCACGCCACCCGCAGTGCTGCCGTGGTTTTTGGCGGCAGCACGCAACATGGCTGGGCCACCAATATCAATGTTTTCTACCGCATCAGCAAAGGTACAGTTGGGTTTGGCAATGGTTTCGCGGAAAGGGTAGAGGTTCACTACTAGCATATCAATGCGGTCGATATTGTGTTGCTCTAGTGTTTCTAAATGGTTGGCGTCGTCACGACGAGCCAGCAAACCACCATGAATTTTTGGGTGCAAGGTTTTGACACGGCCATCTAGGATTTCAGGTGAACCCGTGTGTTCGGCAACCTCGGTTACCTGCAGGCCAGCTGCTTGGAGTAGTTTGGCGGTACCACCTGTAGACAGCAAACGGACGCCGCGCTGAGCTAAGGATTGAGCAAATTCAACAATACCAGTTTTATCGGAAACCGATAAGAGAGCAGTTTGGATTTTCATGATGAGAAACAAATAAAAGTTTAGGGTTGGATATCGTGTGCCTGCAGCTTCTTACGCAAAGTGCTGCGAGTAATTCCGAGAATTTCTGCGGCCTTAGATTGGTTGCCGTTGGTTTTTTCTAAGGCTATTTGCAACACGGGACGCTCTACGTAGTTAATAACCATCGCCAGTACATCGCGAGGTTGAGAGTCTCCTAAGTCTGCAAAGTAACGCTCTAGGCTTTCGCGTACCGACTGCTCTAAGGGATTGGTGTTAGACATGTGTTTATTCTGTTAAAACGGTCAACGCGTCACCCTATCCGCATGGAAAGCGACAGGGGGTTGCGTAAGAAAATCGTGAGGATTGTGTTGATCGAACCAACGAGCTACAGCCGCTAATTGTTGCTTGGTACATTCAATTTGATTGATAGTTGCCAGCCACTCGGCGGCGCCGGGGGTGTCGGCTAAATACCAACTAATGTGTTTGCGAGCTGAACGTACACCAATGAATTCACCATAAAAATCGTAGTGGTCCTCGAGGTGTTCAAGCAGTACCCGTTTCATTTCACCGTAAGTCGGGGGCGCTAATAGTGTGCCGTGTTGGAGGTAATGATGAATTTCACGAAAAATCCAAGGTCGGCCTTGTGCGGCGCGGCCCACCATAATGGCATCGGCCCCAGTATAGTCCAGAACATACTTGGCTTTTTGTGGTGAGTCTATGTCGCCATTAGCGATAACGGGAATAGTTAGCGCTGCTTTAACCTTTCGAATTGTATCGTATTCAGCCTCACCTTGGTAAAAGTCGCAACGGGTTCGTCCGTGTAAGGTGAAAGCACTAATGCCTGCATCCTGAGCCCGTTGAGCGACTCGTAGCGCATTTTTAGAGTCTCGATCCCAGCCGGTGCGTGTTTTGAGAGTGACGGGAATGTTGTGTGGAGTACACGCATTGACGACGGCCTCGACAATGCGAGCGACCAAGTCTTCGTCTTTGAGCAGAGCCGAGCCAGAGAGCACATTACAGACTTTTTTAACCGGGCAGCCCATGTTGATGTCAATGATATGGGCGCCACGCTCTATATTAAATAGAGCAGCCTCTGCCATCATGTCTGGGTCTGAGCCGGTAATTTGAACAGCGATGGGATCGGGTTCCCCTTTGTGGTCTAACCGACGGGCCGTTTTGACACTGTCCCATAAGCGGGGGTTGCTGGCAGCCATTTCCGTGACGGCGTATTCGACGCCGAGGGCTTTACAAAGCCGACGATAGGGGCGGTCAGTGACGCCGGCCATAGGGGCGGCAAACGCCCGATTAGAGAACTGCCAAGAGCCTATTTTCATCATAAAACTAAATACGTAGCCCTTGTAGGAGTTGACGGGCTAAAGGCAGTCGCGCTGTTGCAAGTAGGTCCATCGAGAGTAAACCCAAACCACAAGCATGCTGAAGGAGTGGACTGGAGGTGGCGAAAATACGTGGTAGAAAGTCGGTAATAGCGCCCGTCACCCAGCGATCGGGTTGCCGTTGGTTGACGTAGTTGTCCAGATACGGTTGCACCGACTGTTGGCTTTGAGCTAGCCAGGGGCGCAGACTAAGTGTTAATTGGGCTGCATCACGCAAACCTAAATTTAACCCTTGCCCAGCCACTGGATGCAAGGTTTGAGCGGCATTGCCCACTGCGACTCGATGAGGAGCGGGCAAAATAGGACCTGCCGCCAACGCCAAGGCAAAATCAAAGCGTTCACTGACTAGTTTTAAGCGTCCTAAGCGAGCCCCAAACTGAGCAATGAGTTCGTGCTCGAAGTGTTGAGGGGACATCGTGGCTAAGGTATGGGTACGCTCGGGGCTATTGCACCAGACCAAGGCATAACAATCATTTTGATTGGGGTGAGGCAGTAAGGCCAATGGGCCTTGTGAGGTAAAGCGCTCGTAAGCCCACTGTGTTTTTGGGCGGCTGCTTTGGACGGTAGCTAGTAAAGCGTGTTGGTTGTATTCGCGCGTCAGTTGTGTAGGCCGTAGGCCATCGGACTGCACGGCCAACCTAGCCGTATAGTGATTGTGAGGCGTGCTGATGTGGGCGAACTGCTGAGAATGAACCTCGACAGGGTGTTCCACCTCGATATATTGCACGGCGGTACGGTGTAGTTGTTGACGCAATAAGCTGACCAGATCATCGTAATTCACCACATGACCTAGAGTGGTCACACCGAGTTCTTGTGGGGTGATGAGGGTTCGGCCCAAACGGCCCTTTTGGGATACATGAACCGTTTGCATAGCAGCGGCCAAAGTAGGCCAGGCACGTAGCTGTTGTAGTAGTTGTTGGCTACCATGGTTCAGCGCCAGTGTGCGTGGATCTAGCCTAGAGCCTTGGGCGGCAGGGCGCTGCCCAAAGATGGCGATGCGATCTGGGTTGGGGTGCTGCGCTTGCAGCAATAATGCAACAGCACACCCTACTGGGCCGGCTCCGCAAATTGCAATATCAAAATCAGGGCGCGTCATAACAAGTGAAAGCACCTAGGCAAGCAGGTGCGAAATAAGTGAAATACCGCTATTGTAATAGATAGTTGGTGTAGCGCAGTGAAACTTACGCTCTTCCCAAGCACCTAAGCAGGTGGCGTACACTATTAACTCTTTTACTAAGCATGAAATAGCCCAATGACTTTATTGGAATGGCTCACTCCGTGGGAGTTTTCTCCTGCGCTGTTATTTGTTTTTGCCCTCAGCGGTTTTTTGTTTTGGCGTGGCGCTAAAGTCCACCATGTTCAGACCGGACGACAGTGGTTGTTCTGGATAGGTTGGGTGGCGCTATACCTCAATTTACATACGATGGTGGATTACTACTCCGAACGGATGTTTTTTATCCATCGTATTCAGCATTTGTTCTTGCATCACTTGCTGCCTTTTCTGATTATGTTGGCCTATCCGGGGCAGGTCATGCGGGCAGCTCTGCCAATTTCATGGCGACGACGTTGGCGTGATTGGTGTCGCAGACCTATTGGTTCCACCGTCGTTCATTGGTGTACGCATCCTGTTTTAGTGCCGGTACTGTTTGTATTTTTTGTGCTGATCTGGTTACTGCCCACTCCCCAGTTTTACTCCATGATCGATTGGCGCTTGTATAGGGTGATGAATTGGTCAGTCGTTATTAGTGGTTTTATGTACTGGAATTTAATTCTAGACCGTAGGCCTAGTCCGCCTGCTGCCATGCGGCCGTGGGGGCGCGTGGTGTCGCCATTATTGACCATGACACCTCAAGTCGCTGTCGGCATCTACATTACCTTTGCCTCGGTTGATCTGTATCCCATTTTTGATTTATGTGGTCGGGCGTTGCCGGGTTTTGATGCACTGAAAGACCAAGCCATAGGGGGGTTGGTCATGTGGGTGGCCGCAGGCGCTGTTGAGGTGTTGGGTATTATGTATGCCTTAGCGACGGTTATCCGGCTTTCTGCAAAGGGACGCCTACAGTCTGAATGGCTCTCGCGTTGGCGTAGAGAACAGAGCTCGGAGTTGAGCACATCCAAGGGAGAATCATAATGAGACGGTTATGCCTAGCTGTGGTGTTAACGAGTTTAAGCCTGAGTAGTCTAAGCCCAGCGGGGTGGGCACAACCTATGGGCATTCCTAGTATGGGGGCCGCCTCTGGGGCAGAGCTGTCACCGAATCTAGAGCGTACCTTGGGTAATGCCATTATGGAACAAGGACGTCGTGATCCTTTATTTGTGGCTGAGCCGGTCGTGAATCAGTATTTAACTAATTTAGGCCAACACTTAGCTAAGTATTCCCCTGTGCCTGTGCAGTACCCTATCCAGGTTTTTGCTTTACGCGATGCCAGTATTAATGCGTTTGCGTTGCCGGGTGGTTATGTGGGAATTAACACGGGCTTAATTACTGCCGCAGAAAGCGAGGCCGAGCTTGCCTCTGTCGTGGCACACGAGATTGCTCACGTGGCACAGCGTCACGTGGCGCGTGGCATGACACAAAGCGAGACCTCTAGCCATTTAGCCATTGTTTCTTTAGTGGGAGCCTTGTTGGCTGGCTTGGCAGGGAGTGCTGATTTAGCGATGGGGGCCGTGGCTTTTGGGCAGGCTGCGGCGGTGGATCAGCAGTTGGGGTTTTCACGTCAGGCTGAACAAGAGGCTGATCGAGTTGGCTATCAGATGATGAGTGCTGCGGGGTATGACACCGAGGGAATGGCTGTTATGTTTAGGCGCTTAATGAATAATGCACGCTTGAATGAGTCTGGTCGCAGCTATGCCACTACTCACCCCTTATCGGCACAGCGTTTAGCCGATGTGGAAAACCGTATTTTGTCCGCCTCTCGTACAGAAAACGATCAGGAAAATAACGATTTTTGGTTTGTGCAAGCCGCGGCTTTGATTCTACAAGCCAATAGTGGTTCGGCTATTCAGCGAGCTCAGCAGCGGTTACAAAGCGCTGCTGCTGGTCGAACAGGGGTAGAGCAAGCCGCTGCCCATTATGGTTTGGCCTATTTGGCAAAAAATCGCAGTGATTATGCTCAGGCGCAACAGCAATTGGCTCAAGCTAAACAAGTGGGCGTGGAGTCTGCATTAGTGGATGTGCTCGAGATCGAGCTACTGGTGGATCAAAAACAGTATGCCGAAGCGTTGCAGCTAGCACAGCAGGCTTGGCAAGATTGGCCTGATAACCAAGCTGTGGCATTGGCGCTCGTGTTGGCCATGCAGACACAGCCGCTAGCTGAGCAAATTGATTTTTTAAAGCAGCGTACGCAGCAGTGGCCAGACGAGGCACGTTTCCAGCAGCTATTGGCTCAGGCCCTAGAGAAAAACCAGCAACCGGTGGCCGCTCGCGAGGCCATGGCTCAGTATTATGTATTGGTGGGAGCGTTGTCCAGTGCAGTAGACCAATTGCAGCAAGCACGTAATTTAAGCTCAGATTTCTATCAGCAGTCGGCATTAGACTTACGCATTCGCGAGTTACGAGAGCAGCTAGAACGTGATCGTTTGTTATTAGAGCGTTTTCGAGGCTAAACCCTAGGATCGGGTATCAAAGAAACGGGCCAAACGTAAGGGCAGCCAGTGAATATGACCGGGAAAAGCGCCGCTGATAAACCCAACATGGCCACCGTTTTCTGGTTGATGTAAGAACACGTTGGGTCCGCAGTCTTGGGGTTGAGGTAACGAATCCCTAGGAATAAACGGGTCGTTTTTTGCATTTAATACCAAGGTTGGGGTGGAAATCTGCGCAAGCAATGGTTTGCTAGAGGCTTGAGTCCAGTAATCCAAGGCGTGTTGATAACCATGCATAGGGGCGGTGTAGACATCGTCAAAGTCGCGCAGAGTGCGTACTTGCGCTAAGCGCACAATGTCAATCATGCCGGGAAAGCGTTTAGACTTTTCAAAAATCTTGTGGCGCATGCTTTTAAGAAAGTGAGAGCAATAAATGCGGCGCCCAGCAAAGCTTTCTGATAGGTGATTTCCACAACTGACTAAATCGCTAGGGGCAGAAACAGCGGCTGCGGCCTCTAGAAAACAATTTGAGCCTTGCTCTCCTAGGTATTTCAATAAGGCATTGCCACCTAACGATACCCCTACCGCATGCCAAGAAGCATAAGACAACTGGCTTTTAATGGTATCTAGAATAAATTTTATTTCGTCGCTATCGCCGGAGTAATACGAGCGAGCCATGCGATTAGGAAAGCCAGAACAGCCACGAAAATGCGCGACCACTACCACCCAGCCACGAGCCCTGAAGTATTGAGCAATAGACTGCGCATAGTGACTGTTACTGCTGCCTTCTAGGCCGTGAAAAATGACTAAGGCCTGAGTGTGAGCATGTTGGGGAAGGTGATTCCAGTCTTGGGGTTGAGCCCAACGCCTAGCGGCAGTTTTACTGAGATGGGAGTCTTTGGGGGCGGTGCTACCGTCCGTGAGGCGGTCGGCAAATAGCCCCGGTCCCGTCCAATCGAGATCTAAAAAGTCTCCGTCTGGTGTTTCTATACGTTGACGTACAAAATGAATGCGCTGGTGGTGCGCTAAATAGGCCCCGTAAATAGTTTGTAGGTGTCCGCCCGGTAGCCAAAACGGTGAAGGGCAGTCAGAGAGGTCAATTTTAGCGGTCACAAGTAGTACGAATGTAAAAGATAATCAGACAAGAGTTGGGGTTTACTCGGGGTGGTTTTCAGGAACTAATTGATAGGTAGCGCTACAATAAGGACAGCTAGCACGACCGTCTTTTTCGATTTCAATATAGACACGTGGGTGCATGTTCCAGAGCGTGGCATTAGCCGGAGGGCAACGCACGGGAAGCTCGGCTTCGGTAACTAAAACGGTTTCAATCTGCGGCTGCGCATTTGATGCTGCACTCATAATGGCTCCTTAGGGCAAATAAGCGAATAATAAGTAATTGTAGCAAGACCAGACAGTTATAGTGCATTTCACACAGGGGGAGAGCGTGTTTTTATTTCAAAAAATGGGGTCTGGCTTTGGGGCTGACCGTAAACGCTATTATTTTAGCTTAGGATTAAAGGACACGGCCTCACCGTTAATTGCGACGGGTATCTGGGGCTTTGTCACGGGCATTGCCATGATGAAGTCCAGCCTAGGTGAAAACTTTGCGGCACTGATGACCCTGATGGTTTATGCTGGTTCGGCGCAACTGACCTCCCTGCCTCTGATCAATAGTCAGTCTCCCTTATGGCTCATTTTTGTAGCCGGCATGATTGTTAATGTGCGCTTTATTATTTTTTCAGCGGCGTTACAGCCTTTTTTTCGTCATTTGGCGTGGTACAAACGCTTGGTCTTAGGTTATGTCACCACAGACATGTCATTTGTGTTGTTTATGTCCCGTTGCGGCAAAGAAAAACGACGTGCACAGTCTCATCATCTTTGGTATTTCCTTGGGCTGATTATTCCTAATTGGGTGGTTTGGCAAACCTGTTCTTTTATAGGGATTTTTGCGGGGCGTTTAGTCCCCGAGTCGTGGGGTATTGAATACGCGGCTATCTTGGCTTTATTGGCTTTGTTAGTGCCTTTGATAAAAACTCGACCGTTCTTGGTGTGTTTGCTTGTTTCTGGTGTAGTGGCTTGGGTTGGGCAGCTGTTGCCTTTGCGAATGGGGCTTGGGGCTGCGGTGGTTGCTGGGCTGATTGCTGGCGTGGTGGCAGAGCAACTTCAACATAAAAGGGAGACCTAAATGGCATTATCACAGTATGATTGGTATATTCTAGGTGCGGTGGTCTGCTTAACTGTGGTCAGTATTATTGCGCGATCCAGCTATTTTTTATTTGGCGACCATCTTCCTTTACCCGAGAGTGTGCGCAGTGCATTGCGGTATGCCCCTGTGGCAGCCTTAACCGCTATCATTATTCCCGAAATTTTCCCTTGGTCGGCTCAGGGCACACCAGGCCTAGACCTTAATAAACTCTTAGCTGCTGCCGTGGCCGTGCTGGTTTATGTGCGTACGCAAAATGCGGTATTTCTCATGATTGCGGGCATCGTCAGCTATGGATTGGGCAAAGTTTTCTTCTAAGACCCAACAAGCAGCGCTTTATACAGACTAAATGAAAGAAACAAACACAGATACAACGGCTAATTTTGCTAGTTTTGGTTTACATCCCGACTTATTGTCTTCCATTTTAGCCACCGGCTATACAACACCTACTCCTATCCAAGCCCAAGCTCTTCCTGTCATTATGCAGGGGCGCGATGTCATGGGTGCTGCGCAAACCGGTACAGGTAAAACAGCAGCTTTTTCCTTACCCATTTTGCATAGACTGATGCCGTTCGCTACGCACAGTGCGTCACCGGCGCGTCACCCTGTCCGAGCGCTTATTCTGACGCCTACGCGCGAGTTAGCCGACCAGGTTGGGGAAAGTGTCAAACAGTATTGTAAAAATACACCACTGCGTTCAGCGATTGTGTTTGGTGGGGTAGATATTCAGGCTCAGCGTGCCGAATTACGTCGTGGTTGTGAAATCTTAATTGCTACGCCGGGACGCTTGTTGGATCACATTGAACAGAAAAATGTGAGCTTGTCTCAGGTGGGTATTTTGGTGTTGGACGAGGCCGACCGCATGTTGGATATGGGCTTTTTGCCTGACTTGGATCGCATTGTGCGCCAGTTGCCTCCACAGCGCCAAAGCTTATTGTTCTCGGCTACGTTTAGCCCCGAAATTCGCAAACTCGGCAATAACTTCCTTAATAATCCCGTTAGTATCGAGGTCGCTGCCCGTAACGCCACCGCTGATACCGTCAAGCAAAGTGCGTACAGCGCCGAGGGCGATGAAAAACGACTGGCCGTTATGCATATTGTGCGTAGCAATAAACTGAGCCAAGTCATTGTTTTTACGAATACCAAAGCCGGTGCAGGCCGTTTAGCGCGTCAGCTCGAGCGCGAGGGCCTCAAGGCCGAATCCATTCATGGTGATAAAAGCCAATTAGAGCGTATGAAGGTTCTAGAGGCTTTTAAAAAGGATCAAGTTGAGGTCTTGGTGGCGACGGATGTGGCCGCCCGAGGTCTAGACGTAGCGGGCGTGCCGTGTGTTATTAACTACGACCTGCCATTTAATGCCGAGGACTACGTACACCGTATTGGTCGTACAGGCCGCGCTGGAGCCAAGGGCGAGGCCATTGCATTAGTCAGTGCTGACGATATGCATTTGTGGGCTGATATTCAAAAGCTAACCGGCAAAAAAACACCGTTGCAGCGTTTGGATTTGCCCAAGCCAGCACCAACGCAGGCGGCTCCTAGTCGTTCTCGCGAGCACTCTGGCCGCCGCACGCATAAACCCCAAGACGAGATTTTTTATAAACCGTATCAGCCGGGTGCGACAGCAACACCTAAAACACAACCTGCGCCGCGCAGTAGTGCTAATTCAAATGGCAATGCTAAAAAACGCAGCGTAGGGATTTTGTTAGGCGGCGGCTATTACTAGTTGTTCAAAATCCGTTATAGGCTGAGTAAAAACCATTTTTTTATTGGCCTGTTGCAGCAGACGATCAATATGCTCGGCAAAGGGCAACAAGGGACCATAAAACAGGGTCCCTTTTTTATTTTGAATCAGCACGGTGGGGAAATCCTCGATGTCTTCATCAATTAAGAGCTCTTCATGTTCCTCGATGTCTACCCAAACAAATAGATG
>CANQRK010000045.1 GCA_947626245.1 uncultured Paenalcaligenes sp. | reverse complement strand
CACGATAAGCGCGTAATGACCGCTGCCCCTCTTCGGTATTTAAAATACGGTTGGCCTCGGGCAGTTGTTGTTCTAGCGCATCGCTCCAGGCCCACAACGTACGCGCATAATGCGGCCGTAGGTTTTCCACATCAACCGCCTCTAGGCCCCCCTCGCTTAGGTGGCGAATCACATGACTAATATGCGTCAACTCGCCGCCGGGGAAAATAAATTTCTCGATGAACTCGCCCATACCGGCCCCCAGTTGAGTGTGCTCGATTCCTCCTGAAGTAATACCATGATTTAGAATCAAGCCACCCGGACGCACCAACTGATTTACCCGTACAAAGTAATCTGTTAACTGAGCACGCCCTACGTGCTCAAACATACCGACTGAAGCTAATTTATCAAAAGGCTGCTCGGGCTGTAGCTGACGATAATCCATAATCTGCATGCTCACGCGCCCCTCAAGCCTTTTGCGTTTAATCAGCTCGTTCACATAAGCATGTTGATTACGCGACAAGGTAATACCGGTAGCCTGCACATCATAATGCTCTGCTGCCCACAGTAGCAGACCGCCCCACCCAGCCCCAATGTCTAAAAACCGTTCACCCGCTTGCAGCTTAAGTTTTCTACAAATTAAGTCCAATTTGGCCTCTTGGGCCTGAGCTAAATCGAACTCGGGTTGCGCATAATACGCGCACGAATACACACGACGAGGGTCTAGCCACAGAGCGTAAAAATCATCAGACAAGTCGTAATGGAATTGTATTTGCTTAGCATCCTTTTCTAAGGTGTGTCGCCAAGCGGAACGCAAACGCTGCAAAAACCCAATAAACGCCCCGGCTCTATTTTGATTGACAGGCGTATCCGGCAAGATACTGACTGCTGCCTGCATCAGGCTACGTATCGACCCCTGAAAATCAAAATTCCCATTGACATAGTCTTCACCCAGATAACCAATTTGCCCAGATGCCAGACGACTCAATGCTCGGTGTGTTTTGACTTTGACTGTGAGCTCTGGGTCTCCTACACCAACTTGAGCCCCGTCAGGCAACACCAAACGGGTTGACATGGGTAGTTTATCTAGAACGGATTGAATTGCTGCATTAACACTCATTTTTCTGCCTCCTATGCGTCTTAACAAATTTCAAGTTTGCGAATACTAAAACATGGATGCTGCGTATCGATTACACTACAAGTGCGTGCTACTATGGCTCTTTGTTTGCCACCAAATTGTTACTATGTCTACCAAATCAAAACGCCATTTGTCAACAAATCTGCCTTCTTGGCTAGTGCTAATGGGCCTGTTAACAGCACTTGGTCCCCTAGCCATAGACATGTATCTGCCCGCTTTTCCCCAGATGGCTCTAGACCTCAGTACCCCCGAAGGTAATGTAGAGCGCACTTTAGCTAGTTATTTATTGGGGCTAGCATTAGCTCAGTTATTTTATGGCCCTCTGGCAGACCGCTTTGGACGCAAACCCCCCTTAATTTTTGGCGTTTTGCTATTTAGCATAGCCTCTATTGCCGTGTCCTTTAGCCAAGACATCGAGCATCTGACTTGGTGGCGTGTCATACAAGCCTTTGGCGGAGCCGCCACCATGGTTATCCCACGCGCCGTTATCCGAGATCAACTCGACACCCGAGACGCCGCCAAAGCGCTATCCATGATTATGCTTATCATGGGCGCCACCCCTATTTTGGCGCCTATTTTAGGTGGCCAAATTCTACTGATTACCAGCTGGCGCTTTATTTTTCATATTATGACGTTATGCGGTTTAGCTCTACTGATAGCCGCCATATTCTTCATGAAAGAAAGTCTAGATCCCGCCAATATTAGCCCCCTAAAACCCAAATCTATACTAAAAAACTACAAAGAACTACTCAAGCACAAAGGCTTTATGCTTTATGCTCTGACTGGCGCATTTGGTTCGGCCGGTATGTTTACCTACATTAGCGGTGCCCCACGAGTCTTTATTAGCACCTACGAAGTCCCCGTGACCTGGTTTGGCGCCTTGTTTGGTATCAATGCGTTTTGCCTGATTTTAGCTTCGCAAGTTGGAGCCCGTTTACTGAATAAATTTACCCCTCAACGTATACTAGCTGTAGCTCAAAGCATACAGTTAACTGTGGTTGCTATTGGCTTAGTCGCAGTTCTTTTAGGTATAATGAACATCTACGGCATTATGGCACTCCTAATGACCTTCATGGCTTGCCAGGGGTTTATCAATCCAAATGCTGCCGCTTTGGCCTTATCAGCCCAAGGCCGTAGACTAGGCGTAGCCTCTGCATTAATGGGCACTCTGCATATGCTTTGCGGTGCCCTAGCCGGCTTAGCCATCAGCTCATGGCACTCCATCTCAGCCGTGCCATTGGTAGTCATCCTTAGCTTCTGCGTTAGTATTTCGTGGCTTTCGGGTCGCAAAGCATTAAAAGAAACCGCGTAGTGCTTGCTTTGACGCCTTTTTTTATATTAGAATGTATTGTTTTATGAACTACTTAAGCTAAATCAGCGCATGAAAATGATTTCTGATTTAGTTTGTGCTTTAATGCGCCCGTAGTAACGTTTTTACTGCAAGCGCGGAAGCCGATTTAGACTCTAAAGGGGTATAACCATGGCACGCGTATGCCGAGTTACCGGAAAAGGCCCAATGGTGGGCAATAATGTTTCTCACGCCAACAACAAAACTAAACGTCGTTTTTTGCCAAACCTGCAATCTCGTCGTTTCTGGGTTGAAAGCGAAAACCGTTGGGTACGTTTACGTGTATCTACACAAGCTCTACGTTTGATCGACAAAAACGGTATCGAATCCGTTCTTGCAGACATGCGTGCTCGCGGCGAACGCGTTTAATCGCTCGCTTCATCTCACAGCTTAAAGGAATTACATCATGGCTAAAGGAATCCGCGAGAAAATTAAACTCGAGTCCTCCGCAGGTACTGGTCATTTCTACACCACGACCAAAAACAAGCGCAATACACCTGAAAAAATGGTCATCAAAAAATTTGACCCTGTAGCGCGCAAACACGTAGAGTACAAAGAAACTCGCCTCCGTTAATACCCTTGGTATTACCCAGCGAGACTACGGCAAGAAGCCCTGCAACCGCAGGGCTTTTTTGTGGTTAATTTATTTAACTCTTACACTGGCACAAGCGCTTTTGCCCCGTATAATGTAAGAGTTATTTTCTATTCATACCTTACTTGGTCGCTCAAATCAAATGCAGGAAAGTTATAATCCACAACACGTCGAACGCACTGCCCAACAAAACTGGCATGATCGCGATGCTTATCGCGTAGTAGAAAATGCTAAAAATGTAGATGGCAGCCTCAAACCTAAATTCTACGCTTGTTCTATGCTGCCCTACCCCAGTGGCAAGCTACACATGGGTCACGTGCGCAATTACACCATCAACGATGTCATGGCGCGCCAGCTTCGACTACGTGGCTATAACGTTCTCATGCCCATGGGCTGGGATGCTTTTGGTATGCCAGCTGAAAACGCAGCAATCAAATCCCAAGTTCCTCCTGCAAAATGGACCTACGACAACATTGCTTATATGAAAAAGCAAATGAATGCCATGGGTCTAGCCATTGATTGGTCACGCGAAATGTGTGCCTGCGACCCCGAGTACTATAAATGGAACCAATGGTTGTTCTTAAAAATGCTCGAGGCAGGGATTGCTTACCGCAAAACCCAAACAGTTAACTGGGATCCCGTAGACCAAACCGTCCTAGCCAACGAGCAAGTCATTGATGGCCGCGGTTGGCGCTCTGGTGCTTTGGTTGAAAAGCGCGAAATCCCAGGCTATTACTTAGCCATTACCAACTATGCTGACGAGCTTCTAGACCAAGTCCAACACAACCTGCCCGGTTGGCCCGAACGCGTGCGCACCATGCAGGAAAACTGGATTGGCAAAAGCTTTGGTGTGCGCTTTGCTTTTACTCACGACATCAAAGACGACGCTGGCAACCTCATCCAAGACGGTCGCATGTACGTGTTTACCACACGTGCTGACACCATCATGGGCGTTTCCTTCTGCGCAGTCGCCCCCGAGCACCCCTTAGCAACGCAGGCCGCTCGCTCTAATCCCGAACTCGCTGCTTTCATTGAAAAATGCAAACAAGGTGGTCAGTCCGAAGCCGATATTGCTACCCGCGAAAAAGAAGGCCTACCTACAGGTCTCACCGTTACGCATCCCATTACTGGCGCACAGGTCGACCTTTGGGTAGGTAACTATGTGCTTATGTCCTATGGCGATGGTGCCGTCATGGGGGTGCCTGCTCACGACGAGCGCGACTTTGCGTTTGCTCTGAAATACAACATCCCTATCAAACAAGTTATTCAGGTCGGCGAACACGAATTCTCCGATCAGCAGTGGCACGATTGGTACGCTGACAAAGACAATGGCGTTACGATTAACTCTGGCGATTACAGTGGCCTGTCTTCTGCCGATGCCATTGATCAGGTTGCCGCCTACCTCAACAGCCAACACCTAGGTGAAAAGAAAACCACCTATCGTTTACGCGACTGGGGGGTTTCTCGTCAGCGTTACTGGGGCACACCTATCCCCATCATTCACTGTACAGACTGCGGCCCCGTTCCTGTACCAGAAAAAGACCTACCCGTCATTCTGCCCGAACACCACATTCCAGACGGTAGTGGCAACCCGCTCAACAAGGACGAAGCGTTCCTCGCCTGCTCTTGCCCTAGCTGTGGCAAAGACGCACGCCGTGAAACCGATACCATGGATACCTTTGTGGACTCCTCTTGGTACTTCATGCGCTATGCTTCCCCTAAAAACGATCAGGCCATGGTCGACGAGCGCAATGATTACTGGATGCCAATGGACCAGTACATTGGGGGTATCGAGCACGCCGTGCTGCATTTGCTCTACGCACGTTTCTGGACCAAAGTCATGCGCGATTTAGGCTTAGTTAAGTTCGACGAGCCTTTCACCAAGCTGCTTACCCAAGGCATGGTGCTCAACCACATCTACAATCGTCGTACCCCAAAAGGTGGTCTTGAGTACTTCTGGCCCGACGAAGTCGATAACATCTACGACGAAAAAGGCAGCATTATTGGCGCTCGCCTCAAGTCTGATGGCTCCGAAGTCAATTACGACGGCATCGGTACCATGTCTAAATCTAAAAACAACGGCGTAGACCCACAACATCTTATTGATGAAATGGGGGCAGACACAGCTCGTCTGTTTGTGATGTTTGCCAGCCCTCCCGAGCAAACTCTCGAGTGGGCCGAATCCGGTATTGACGGTGCTAACCGATTCTTGCGTCGTTTATGGAACTTTGCGTACAAGCAACACGTTGCACTTAAAGCCGGTGTAGGTCAAAACCTACCCTCAGAGCTCAGCAAAGAGGCCAAAGACCTACGCCGTGAGATCCACAGTATTCTAAAGCAAACCGAATACGACTATCAGCGTATCCAATACAATACCGTCGTCTCTGGTGCTATGAAAATGCTTAACACCATAGACCACGCCAAACTAGACGATACCCCCGCAAATCAAGCCGTACTTGCCGAGTGTTACTCTATTTTGTTACGTGTGCTCTACCCGGTGGTTCCTCACATTACATGGCACCTCTGGCAAGAGCTCGGTTACGCAGCCAACCACGGCGATCTACTCGACACCGCTTGGCCTACCGTAGACGAATCAGCCCTCATTGCCGACGAAGTCAGCCTAACATTGCAAATCAATGGCAAACTGCGTGGCTCCCTGACTGTTCCTAGCTCTGCCGACAAAGCAGCCATCGAACAGGCCGCCATTCAACACGAGGCGACCCAGCGTTACCTCGAAGGCCGCGAACCTAAACGAATTATTGTGGTTCCTGGTCGCTTAGTTAATATTGTTGTAGGATAAAATGTAATGCTTAGCTCCCCTACTCCTTTTTTAGCAAAACGTATTTGGTTACTGCTAAGCAGTATGGTGGCGCTAAGCCTCTTGCTTAGCGCCTGCGGCTTTACCCTCAAGCAGGCGCATCCTCTACCTTTTAATACGCTATACACCAACATTTCCGACAACTCAGCGTTTGGTTCTCAGTTGCGGCGTGTTTTACACGCCAACTCTCCCAATCTACGCTTTGTCTCTAGTCCCGAACACGCTCAGGTTCAGCTCATCCAAGACGAAATGCAACGCTATCTACGCGAACTTTCTCTAGATGCTTACGGCCAAGTCGAAAACTACGAGCTCAAACTTGACCTTGTCTTTAGCTTAATTGATGCGAATGGCGACTATCTCTTAGCGCCTACACGCTTAATCTCCACCCGAGACATTCCCAACAGCCCCAATGCCACCGAGGCCAAATTCCAAGAAATCAACGCGTTATTTCAAAGCATGGAAATGTCCATGATTGATCGCCTGTTGCGTCGCTTAACGGCTCCCGATGTGGTTGATGCCTACGAGGCCAGCTTACGTTCAGCCAACACCGACCAAACTCCACAGCCTCAGTCCCCAGCCTCTGATACTTCTTTTTAAGCTACCGTGTCCAGTAAACGCTTGTCTCTGAACCCCTTGCAAGGCTGCTACAGTATTAGCGGCGATGAAATTCTCTTGCACATCGAGGCCTGCGATACCATTCGCAGCGCTGCCACAGAACAAGGTTTTACCGAGCGCCATCGCTTTGTTATGGATGGTCGCAGTGACTGGTCTGAGGTTTTTGAAGTCAGCCAAGCCTTGTCGTTATTTGGTGACAAACGCTTAATTGATATTAGTATTCCTACTGGCAAACCGGGTCGTCAGGGTGCAGAGGCCATTTTGCAGCTCCTCACTCAGCACAGCGGCCCTGCGGCCGATACCGTGTTTCTATTGCAGCTGCCACGCTTGGACCGGAGCACCCGTTCAAGCAAATGGGCCAAAGCCCTAGAAAGCCAAAGCCAATGGCTCGAAGTTCCTACGATCAACAAAGGCCAACTACCCAACTGGCTGCAACAGCGCGCCCAGCAAAATCAACAGCATCTAGATAACGACGCTTTGCATTGGTTTAGCCAGCAAGTCGAAGGCAACCTATTAGCCGCTCACCAAGAGCTGCAGAAAATGTCCTTGCTGTATCCAACCGGTACCCTTAACCTAGAACAAGTACAGGCTGCGGTTTTAAATGTAGCCCGCTATAATGTATTTGATTTACGCGAAGCCATGTTGGTTGGCGATGCCAAGCGTGCTCTGACTATTTTGCATGGCTTACGTGGCGAGGGCGAAGCCCTACCGTTAGTGCTATGGGCCATTGGCGATGAAATCCGGCTCTTGGCCTCGTTGTCCGCTTTACAACAAAGCGGTGGCAATATTCAACAGGCCCTTCGGTCCCAACGCGTTTTTGGTCCTCGCGAACAACATCTCATGCGCTGTTTGCAGCGCATCCCACCCCAAGTCTGGCCTGCTGCCGTTCGCCATGCTCACGAAGTCGACCAAATCATCAAAGGTCTACACGTTTCTGGCAGCCTCGACGATCCTTGGGAAGAAGCCGCTCGTTTGTGCTTACGCATTGCCTTAGCTCCATCGCTTTAGGCGCTTTTATCACTCGTTTTCTCTAGACTGCTATGACCGAACAGACTCAAGATCAGTTAACTCAGGATATGCTGCGCATGGGCGAACAAGCCCGCGCTGCCTCTCGTATTATTCGCAATGCGTCCAATGCTCAAAAGTCCAAAGCCTTACAAGCCATGGCAGACTTGCTCGAAGCGAATAAAGCCTCTTTACAAGCTCAAAATGCTAAAGACCTCGAAGCCGCTGAAAAAAATGGCTTAGAACCGGCTTTAGTGGATCGTTTACGCCTCTCTGATCAAGCCCTTAGCATCATGGCTACAGGACTACGTCAAATTGCCGAAATGCCTGATCCTGTCGGCTCTGTTGGCCCTACAACCCAGCGTCCTAACGGTATGAATGTGGCTCAAATGCGCGTGCCATTAGGGGTAATCGGTATTATTTACGAGTCACGCCCTAACGTCACCATTGACGCCGCAGCCCTCTGTTTGAAATCAGGTAATGCCACTATTTTACGTGGTGGTAGCGAGGCGTTTCACTCCAATCAAGCACTAGGCAAAATCATTCAACAAGGCCTAGCAGCAGCCGGTTTGCCCGAGCACGCTGTCCAAGTCGTCGCGACCACAGATCGCAATGCCGTGGGTCACCTCATTACCATGACAGATTACGTGGACGTAATTGTGCCACGTGGTGGAAAAGGTTTGATTGCACGCTTAAGCGCTGATGCCAAAGTTCCTCTAATCAAACACCTAGACGGCAATTGTCACCTTTACATAGACAAAGACGCCAACGTAGAAAAAGCGCATCGCATTGCTGTTAATTCAAAAACATACCGTTATGGTATTTGTGGCACCACGGAAACCTTGTTGGTACACCAAGACATCGCTCCTGCTGTCCTCCCTGACCTAGCCAAAACACTGCAAGACATGCAGGTTGAGTTACGCGGATGTGAACGCACTTGTGCTCTGATCAGCGGTGTTACCCCTGCCGAAGAACTAGACTGGGAAACCGAATACCTAGCACCTATTTTAGCCATTCGTATTGTGAACAGCCTAGACGAGGCAATGAATCACATCGAACAATACAGCTCCGAACACACCGAATCCATCGTCACCGAAAACCTCACTACAGCACATCGTTTTCAACGCGAAGTCGACTCCAGTTCGGTCTATATCAATCTTCCCACCTGCTTTGCCGATGGGTTTGAATACGGCCTAGGTGCAGAAATTGGCATTTCCACTAATCGCTTACATGCCCGTGGTCCAGTCGGTCTCGAAGGTCTCACCACCCAAAAATGGGTGCTCACCGGCGACGCCCAATTACGCGGGCAAAAATAATGGCCTATTTATGGGTTAAAGTTTTTCATATTTTGATGGTGACATCGTGGTTTGCGGGGCTCTTTTACTTGCCCCGCATTTACGTCAATTTGGCGCAAAATCACGATGCTGCCACGCAAACAGTACTCACCGGTATGGCGCAACGCCTCTTCCGGTTTATGAAACCACTCGCTGTGCTCACCGTGATCACAGGGCTTACTCTCTATCTGTATTTTGGGGTAGGTCAAGGCACGGCTTGGATCCATGCCAAACTTGTTTTAGTCTTCGCTTTACTGGTGTATCACTGGTACTGCGGTCGTATACTCCAACGCTTTAAAGCAGGCACCAATACTCGCTCTCATGTGTATTACCGCTGGTTTAATGAAATCCCTGTGCTACTGCTGTTGTTGGTATTAATTCTTGTCGTTCTTAAACCTTTTTAATTTGTATGTCTTCCACTCCTAAAAAAACGCTGACTCTAACAAAAAAATCGAGTCCCGCAGACAGCTCAACCCCAGCGCGCCAGCGCTCTGGCGCACGTGCGCGCCAAGCACAACAAATGCAGCGTTTACGTGGTGACGATACAGTCGCAGCGCCTGCAACACCCACTGCTACACCAGCCCATGCATCGCGCTCAAAAGCAGCAGCCCACACAAAAACAGCCTCCCGTCCTACAGCCACTCCACGCCCTACAGCCAAAAAAGCGCCTAGTGGCTATGCATCACCCCGGCAGGCCCCAAAAGCCGATGCTCCCAAACGTCATCGCATTGAAGGTCCAAAAATTCAAGCCCGTTTCTCTGCTAAACGCGATGACGAGTTCACTGTTTTTGCTCCCTGCCCTATGGGCCTCGAAGAGGCCCTAGCCACTGAACTCAGTGCTTTGGGGTTTGCTCAGGTCAGTCAAGGTCGCGCTGGCTGCCATTTTGTCGCTGACTGGCAAGGCGTACAGCGTGCCAATCTTTACTCTCGCTTGGCCACACGCATTTTGGTGCAGATGTCTTTTGCTCGTATTCAAAATGAAGACGAACTCTATGAGTTAGCCTACCAAACCCCATGGGAAAACTGGTTTGGTGCCGAGCAAACACTACGCGTCGATACTTCTGCTATTCGCAGTCCTTTTCAAAGCCTGCAGTTCGCAAATCTGCGTGTTAAAGACGCCATTTGTGACCGGTTACGAGATCGTGAAGGTGCGCGTCCCGATATTGATACCGTTCGTCCTGACGCTAAAGTCCATGTCTTCTTGAACGAAGACTCGGCCACTCTATACATAGATAGCTCGGGCGAATCCTTATTTAAACGAGGCTGGCGTCACGACAAGGGCGACGCCCCTTTACGTGAAAACCTCGCCTCTGGTTTATTAGCCTTGGCCGATTGGGACCCAAACTCTCCCCTCATTGATCCGTTTTGTGGCAGCGGCACTATTTTGATCGAAGCCGCCTGGATCGCCCTCGGGACGCCTCCGGGCATGTGGCGCCCCTTCCACTTTGAACGTCTACGTCATCACGATGCCCGTGCTTGGCAAGACCTCAAAGACGAGGCTCGCGCCAATATCGCTACAGAAATCGAAGTACCTCTCATCGGTAGCGATCTTAGCCCAGCCGCCATCAGTGCTGCGCGCTCTAATCTAGCCCGAGCTCATCTACACCCTGACACCATCCGCTTTGAGGTCAACAATGCGCTTAATGTGCAGCCCATTGCCTCTAAAGGATGGATTGTGACCAACCCTCCCTACGGTGAGCGTTTAGATGATACCGATGACGCTTTTTGGTCAGAATGGGCGAGTCACCTTAAACGAAATTTTGCTGGCTGGAAAGTCAACGTCATTACCAGCGACCTAGAGCTACCCTCTAAGCTACGCCTCAAACCCAATCGTCGTTTCCCGCTCTATAACGGCCCCTTGGACTGTCGCTTATTCAATTTTGAAATGGTGGCTGCAAGCAACAGATAAGGCTCTATCACGCATAAACACTTGAAATCATAAGGGTTAACACCTAAAATTAGGGTTAATCCTTATTTAAATGCGTGTGAATATTATGTACAGAAGCCAATCTCATGATATCTTATTAACAGACGAGCTAGAGCGCCGTCTAATTCAACATGCCATCGAGCAACAAAGTCGTTTACGTCCTTTTGCAATGCTTCAGGCATGGTTCAAAAAGACCTTTGCTTAATTTCATTTGTAGTAAGCAGTAAATCTCCTTTTGGGCTTCAGCAGCATCTCAGGCGCTAGTCTCTCCTCCTAGCCCCTCAAGCCTAGCGATTTAGATTATAATTTCGCCATGTCTGCTGAAGCTTTTTTCCCCCTCCCTTCCCCCTCCCGTTGGCGCCGTTTTTTGTGCATGCTATACGAAGGCATTTTGCTATTCGGCATTGTGTTTGGCGTCCTGCTGATCTTTGATTTCTTAACTCAAAGTCGTCATGCCCTCTTCCTACGCGATGCCCGCCAAGTGGTATTGTTCCTTAGCATTGGGTTGTATTTTTTATTGTGTTGGCGTCGTACTGGACAGACTCTACCCATGAAAACCTGGCATATGCGCCTGCAAATGCCTGATGGAACCAAACCTAGCTGGCCTAGGGCTTTTGCTCGTTACTTGCTGGCCTGGTTACTCCCTTTGATTACTGCATTTTTCCTACAAGTTATTGCAATACTCACACAACAAGCATGGGTGACTCTGCTCATTGTCTTTACCCCATTAACCTTGTTTATATGGACTTGGTTCGATAAAGACCAACTTTTTTTACACGACCGGCTAGCAGGGACTCGAATTGTCGATCTTCGCCCCCATATAAAGAAATAAACCTCTTTTTTCTCTACAGTCATGACAGATCAACTTAATAAATACCTCTTTGCAGACCAGCTGACTCGTGCTCAAACCGTCGAGCTACACCACTCTTGGCAAGCCGGCCTAGAGCATCAACACTACCCAGACTGCGTGCGCGACTTGTTAGGCGAACTCGCCGCAGCAGCCGTTTTATTGGCAGGTAACTTAAAACTAGATGGCTCCCTAGTGCTTCAAGCACAAGGTGATGGCCCTGTAGCCCTTATGGTTGTCGAGTGCACCTCCGACTTTACTATTCGCGCTACTGCTACGCTGCGCGAAGATGCCGTCATCCCAGAGGACGCCAATTTACAAAATCTGCTCAATACCTACGACAACGGTCGCTTTATTGTCGTGCTCGAACCCAAACCCAATACTGACCTCAAGCCCTATCAAGGTATTGTGCCGCTCCAAGGGCAAAATCTAGCCGAAGTGCTTGAAAACTACATGAAGCATTCCGAGCAGCTAGACACCAAGATTTTCCTAGCTGCCAACGCAGACAAAGCCTCTGGACTACTGCTACAACGTCTACCCGGCACAGGCGGAACCATCGAAGGCACTGAAGCCCCCGAAGAGCCTAGCTGGGATCGCGCCAAACAACTCGCTGAAACCGTAAAAACGGAAGAGCTACTAGAGCTAGCCGCTCCCGAGCTTATTCATCGCTTATTTTGGCAAGAAGACCTACTCCAACTCGAGCCCACCGAACTACAGTGGCACTGCCCTTGCACCCGTGAACGAGTCGCCGACATGCTGCGCATGCTAGGTCGTGCAGAAATTGAGTCCATTCTGAGCGAACGCGACCATATCGAAGTCGCCTGCAACTTTTGCGGCAAGCCCTACCAATTCGACGCCGTAGACAGCGCTCAATTATTCATCGCACCCAGCGACCAGCCCAACCCCGACCCAAGCAACACCCTACACTAAACAGCCCACCCTGTACGAGCACCTCGTGCTCGTACAGGGAAAATGGTAACAGGAATGCAGGAGCGGTTCAGCGCGGAACGAGTGAGCACTGCTTAGCGATGCATCCTGACATCACTTGACCGAATAAAGTCACTTGCCCCTATCGGAGGCATGGCCTCCTAGCACAAGGACACATGGGTTGGTTTTATCCGCTAGTAGATTCAACAACTACACAGCGCCATCAACGAGACACATACTCTACGCATGGCGCACCTCACTACCTCCCCCTCGCAAGCCGGCACAAGTGCAATTGAGCATACTCTCAGCATTTTGCTGCTTTGTTTAATCGCTTTAGGTCTACTAGAAAGCACTCATTGGCTGATCCTGCGCCAAGCCTTAAACCACGCTCTTTTAGACACCGCACGCATTGCCGTCACGCAACAAGCCCACCCCACCATTATTCGCGAAGCCTTCATCGCTCAATTAGCTCGCTTGCCTGCTTTTCAATTTAAGGCCGAGCACGGTTATTGGTCTATAGAGCATCGCACCTTAGCACCTAGTCAAAATCCGGTGCAACATAGCTATCAAAGTCTGCAATACCAACAAGGCAATGTGGCTATTTTTGATCAAAATACCTTGGTACTACGTCTGCAGTATGGGCACCAACCCCTGACTCCATTGCTACGCACCTTAATTAAATACAGCTCCGCGTGGCAAGACCCAAGCTTTGCTACTCTGACGCAGCACGGTTTGGTGCCTATAGTTACCGAGGTTCAACTGGCTATGCAATCAGATCAAGACGTCATCCAGCGGCACGTATTAACGTCACCGCCTAATAAGGCTTTGCAACCCCATACACAACCACCTGCTCCGCCATTACATTCATTATTATGGGCAGCTACGCCTCTGGCGTTACCTGTGGGGGAAAGCCGTCCTTCTTTGCCTTTACATGAGCCCTCTGAAGACTCGTGCGATGGTGATTATTGTTGTGGGCCGCTTCTTTGATTATTGCCTAGAATTTGTACAAAAAGCTCGCCCTGTTTAATCATGCCCTGTTCAAAGCGGGCTAGTTCCTCGATAGCGGCAGAGCCATCTCGTAGGTCATGAACCTCGGCAGCCATTGCATTGTTACGAGCCAAAAAAGCCTCGTTGAGTTCTTCTTGTACGGCTATTTTTTCTTCGAGCTCGGCAATACGTTTGACACCGTTATCCCCAAGCCAAAGCTCATAATTAAAATAAAACAACAAGCCAACAAGAAATAGGAAAATCAAACGCATCATATAGTGACGTAACAAAGGGCTTAGCCTAAGCTAAGCCCTTTAATTCAACCTCGATTAACGTAAGTTGTAAAAAGCATCACGACCTGGGTAAGAGGCCACACCAGAAAGCTCTTCTTCGATACGCAACAACTGGTTGTATTTTGCCATGCGATCAGAACGAGACAAGGAGCCTGTTTTAATCTGCATAGCATTAGTCGCTACGGCGATATCAGCAATAGTGGAGTCTTCAGTTTCACCAGAGCGGTGTGAAATAACCGCAGTGTAACCATAGCGCTTGGCTAACTCGATCGCTGCAAAGGTTTCGGTTAGCGTACCAATTTGGTTGATTTTGATGAGGATGGAGTTACCAATACCGCGGTCAATCCCTTCGCGTAGGATTTTAGTGTTGGTTACGAACAAATCATCGCCCACCAACTGTACTTTTGTACCCAAACGATCGGTTAGGATTTTCCAACCTTCCCAATCGTCTTCAGCCATACCGTCTTCGATGGAAACGATAGGGTATTTATCACACCAATTTTCAAGTAAGTCGACTAACTGGCTTGCATTTAAGCTAACACCACCCTCGCCCTGCAAATGGTATAAACCATCACGATAGAACTCAGAGCTAGCGCAATCTAGTGCCAAAGCGATTTCTGTGCCTGCCTCGTAGCCCGCTTTGTCGATGGCCTGAAGAATTAGCTGGATCGCGGCCTCGTGGTTAGCAACGTTAGGGGCAAAACCACCCTCATCACCCACTGCCGTCGACATACCCTGAGCGTGGATTAGGTCTTTTAGAGCATGGAAAACCTCGGCACCCATACGCAATGCCTCGCGGAAGCTTTTAGCTCCGATAGGCATAATCATGAACTCTTGCATGTCGAGGGTGTTGTTAGCGTGTGCGCCACCATTGATCACATTCATCATGGGCACAGGCATTTGCATGGCTCCGCTACCACCAAAGTAACGGTACAAGGACAAACCACACTCGTCTGCTGCGGCACGCGCTACGGCCATACTAACGGCCAACATGGCATTGGCA
>CANQRK010000044.1 GCA_947626245.1 uncultured Paenalcaligenes sp. | reverse complement strand
GCGGCAGCAAACGAGCTGACTGATGCCGAAGCCGTTTTGCGCTTGTTAGAAAGCTTAGCTCCCGACGGAGAGGTGTTACTGGAAAGCTTCGAAACCAAAATACAAAAACTGTATGCGGCTCCTCAAAGTGCGGAGAGAGCGGTCGAGGTCATGACCATTCATAAATCCAAAGGATTAGAGTTTGAGTCAGTCATTCTTTATGATTTGGGTAGAAAAGGCGTTTCCAACCGAGAGTCGTTATTACAGTTTGAGCAAAGTCAGGATCGTCTTTATGTGGGCATGGTGAAAGCCAGTGAAAGCGAGGACAAAGACCCCATTAGTACGTTTATTTTGAAGCGCGAGGCCAATCGAGCTGTGTACGAGTTGCAGCGCTTGGTCTACGTGGCAGTCACCCGCGCCAGACAAGAATTACATTTAGTGGGGCTGTTAGAAAGCAAAGAAACTCTAAAGCCCGAATCCAGTTCGTTGTTGGCGCTATTGTGGCCGCAGGTTCACACAGCCTTTGAGCAGACCGACGTGGTAGATGCAATGCTCAGTCAGAGTCAGAGTGAGCTGCCTAGTTACCGTTATTTATGGCGCGTGCAGCAGTTAGATCAATTGCCCGCTGTTAGACCTCGTCACAAGCCATCAGGTCAAAACCAGTGGCTTTGGAATGAGGCTCCTTTCAAAGAAGCGGCTATTGGTACCGTCGCTCATGCTTGGTTAGAGCGTATAGGTAGAGACGGCCGAGCTCAGTGGAGTGCTCAGCGTTTGCAACAAAGCCAAGAGGTGATGCGTAGGCAGTTACTGCGTGCTGGTTTTGCTACGACCGAGGTAGCGACAGGGATAGCTGTTATACAAGAAACCTTAACAAGCACACTGGAAAGCCAGCGCGGGCAATGGTTGCTAGACGTGGCTAAGGCACACCGTGAGTGGACGTTGTTGGACGCTGAAGGGCGTGTTTCTATTATTGACTTGGCCATTTCTCAAGAGGATCAATGGTTAATTGTGGATTTCAAAACCAGTAAGCCTTACGACGGACAAAGTGCTGACGAGTTCTTAGCGTTGATGCGTGCGCGTTATGCTGCGCAATTGCAGCGATACTGCGATCAGGTCAGGGCCTTTGATGGGCGACAGGCTAAGGCTGCACTTTATTTTCCGCGTGCTGACCTATGGTGTGAAATTTAGTGTTATACTTCTAGTTGGTGAGCCCCTTCGCATGGTTCTACAGTCAAATTGGTCAGGTCGGGAACGAAGCAGCCACAGCTGTCTCGAACCAGTGCCGAAGTCAGGCTCACCTTCCTCTTGGATCTTCTTCCACCTCCCATATCCGCCTCAAATCCGGTACACTTAATTAGCCTTGTGGCTTTTTTCTTTTTACCGAACACACTCCTTCATGACATATCAGGTATTGGCCCGAAAATGGCGTCCCCGTTCGTTTGACACCTTAATTGGTCAAGAGCACGTGGTGCGCGCACTGACTCATGCTCTAGATACTCAACGCTTACATCATGCGTGGCTGTTTACTGGCACACGTGGCGTAGGTAAAACCACCTTAGCTCGAATTTTGGCCAAGGCGTTAAATTGCGAACAAGGTGTTAGCTCACATCCCTGTGGTGTGTGTAGGGCATGTACCGAAATCGATCAGGGGCGTTTTGTTGACTACGTCGAGCTCGACGCGGCCTCCAATCGTGGTGTAGATGAAATGACCCAGTTGCTCGAGCAGGCGGTCTATGCGCCCAGTGCAGCTCGTTACAAGGTCTACATGATTGACGAGGTGCATATGCTTACAGGGCATGCGTTTAACGCTATGCTTAAAACGCTCGAAGAGCCGCCTCCGCATGTCAAATTTATTCTTGCCACTACCGACCCACAAAAAATACCGGTAACGGTGCTGTCACGGTGTTTGCAGTTTAATTTAAAGCAAATGACCGTGCCCGCTATTGAGTCTCATTTGGCTGATATCCTTCAACAGGAACACATTCCAGCCGAGGGGCCTGCTTTACGTCTGTTGGCACAAGCCGCCCAAGGCTCTATGCGCGATGCCTTATCATTAACCGATCAGGCCATTGCGTATAGTGCAGGCTCTATTAGTACTGATGCGGTACAGGGCATGCTGGGAACCATAGATCAATCGCATTTGATTCATTTGTTGCAGGCACTGATCGCAGGCGATGGTGCACGGCTAATTGAATTAGCCGATCAGATGCTATTGCGTGGGTTGTCTTTTGCGGGGGCGTTATCCGATTTGGCTGTGTTGTTGTCACGCATAGCGATTCAACAACGTGTGCCAGGAGCATTGCCTCCTGACGAGCTTCACTTAGAACAAATTCAGGTATTGGCTCAGCAGCTTTCACCCGATCATGTGCAGTTGTTTTATTCGGTGGTAGTGCACAGTCGCGACGAACTACGTTTGGCTCCTGATGAGTACGCTGGCTTTGTCATGGCTTGTATGCGCTTGTTTGCGTTAACACCAGCGGGTAGTTTGCCTGCAGCAGCAGGTGCCTCAGTCGCTACGCCCGTTGCAACTCAGCCAGTCTCCATCCCGCCAGCGACGATTAGTCGCGCTCCTAATCCCGAGCCTAATCCACCTCCAGCGGCACCTGTTTCCAGTGATCCGGCCCCAACAAAGGCTGAACCTAAGGCACCACAGACACCTGTGGCGGCGACGGTGGCTGTATCCGCTCCTGTTGCCGTACCTAATGAGCCAGAGGTGATTCATTCTCCTTATGCCGAGGCCGACTCCGGGCAGCGAGAGGGAACGCAAGCGCCCATGATTGAGCGCGGTGGGCAGGTATTGCAGGCTTCGCAGACGGACGATACCCCTCCGTGGGAGGACGCACCTGCTCCTAAGGTGACCGTGCCTCCATCTATACCTGTGCCTCAGCCCCAACCCCAGCCTGTATCAGACGTAACTTCTGCTGTACCTATCGCAAAGGCAGCCGAGTCACCTTCCGAGTTAAATCCTCCTCCTTACGAGGAGCCGCCTTTCTCCGAGGCCGACTACGAGGGGCTTAATTACGAGGATGACGGGGCGGATTTTCCCGAGGGGGATATTGAAAACGGTAACACTATCCCCCAAATAGAAGATGCCGTACAACAGGCTGTGGCAGCACTGGACTTAGTACCGTCCACGATGGGATTGACACCTGAACAAGTAGATAGTGCGCAGTGGGTAGATTTAGCTCCTAAACTGCCATTATCTGGTTGGGCTGCCGAATTAGCACAGCAAACCGAATGGATTGAGTTTGATGGTAAGCAGGTGGTGTTACGTGCAGCTATCCGCTCGGCGGACGATAGCCAAGCCAAAGCTCGTATTAATACCGTACTTAACGAGCATTTTGGGCGTGCTTTACGCTTGCACATAGAATACGGTTCTACCGGAGAGGACACGGCATTTGCCGTAGCCGAAGCGCATCGGGCTCAGCGTCAACATGATGCTGAAATCGATGCTCAGCAAAATCCGTTTATACTAGCGCTCGTTGAACAGTTCGATGCTCAAATTGTTGCAGGATCTGTTCGAGCTAAATAGGTCAATTTGATGTGCCTTTTGGGGTTGCATCCATTTTATTAGGATAAATAGTATGATGAAAGGTCAACTTGCAGGCTTAATGCGTCAAGCTCAGCAAATGCAGGAAAACATGAAAAAAGCCCAAGAGGAATTGGCAAATGTCGAAGTCGAAGGGGCTGCGGGTGGTGGTTTAGTGAAAATCACTATGACATGTCGTAATGACGTGCGTCGTGTCACTATTGATCCGTCTTTGCTTGAGGATGACAAGGAAATGCTCGAGGATCTCGTGGCCGCTGCCTTTAACGATGCATTGCGCAAAGCAGAAAGCACATCTCAAGAAAAAATGTCAGGTCTAACAGCGGGCTTGCCGTTGCCACCGGGTATGTCTTTTCCTTTCTAAATGACCAATCCGGTTTTACCTGAACCAGCGCCGCTGCGTGAGCTCATTGATGCGTTCAAACGCCTACCCGGAGTAGGCGAGCGCACGGCGCGTCGTATGGCATACCATGTCTTACAAAATGATGTGGTGGGGGCCCAAGAACTCAGTCAGGCTTTGCAGCATGCTGTGACAGCACTCATCCATTGTCAGCGCTGCAATAGTTTTTCTGAAACGGAAATCTGTCCCACTTGTTCTAATCCACAGCGTGATAAAAGTTTATTGTGCATAGTGGAAACTCCGGCCGATCAAAATATGATCGAAGCCAGTCATAGTTATTATGGGTTGTACTATGTGCTGATGGGGCGCTTAGCTCCCCTAGAGGGCGTAGGCCCCAAAGACCTACAGTTTCAACGTATTGCGCAACGCGCGGCCGAAACCGAGGTGCGAGAAGTGATTTTGGCGACTAACTACACTGCCGAAGGCGAAACCACGGCGCATTATTTAGCCGAATACCTAAGCGCTCATGGCATTAAGCTAACTCGCCTTGCTCGCGGCGTGCCCGCTGGCAGCGAACTCGAATACGTGGATGCTAGCACCATTGCATGGGCGCTGATGGAGCGCCGCAGCACCTAGTCCTTGCACGAACAGGCCATGCGTGCGATCTGTTCGTAATCGGAGGCAGGACTTCTTTTCATATAAGAGTCTGCTGCGATAACGCATCCCATTTACGACCGAACGGTTCAGCGCGGAGCGAACGTAGTGAGTGAGCACTGCTTAGTGAGGGCGTAAATGGGACGCGTTAAAAAAGCAGAGCCACTGCATGGAAAGCACGGCCGGCTTTTACACGGTTAGGGTAGTTGGTTTTTAGCGTTTTGGATTAGCACATCTAAGGCCTGAGCATCGCGAATGAACAAACGTATGCCTTCGGCGAGCTTTTCCGTGGCCATCGCATTGGCGTTCAGTTCATTACGGAAGGTGACTTCGTTATTGGCTTGCCATTCGGGCGCATTGGCTTTGGCGGCATTTACATCGAGTACTTTTTCGATCTCACCGTTGGTGTTGGCCAGTTGCTCGAGCAAAGCCGGACTGATGGTTAATAAATCACAACCGGCTAAAGCCAAAATTTGTCCTGTGTTTCTAAAGCTAGCTCCCATGATTTCTGTTTTGAGATCGTAGGTTTTGTAGTATTCATAAATTTGACGTACCGATTTGACGCCAGGGTCGTTAAGGCCTGAATTGGCTGCCTCGTCCCAATCAGCGCCCGCTGCTTTTTTATACCAATCATAAATACGACCCACAAACGGCGAGATCAAGGTGACCTTAGCTTGGGCACAAGCAATGGCTTGAGGTAGGCTAAACAGTAGGGTTAGGTTGCAGTGGATGCCTTCGCTTTCCAGTTGTTTTGCTGCTTGAATGCCTTCCCACGTGGCGGCAAGCTTGATTAAAACACGCTTGCGATCAATGCCGGCTCGTTCGTATTGTTGAATAATATGGCGAGCGCGTTCGATACTGGCTTGGGAGTCAAAAGACAACCGAGCATCAATTTCTGTAGAAACCCGACCTGGCACGATAGACAAAATGGCTTTACCAAAAGCCACTAATAGCGCATCAGTGAGTTCGTTGACATTGGCTTTTGGGTTTTGGAGCACCGTTTCTTGAAGCAAATGCTGGTAAGCAGGCTGCTGTACGGCATTCAGAATCAGAGATGGGTTGGTGGTCGCATCAGTGGGTTTAAACGCACGGATGGACTCAAAGTCTCCTGTGTCTGCTACTACGGTGGTATGTTGACGTAAAGATTCAAGCAAATTTGTCATAGATTTGGGACCAAAAAAGCAAAACAAGATGTAGAGGTTACTGTAGACTATTTCTATATACTATGTGGCAATGTTGCTACTGAACGATATGTGCTTTATGCCTTACCGTTGTCAGGGTATAATCGTTAAGTTTTATTTGTAAATTATGAACCGGGGTTTAAACGTGCTGCCGTCTCTTTTTCCTGACGAGTCCAATGCTAGCTCAAGTGCGATCCTAGCTCTTGCCGATGGGACCGTATTCAAAGGTTATTCCATAGGTGTCGAGGGGTATGCTGTAGCCGAGATCGTATTCAATACATCCATGACGGGCTACCAAGAAATTCTCACTGACCCTAGCTATAAAGGTCAAATCGTAACACTAACTTATCCGCACATAGGGAATACTGGGGTAAATCCCGAGGACGCCGAGTCCACCCATATGCAGGTATCAGGTCTAGTTGTGCGTGATTGCGCTTTACGCGTATCTAATTTTCGTTCCACTCAGTCGCTGCCAGATTATCTAAAGCAACAGGGTATTGTTGCTATTGCGGGGGTTGATACCCGCAAGCTCACGCGAATTTTGCGTGAAAAAGGCGCTCAAAGCGCTTGTATTCTAGTTGGAGAAGATGTTGATCGGGCCATTGAACTGGCCCGTTCTTTTGCCGGTTTAGAGGGGGTCGATCTAGCCAAAGAGGTTAGTCTAGACGCCGCCAAAAACTGGACTCAAGGCTCTTGGGAGCTAGGCTCAGGCTTTGCTGACTTAAGCCCTGCCAACGAGGCTTACCATGTGGTCGCTTACGATTTTGGGGTAAAGAAAAACATCCTTCGCTTGTTGGCTGATCGGGGCTGCAAGGTCACCGTAGTTCCAGCCCAAACTAGCGCCGAAGAGGTTTTAGCGCTTAATCCGGATGGCGTGTTCTTATCTAATGGTCCTGGCGACCCAGCGGCTTGTGATTACGCAATTACCGCTACCCAAACTCTGCTCGAGAAAAAAATCCCCTTATTTGGTATTTGCTTAGGGCATCAGCTCTTGGGTTTAGCTGCGGGCGCAAAAAGCCTTAAGATGAAAACTGGCCATCATGGTGCTAACCATCCTGTGCACCAACTGGAAACAGGCCGGGTGTATATCACCAGTCAAAACCATGGTTTTGCTATTGATGCCGACACCCTCCCAGAGAACGTACGTGTAACGCATGTTTCTTTATTTGATGGCACCTTACAAGGCTTAGCTTTCACTGATCGTCCTGCTTTTGGTTTTCAGGGTCACCCTGAAGCCACACCAGGCCCGCGTGACATGACTGCTTTATTTGATCAATTCATTAGCCTCATTGCTAACAAACAGGCTTAATTGCCAGACTGAATATTATGCCTAAGCGTACAGATATAAAAAGTATTCTTATTATCGGAGCGGGCCCAATTATTATTGGGCAGGCTTGTGAGTTTGACTACTCCGGAGCCCAAGCATGTAAGGCCCTCAAGGCCGAAGGCTACCGCACTATTTTAGTCAATAGCAACCCTGCGACGATCATGACGGACCCAGATACGGCCGACGTCACTTACATCGAGCCTATCACTTGGCAAGTCGTAGAAAAAATCATCGATCGCGAACGTCCCGATGCCTTGTTGCCTACCATGGGTGGTCAAACGGCATTGAACTGTGCTCTCGAGCTCGCCGCTCAAGGCGTATTGGACAAGTACAACGTTGAAATGATCGGCGCCAATGCCGAGGCCATCGACAAAGCCGAAGACCGTTTGAAGTTCAAAGACGCCATGACCAAAATTGGTCTAGAGTCCGCGAAATCCGGTGTGGCACATTCCATGGACGAAGCCTGGTTAGTGCAGCGTCAAATTGCCGATGAAACCGGTTCTTCAGGTTTCCCCGTGGTTATTCGCCCTAGCTTTACCTTAGGCGGTACGGGTGGTGGTATTGCTTACAACATGGAGGAGTTCGAGGAAATCTGCCGTCGCGGTATCGAAGCTTCTCCAACCAGCGAGCTACTCATCGAAGAGTCCTTGTTGGGTTGGAAAGAGTACGAAATGGAAGTGGTGCGCGATAGTGCAGACAATTGCATTATTGTGTGTTCCATCGAAAACTTAGACCCAATGGGTGTGCATACCGGCGACTCCATTACTGTAGCACCAGCACAAACCTTGACCGATCGCGAATACCAAATCATGCGCAATGCTTCTATTGCTGTGTTGCGTGAAATTGGCGTTAGTACCGGTGGTTCTAACGTGCAGTTTGCGGTGAATCCAGACAATGGCCGTATGATCGTGATCGAGATGAACCCTCGCGTGTCACGTTCCTCTGCACTGGCCTCCAAAGCCACAGGTTTCCCTATTGCTAAAATCGCTGCGCGTTTGGCTGTGGGTTATACCTTAGACGAGCTACAAAACGAAATTACCGGTGGTAAAACGCCTGCGTCTTTTGAGCCGTCCATCGATTACGTGGTCACCAAAATCCCACGTTTCGCTTTCGAGAAATTCCCTCAGGCTAACTCCCGTTTGACCACGCAAATGAAGTCAGTGGGCGAAGTCATGGCTATGGGCCGTACTTTCCAAGAATCCTTCCAAAAGGCCTTACGTGGCCTAGAGGTAGGCGTGGATGGTCTGAACCAAATGACTACCGACCGTGAAAAACTGCAGGTCGAGTTAGGTGAGCCAGGTCCAGAGCGTATTTGGTATGTAGGCGATGCTTTCGCTCAAGGCATGAGCCTAGACGAAGTCCATCAAATCACTAAGATCGATCCGTGGTTTTTGGCACAAATTCAGGAAATCGTCAAAATTGAATTGGCCCTCGAGCAAAAAACGCTGGCCGATTTAGATCGTGAAACCTTATTCGGTCTAAAGCGCCGTGGTTTCTCTGATCGTCGTTTGGCTTTCTTGTTGGATACGGTCGAGTCCGAAGTGCGCAAATTGCGTCATCAGCTCAATGTGCGCCCGGTTTACAAGCGTGTCGATACATGTGCGTCCGAGTTCCATACTGATACGGCATATATGTACTCAACTTACGAGGAAGAGTGCGAAGCTGAGCCTACCGATCGCAAGAAAATTGTGGTGTTGGGTGGTGGTCCAAACCGTATTGGTCAAGGGATTGAGTTTGACTATTGCTGCGTACACGCGGCCATCGCCTTACGCGAGCAGGGTTACGAAACCATTATGGTTAACTGCAACCCCGAAACCGTTTCTACCGACTACGATACATCTGATCGTTTGTATTTTGAGCCTTTAACTCTCGAAGACGTATTGGAAATTGTGCACGTAGAAAAACCGGTGGGCATGATCGTGCAATACGGTGGTCAAACTCCGTTGAAATTGGCGCGTGCGCTCGAAGCAAACGGTGTACCTATTATTGGTACTAGCCCCGAGTCCATCGACGTGGCCGAAGACCGCGAGCGTTTCCAAAAATTGCTGAACAAACTCGGTTTACGTCAACCGCCTAACCGTACTGCCCGTACCGAAGGCGAGGCCTTGGCCTTGGCGGCCGAAATTGGTTATCCATTGGTAGTACGTCCAAGCTACGTCTTGGGTGGTCGCGCCATGGAAATCGTACACGAGCAGTCTGATCTCGAGCGTTACATGCGCGAAGCGGTCAAAGTCAGCAATGACTCACCTGTGTTGCTAGACCACTTCCTGAATAACGCCACTGAAGTCGACGTCGATTGTATTTCTGATGGCACGGATGTGTTTGTCGGTGGTGTCATGGAGCACATCGAACAAGCGGGTGTTCACTCGGGTGACTCTGCGTGTAGCTTGCCGCCGTACTCCTTGTCTACCGAGGTCGTAGAGGAAATTCGTCGCCAAACAGCATTAATGGCTAAAGCCCTTAATGTAAAAGGGTTGATGAACGTGCAGTTTGCTATCCAAGACAACGAGGTCTACGTACTCGAAGTGAACCCACGTGCTTCACGCACTGTGCCGTTTGTTTCCAAAGCCACTGGCTTGCAAATGGCTAAACTAGCGGCTCGTGTCATGGCAGGCGAAAAAATCGCTGATTTGGATTTTTCAGCTCAAGCCAAAGACGGTTTCTACGCGGTCAAAGAAGCGGTATTCCCCTTCGTTAAATTCCCTGGCGTAGACACCATTCTAGGTCCTGAAATGAAGTCCACTGGTGAAGTCATGGGTGTGGGTCGTAGCTTTGGCGAGGCTTTTGTTAAGTCTCAAATGGCTGCTAGCGTTCACCTACCTAAATCTGGCAATGCCTTCATCAGCGTGCGTGACAGCGACAAAGAGAAAGCCGTCGAAGTCGCTCGTGGTCTGATTGAGCTAGGCTTTACCGTCGTTGCTACGCGTGGTACAGCTGCTGCTATCGAAGCCGCCGGTTTGCAGGTTAAGCCAGTCAACAAAGTGACCGAAGGTCGTCCTCATATCGTTGATATGATTAAAAATGGCGAAGTCGCTTTGGTGATTAATACCGTCGAAGAGCGCCGTAATGCAATCACCGACTCGCGTACTATCCGTACGCAGGCGTTGTCTGCAAACTTGGCCTACTACACGACCATAGCGGGTGCTTTGGCAGCCGTAGAGGGTCTGCAGTACTTGCGTCATGGCGAAGGCCTACGTGTGTATTCCTTACAAGACATGCACAACGCCTAAACCTGATGGCTAGATAAAAAGGGGCTCTTAATGAGCCCCTTTTTTATTTTTTAGCTAGTCAGCTCATTTAGCGAGTGGGCTAGGTGATCGTGCTGTCCCCAATGCACAACTTCCCAAGCGGTGGGGCGAATAATAAAGTGATTGACGCTGGCATTTAAAATGGGCTCGGGGCGAGGGCTAAGCAAGTCTGTCTGCTGCAGGTGACGCCAGACAATATCAATGACGCCACCATGTGCAAATACGGCCAAGCGTTGGCCCGAGTGTTCATCGGCTAGCTGATTAAAGGCGGTTAAAATACGTTGATTGAAAACGTGTAAGCTTTCCCCTTCGGGAATGGGTAAAGCGGGGTCCCGAAAATTAAAGCGAGGTTGGTTTTTCGCGTCCACCTCAATCAGACTCTGCCAAAGTTCACCCTCATAGACGCCATAATTGCGCTCTCGTAGAGTTTGATAGCACTTGACGTGCTCGGGGCGTAGGTTAAAAGCCAGCTGAGCCGTTTCTGATGCTCGGCATAAGTCACTACTAATTACCTGATCCACTTGCAGCGATTGTGTTTGAATATAGTGACGTACAGCCAAAGCTTGTTGTTTGCCCACCTCGTTTAACGGAATGTCTGCCCAACCTTGTAAACGTTGTTTTGCATTCCAATCTGTTTCACCGTGACGAATAAGCCAAATTTCTGTTTTCATATCAAACCAAAGTTAAAGGGAGCCAAAGGATGATGAGAAGTGTACCAGTTGGAGCTTGATTGCTTACGCATAGCGCCGTAAACTTGCGCCACAACCTCTTTTCTATATTGCTCTCATTATGTCTGAAACCTACTTTCCCCGCTGGCGCAAAGTCACTTCCATCGCGCCAGATGCGGTTGTGCAGCCGCACGAATACCTTCCTGCCTCACAAAGTGTTGCTATGGCAGCACAGCACGTGGTGGCCATGTTTGGCTCTACCATTTTGGCACCTTTGTTGATGGGCTTTGATCCGAACCTGGCCATCTTGATGTCTGGTATTGGTACGTTGATTTTCTTTCTGTTTGTAGGTGGGCGCGTTCCGAGTTATTTGGGATCTAGTTTTGCTTTTATTGGTGGTGTGATTGCCGTTACCGGCTATGCGGGCAGTGGGGCTAATCTCAATATTGGAGTCGCGTTGGGTGCGATTGTGATGTGTGGTTTGGTTTATACCTTGATCGGAGCGTTAGTGTGGGTGGCCGATGCTCGTTCGGGCGGGGCGGCGCAGCTGATTAACAAGCTGATGCCTCCGGTGGTGACCGGAGCCATTGTGGCGGTCATTGGGTTGAATTTGGCTCCTATTGCAGCCAAAGGCGCTATGGGTTCAGGCACTTTCGATGCGCTTATGGCCTTAATGACCGTCATTTGTGTGGGTGGTGTGGCCGTATATAGCCGTGGTGTGGTGCAGCGCCTGCTGATTTTAGTGGGCTTAATTATTTCGTGCGTGCTGTATGCTATTTTCACTAATGGCTTGGGCTATGGTACCCCTGTTGATATGTCAGGCGTAGCGCAGGCAGCGTGGTTTGGTTTACCTAGCTTTACGGCACCGGTATTCGAAGTGCAAGCCATGACAGTTATTGTGCCAGTGGCCATTATTCTCGTTGCGGAAAACTTAGGTCACGTTAAGGCTGTCTCTGCTATGACTGGCCAAAATCTCGACAAATATCTAGGGCGTGCCTTTGTGGGCGATGGGGTGGCTACGATGCTATCCGGCTCTATGGGTGGTACAGGTGTAACCACCTATGCGGAAAATATCGGTGTGATGGCTGCCACTCGCATTTACTCCTCTTTAGTGTTTGCGTTGGCTGCTTTAATTGCTATTTTCCTAGGATTCTCCCCTAAGTTTGGGGCGGTGATTCAAATGATCCCCGGTCCGGTATTGGGTGGTATGTCTATTGTGGTTTTTGGTCTGATTAGTGTGGCCGGTGCTCGTATCTGGGTGGTTAATCAGGTAGACTTTAGTAAAAGCCGTAATTTATTAGTGGCAGCCGTGACCTTGATTTTAGGTGCAGGTAATTTCAGCCTTGAATTAGGCTTTATTCGCTTAGATGGTATTGGTACAGCTACGTTTGGTGCCATCTTAATGCATGCTTTATTGTCTTTGCGCAAAGAGCCCGACGCATCCTAGGTCTTTCAGCGCTTGCAATTTTGCAGCGTTTTGCCGACAATATATTCAAAGCCCCAAAGTCTATGGGGCTTTGTTTCAAGCCAAGTCAGACGCTTCGGGTTTTATTTAACCCGTTGCTGCCTTAGTTTGTAAAACAACAAAACCACTCTTTTGCGCTCCTACTCGCTTGGGGGCGTTTTTCATTTTTAATCAGGAAACATATGTCTGCGATTCCGTTGACAGCGCAGGGCGCTGAACGCATAAAAGCCGAGATACATCGCTTAAAAACAGTAGAGCGTCCCGATGTAATTAATGCCATTGCAGAGGCCCGCGCTCAGGGTGACCTTTCCGAGAATGCAGAGTACGATGCAGCACGAGAGCGTCAGGCCTTTGTGGAAGGACGCATTCGCGAGCTAGAAGGCACGATTTCTAACGCTCAAATTATTGACCCATCCTCTTTGGATGTGGGTGACCGCGTGGTGTTTGGAGCAACGGTAGCCCTAGAGGATCTGGACTCAGGTAGTCAGGTAACCTATCAAATTGTGGGTGACATCGAATCTGATATACGTGAAAACCGTCTTTCAGTCTCCAGTCCTGTTGCTCGTGCCTTAATTGGTAAGTCCGAAGGTGATGTCGTCGAGGTTCAGGCACCTGCAGGTGTGCGCGAATACGAAATCTTAAGTATCGAGTATCGTTAAACAGCACGCTTGCTTTGGTAGTAAAAATAAAGCCCACATAGTTTGTGGGCTTTGTTGTTTTGACTAACCGCGATAGATTTATCGGCGAACTTTTACTTTTTTGCCGCCTTTGGTTTTCTTTAGGCCTGCAGCAGCTAGTTTTTTAGGAGTGTAGGCTTCGCTGGCTTTGCGTACGGCGCGTGTTTCGGGTTCGATAGGCTTTAAAATATCGGGCTTATCTGGGTTTTGGCGGTACACTGTTAGGATTTTACCAACGTGGTTAATTGGCTCGGTGCCAAGTTCTTCACAGATTTGGTCGTAAATAGCTAAACGTGCTTCGCGGTCATCGCCAGCAACACGAATTTTTATTAATTGGTGTACGTTTAAGTGTACAGCGATTTCTTTGAGGACGGCCTCGGTCAGTCCGTTGTCGCCGATAAGCACAACAGGACGTAAAGCATGGGCTGCGGCACGTAATTGATTACGTAGCTGAGTAGTAATAGTTAATGTAGGCATAATGAGATTGTACGGGAATGGGCAAGAAAAAAACCTCTAAAGCATGGGTGCATCAGCATATTAATGATCCCTATGTCAAATTAGCGCAGCAAAAGGGTTATAGAGCCCGCGCTGCTTTTAAATTATTAGAAATTATAGAAATCGAGAAACTGTTGCATCCTGGCAACGTTGTCGTGGACTTAGGGGCGGCACCGGGTAGCTGGTCGCAAGTTGCACGTGAACGTCTAACGCAAAACGGACAGATAAATGGCCGTATTATTGCTTTAGATATGTTGCCTATAGAGCCTATAGATGGCGTTGAGTTCATTTTAGGCGACTTTAGGGAGGATGAGGTACTAGATCAACTAAAAAATATGTTAGGAGATCAAAAAGTAGACCTTGTTATTTCCGATATGGCCCCCAATTTATCAGGTGTGGCGGCCGCCGATTCAGTACGTATTCAGCACGTATGTGAATTAGCGCTCGAATTTTCACAAAATCACTTGAACCCAAACGGAGCTTTAATTGTTAAAGCGTTCCATGGTAGCGGCTTTTCTCAGATTGTGAAGGCCTTCAAAGAGCAGTTCCGTCAGGTCAATACGCGCAAGCCGAAATCGTCCCGAGACCGCTCGTCAGAAACCTTCCTTATAGGAAGGCAATTAAAAAACACAACGGTATGCTAAGACGCATCATTATCAGGTAGAATGTGGTAATTGGCTCTTGTACAGCTAACTGTCAGCTTAGCTGCGCAAGTTTAAGCAATTAGGAGGTTGGTGTTGAACAACTCATTTTCCAAAGTTGCCGTTTGGATGGTCATTGCGCTGGTCCTGTTTACTGTATTTAGACAGTTTGATGGACGCCCCTCGACCACTGATGGCGTAACATATACACAGTTTATGGATGATGCGCGTGCAGGACGCATCTCTAAAGTAGACATTCAAGGCGATACGCTCTTAGTAACGCCTGATGCTGGGCGACCCTATTCGCTCACCTCTCCAGGTGATTTATGGATGGTTCCCGAGCTCGTGAAATCAGGTGTGCAGGTTTCAGGTAAAGCACGCGAAGAACCCTCATTTTTAGCCAGTATTTTTGTTTCCTGGTTCCCCATGCTATTGCTTATCGGGGTCTGGATTTTCTTCATGCGTCAAATGCAGGGCGGCGGCAAAGGCGGGGCATTTAGCTTCGGTAAATCCCGTGCTCGCATGCTAGATGAAAATACCAATCCGATTACCTTTTTAGACGTAGCTGGGTGTGACGAGGCCAAAGACGATGTTCAAGAACTAGTCGACTTCTTGCGCGACCCCACACGCTTCCAGCGCTTGGGTGGTCGTATTCCTCGTGGTGTCCTCATGGTAGGCCCTCCCGGTACTGGTAAAACCCTATTGGCACGCGCTATTGCTGGCGAGGCCAAGGTTCCCTTTTTCAGCATTTCCGGTTCCGACTTCGTCGAAATGTTTGTGGGTGTGGGTGCGGCGCGTGTGCGTGATATGTTTGAAAACGCCAAAAAGCATGCTCCGTGTATCATCTTTATCGATGAGATCGATGCCGTAGGTCGTCAGCGTGGCGCAGGGATGGGCGGCGGTAACGATGAACGCGAACAAACCCTCAACCAGTTACTGGTCGAAATGGATGGCTTTGAAAAAGGCCAGGGCGTTATCGTTATTGCAGCAACTAACCGTCCAGACGTACTCGATCCAGCGCTATTGCGTCCCGGTCGTTTTGACCGTCAAGTTGTGGTCTCTTTACCCGATATACGTGGTCGCGAGCAAATCTTGGGCGTGCACATGCGCAAAGTC
>CANQRK010000043.1 GCA_947626245.1 uncultured Paenalcaligenes sp. | reverse complement strand
CTGGTTGAAATGACTCGCAAACGCACAAGAGAATCCTTAAGTAATCAACTGTGCGAGCCCTGCCCTACCTGCCAATCCAGAGGATCGGTGTTAACCGCTCGTAGCGTTTGTTATGAAATATTGCGTGAAGTGCTACGCGAGTCGCGCCAATTTGATCCCAAAGAGTTCAGGATTTTGGCATCACAAGATGTAGTGGATTTATTTCTTGAAGAAGAAAGCCAACATCTAGCGCAAACGGGTGACTTTATAGGTAAACCCATTTCGCTAGAAGTGGATAGTCAGTATTCTCAGGAGCAGTACGACATTATTCTATTTTAGCGATACCATCTGCGCAGGCTTCAGGTTTGTTTAAGGCCTGCAAGAAGGCATCCACTAAATACTGTTGTTGACTATAGTAGGTGTAGCCAACAATACGAACCTTGCCATTAGAGAACGCAGTTAAATCCAACAAGGCTTGATCAGCCAAGTCGGGTTTGTCTGCGGTGCCATAACGTAGTGTGGCGTAATGCACTTGCCTTGGGTCTAAGGAAAAATCAAAACTGATCTGACAGTGTTCACGATGCTTGAAGAGTCGGCTTTGTACTTGGGGAAAGTTGAACTCTTCGATAACAACCTCTTTGCGTAGGTTGCTATCAGAACGTATGTCTTTGGGTGCGAGGCTGCCGGGAGCGGGCGCTGCACATGCCGCCAAACCCAACGACACACTCATTAATAACAAAAAACGCTTCATGCTATTTCATCCTGATTTAAGTCAAACTGCATTTCATAAAGGTTCGCATAGACGCCACCTAAAGCAACGAGTTCGTTATGCGTACCCGACTCGATAATACGGCCCTCGTCTAAGACAATAATACGATCTGCTTTTTGTACGGTAGATAATCGATGAGCAATGACTAAGGTACTGCGGTTGCTCATGAGTCGTTCTAACGATTGCTGAACTTGGCGTTCGGACTCATTATCTAGCGCTGACGTGGCCTCGTCTAAAATCAAAATGGGTGCATTTTTAATTAGAGCACGAGCGATGGCTAAACGTTGACGCTGTCCCCCGGATAAATTACCAGCTTTTTCCCCGACTTCGGTGTCTAAACCCATAGGTAAAGAGTGCACAAACTGGGCTAAGTTAGCCGCCTCTAGGGCTTGCCAGATTTGATCATCATTGACCGCGTCGTACGCACCATAAGCGACGTTATCACGAATATTGCCATCGAACAGCACCACATCTTGGCTAACAAAAGATTGAAACTGACGTAGTGAGCCCAATTTGAGTTCATGAGTTGGGATGTCGTCGATGAGAATTTCACCCTGCGTGGGGATGACAAATCGTGGCAGCATATTGGCTAGCGTGCTTTTACCACTGCCAGATCGACCGACTAGCGCCACAGTTTGTCCCGGAAAAACGCTGAACGAGACGTCATCAATGGTGAGTGTGTCTTGGTTGGGGTATCGATGACTGATTTGACGAAATTCAATTTTCCCCGTAATGGGGGCAGTCAAACGACGAGTTCCCTGATCTACCTCTGGTTTTTCATCGATAAGCGTAAAGACACTTTCAGCGGCTGTTAGCATTTTTTGTACGGTACCCGCCAAATTAGCCAATCGACGGATGGGATCGAACAGCTGTACTAATGCCGCCATAAAAGCAGCAAAACCACCCACGGTTAGCCCTTTGGAGTTCGCCTGATACAAGGCCACGCTGATAACTGCCGCCACCGCAATAGAAATAAAGAACTGAGTAATGGGTGATAAAGCAGCGCTAGCACTGGCCGCACGCATCGCAAAACGGCGGATACGACCGTTGACGTATTGGAATCGATCGGACTCACGCTGATAGCCATTAAATAACTTAACTACCCGTTGGCCATCAATGCTTTCACCCACTACGCGGGTGAGCTCGGCATTCATGTCTATGGCACCGCGGTTTAGGTGACGTAAGCGCTTGGAGATGATGCGAGCTGTCATATAGGCCAGCGGTAACATCACAAACACAATAAGCGTGAGCTGCCACGACATGTAAAGCAGAACCGCAATTAGCGCGATGACCGTGAGGATCTCTCGGACCAACACGGTAATTACCTCGGTAGCCACTGTTGTTAGGGTGTTGGCATCGATGGTGAAGCGATTTAGTAAGCGTCCCGTATCACCTTCTTTGAATTTACTATCTGGGAGCTGCAATAACCGATCAAACATTTCTGCACGTAAATTGCGCAGCATGTTGTTGGCCACCAATGCTAATAAATAGCTGCTGGCATAAGCCGCTATACCCCGCACTAGCATAATAGCAACGACGGCCAAGGGAATAAGCCAGACATAATAAGGTTTAGCACCCGTAAAGCCATCGTCTAGCAATGGCTTCATAATCACCGCTAAAATAGGCTTGGTTGCTGAGACTACACTAACAAGTAAAACGGCCACCAAAGCAACTTTCCAATAAGGGCGCAGGCGACTGTAAATTCGACGCCAAATATCTGCTTCCACATTAAAATTGCTTTTTGCCGCGTTGGTTTTGGAACGAATCAACGGAACTCTCACTTTAATACTTGAGGATAGGCGTATTCTAACGCTTATGGCTCTTGGGCTCTAGCTAGATAATTGTATTAGGTTTTTTTATGAGCACGTCTCCCCTATTGTATTTACGTTTACCCAATTGGTTAGGTGATGTCTGCATGACCTTACCCATTTTAGAAGCCTTTTTAGCTCGTAACTATCGAGTGGTTGTCTGCGCTAGGCCTTGGGCTAAAACCTTGTTGTCGGGCTATGCCCTCAGCGGCTTTGTCCCCATGAGTGGCCATCTTCGTACGGATGCTCACACATTAAAACAATTCAAAAAAACGCACGGCCATCATGATGCTTTAGGATTAAGCCTACCTGACTCCCTTTCTAGCGCCTTGGCATTTGCATGGGCTCGCATTCCTTGTGCAGGCTACAAAGACGACGGACGTAGTTGGTTATTACGCTGGGCCATCGACAAGCCCCAAGAGTCCCTGCATGCGGTAGAGCGTTGGTATCATTTGGCACAGGTAGCTGCACAGAGTTGGCAGCACCCTATCGCCCCCAAGGTAGCATCGAGCTTACATTTAGCTGGCGTTCCTGATGCTAAACCTGCTAAATTTGGACTAAACTCGCAACAATGCAACATCCTTATTGCACCCACTGCCGTAGGTTTACATAAAGGTCGAGTTAAAGTTTGGCCACATTTTGAGATGCTTACCCAGCGACTGCAAGCTCAAGGCATGAATGTATTGATGTGCCCGCCGCCTAACGAGGTAGAGCAAGCCCTGACAAACGCCCCTTCTGCCACGCTGTTAGACCCCTTGTCGTTGCTAGATTTTGCTCAACTGTGTAAAAGCGTGGATTGGGTGGTGTGCAATGATTCGGGTGTGTCGCATTTGGCAGCAGCCGTTGATGCTAAACAAATTACCTTAATTGGTGTCACCGACCCCACGAACACGGGTCCTTGGTCTGATCAAGCACATTGTTTAGGGCATTTAGATCATTGGCCCTCTGTGGATCAAGTCCTGACTGTTTTACAGCCCGCCCCCAACCCATAGTGTATTTATGAGTCTTATCCAATACTTAGCTCAGCTCATTATTCCTATTAATCTGATGGCAGCATTGCTGCTAATCGCCACGCTATTTTTTATTCTTAAGAGACGTAAATTGGCCCTAAGCATTGCGATTCTTGGAGTAGGTTGGGCTCTGTTTTGGTCTTTGCCCATTGCCTCGATGTGGTTAGGCGGTCATTTAGAAAATCAATATGACTCCGTCATCGCAGAACAAGCCCCTACTGCAGATGCCATTGTGGTACTAGGTGGTCATACTGCCAATAATCGAGTCAATTGGTTTGATACCTCGGAGAATCCGCCAACACGCTCTAGAATTGAGCGTGCGACTGAGCTATACCATGCTAATCGCGCCTCTGCCATTGTCGTGTCTGGTGCTGCGCTAGACCGAGGCACCAGCGAAGCTCAATTAATGGCTAGGTATTTACGTCACAACCACGTCGATGAAACAGATATTTTGCTAGAAGAAAATAGCTTTACGACTAAAGAAAATGCGCTGTTTACCGCCCAGTTACTGAAGAAAAAAGGGCTACATCGTATTTTATTAGTGACGTCTGCTTTACATATGCCACGCTCGGTAGCGGCCTTTGAAAAAGAAGGCATCGAGGTCATTGCTGCCCCTCTGCCTCCACAAGTGATCCCACTAACGGCCTCTTGGCGTAGCCTATGGCAACCTAGCATGCGTGCCATGAATGCCAGTCGCTCAATTATTAAAGAGTATGCCGGTTTAATGGTGTATTGGATTAGACGCTGGATCTAAGTCAACAGTTAGGTTTTATAACGCAGTAGGAGGCTTGGGCCGCCACTGCGTTTTTTTATTTAACAACCACAGTTTACTGTAGCGAAAAAAACTACCCGAAGCCGCCACTCCCGCCAAAATAAAACCGGCTTTGCCATCTAGAAAACCGCGGCGTATGAGATAGATACGAATAAAAGTCCAGCAGGCTTTACCTATTATTCCCAACATGCCAATACGTTTGCCTTTTTCATGCAAAGTGAGTGCGGCCGCAGTGGAGTACTGATTGGTTTTATTAATTAGGGTATCTAAGCTGTCGTACGGATAATGCAACAAATGGCCGTCTAAGCGAGCTATGCTGCCCTGCACCACGACACTTTCGTGCACACGTACCTCTTTGAAACGTCCGGTCTGACGCTTAAACAAACGCACCAAACGATCGGGCCACCAACCACTGTGTCGAATCCAACGCCCTGCAAAGCAGGATAAACGTGCCATGGTATAGGCTTCGGCCTGTGGTTGCGCAAGGACTCGTTGGATTTCCTCGGCCAATGCTAGTGGCACACGCTCGTCGGCATCAATGGATAGCACCCATTCGTGGGTGGCTAAATCTAGGGCTCGATTTTTTTGCGGGCCAAAACCAGGCCAATCAGTCGTATGGTGAACGCGCGCCCCTAGCTGTTGAGCTAAGGCGCAGGTCTGATCCGTGCTGCCAGAATCCAACACGATGATTTCATCGGCAAACTGCACTGACTGAATACACTCAGCAATATGAGCTTCTTCGTTTTTGGTGATGATGATGACTGATAGCATGATTCAATAACGGCCCGCAGGCCGTTGAAAATAAGAAAAAAGTCGGATTAGTAAGCAATTTCTACGCTGTGCTGGCCTAACCATTGCTCTAACTGCTCTAACAGCGTATCGGCCAAGCGCACGCGCCATTCGTGCCCTAGACGTACCTGACATTGGTATTGCGCATTATCCAACAAAAGCTCAATGGCAACCCCAGGAATATTGTTTTCTGGCTCGGCTCTATATGGATTCAACAACTGATACAGCTTTGCCGTATCGTATTTTTGCTCGTCTACATTTAGCTGCAAACTACGGGCTTTGGCTTCGCGTGCCAATTGCAAATCATAAATTTCCTCGGCTGTCACACGTAGACCACCGGAGTAATCATCAAAACTGACCGAGCCTTTAACAATAATGAGCTGATCTTCTTTGAGACGCTGACGGTTTTGCTCGAATACCTCGTTAAAAATAGTGACCTCGAGTTGTGCAGAACCATCGTCTAAGGTGGCAATCATCATACGGCCGCGACGAGTCATACGTACCCGCACCCCTGACAACACCCCTGCAAACCATTGCGCATCGCGCGAAGGCGATAAGCTGGCCAAAGGTCGTGGCGCAAAACGACGCACTTCGTCTCGCCACGCATCAAATAAATGGCCACTAAAATAAAAGCCCAACGCCGTTTTTTCCTGACGGAGTTTGGTTTGCAAATCCCACTCGGGCACTTGCTCTAACTCTAGCTCGATCAAATCATCAGAGGTGTCATCAAATAACGAGACCTGATGGGCATTTCGCGCCACCTGATTGGCAGCCTCCATGGCTTTACCTACCGTCGCCAACAAGGCTGCCCTGTTTTCGGATAAGGAATCAAAAGCGCCTGCTTTGATTAAGGCCTCGAGGGTGCGTCGATTTAAGGTACTACGATCCACACGCTTACAGAAGTCAAATAGGCTTTTGAACTCTCCACCCGATTGACGGGCTGCCACAATAGCATGAATAGCAGCCTCTCCAGCGCCTTTGACGGCACCCAACCCATAACGAATGGTCCGAGGTGGTTTGCCCTGAGCGCTGTGACTGTCTTTAACGGGCACAAAGCGGTATTCAGACGCATTGACGTCGGGTGGCAATACCGCAACCCCATTCGCTAACGCATCTTTCCAAAAGATTTGCATTTTGTCCGTGTCATCCATATCGGATAACATGGTCGCTGCTAAGAACTCAGCTGGGTGGTAGGCTTTGAGCCAAGCGGTTTGATAGGCAATCAGTGCATAAGCCGCCGAGTGACTTTTATTAAAACCATACCCAGCAAACTTTTCCATTAGGTCAAACAGCTTGACGGCTAAGTCACCGTCATAACCCTTTTCCACCGCTCCTTTTTCAAAAATCTCGCGGTGCATGGCCATTTCTTCGGGCTTTTTCTTGCCCATGGCACGACGTAATAAGTCAGCGCCCCCTAACGAATAGCCCCCAATAATTTGGGAAATCAGCATCACCTGCTCTTGGTAAACAATAACCCCGTAAGTGCTTTCCAACACCGACTCTAGGTCGGAGTGAAAGTAGTCCACATCAGCACGGCCATGTTTTCGATTCACAAAGTCCACCACCATGCCCGACTCAAGCGGACCCGGTCTGTACAAGGCCAACATCGCAATAATGTCCTCGAAATTACTAGGACGTAAGTTACGCAGTAGTTCTTTCATGCCTCGGGACTCTAGCTGGAACACGGCGGTGGTATTGCCATCGCACAAAATGCGGTAAGCATTTGCGTCGTCTAGCGGTAACTTCATCAGGTTGAAATCTTGCTGACCAGCATTAAACTGACGCACGTATTTTTCAGCCCAATCCAAAATGGTCAGGTTACGTAAGCCTAAAAAGTCAAACTTAACGAGACCAGCGTCTTCGACGTCGTCTTTATCGTACTGAGATACCGCATTGGCATCCTCACCTGGTTGACGATACAGGGGGCAGAAATCAATCAATTTACCGGGTGCAATCAATACCCCCCCAGCGTGCATGCCCACACTACGTGTTAGACCTTCGAGTGGACGTGCCAAGTCAATCAGCGCTTTGACCTCCTCGTCATTCTCGTAACGCTCTTTGAAAGCCGGCTCGTCAGACAAGGCACGGCTTAGGCTCCAGGGGTCAGCAGGACTAAAAGGAATCAGTTTGGAGAGGCCATCACACAAGCCATAGGGTAATTCAAGCACTCGCCCTACATCACGAATAACCGCTTTGGCGCCCAAGGTACCGAAGGTGGCAATTTGGCTAACAGCCTGACGTCCATATTGCTGTTTGACGTAATCAATCACCCGCTCGCGGTTGTCTTGGCAAAAGTCAATATCAAAGTCAGGCATGGACACCCGCTCGGGGTTTAGGAAGCGCTCGAACAGCAAGTCATAACGCAGAGGATCTAAATCGGTAATTCCTAAGCTGTAAGCCACCAACGAACCCGCACCCGACCCTCGACCCGGTCCAACTGGCACGCCATTGGCCTTGCCCCAGTTGATAAAGTCGGCCACGATCAAAAAGTAACCCGGAAAGCCCATATCAATAATGGTTTTACATTCCCAATGCAGCCGCGCTAGGTAATTGGATCGTTCAGTATCACGTTCAGCGGGGTCGGCATACAACTGCTCTAAACGCAGCTCTAGACCACGCTCGGCTTCTGCTGTTAAGAAGTCGCCTAGGCTCATGCCTTCGGGCGTAGGAAAATCAGGCAAATGGGGTTTGCCCAATTTCAGCTCAAGGTTACAACGTTTGGCAATTTCTACGGTATTGGCTAAGGCAGACGGAATATCAGCAAAGCGTTGCTGCATAAACTCTGTACTAACGAAATACTGTTCGGTAGTAAATTTACGTGCTCGACGCGGGTTTGCTAACTGCTCGCCCTCGGCAATACAAACCCGAACTTCGTGCGCACGGAAATCGTCAGGATCGGCAAACTGAATAGGGTGAGTCGCAACCACCGGCAAACCTAAGTCTTGCGACAAGCCCAAAGCCAATTGAATATAACGCTCTTCGTCATCAAAACCAGCACGCTGCAATTCAACAAAATAGCGATTGGGATAGTGTTTTTGCCACTGTTGGGCCCACGCCCACGCCTGATCGCGTTTGCCGGCCAACAACGCTTGCCCCACATCCCCCTGATGCGCGCCCGACAGCAAAATCAAGTCTGGTTGATTGAGCAACCACTCGCGCTTGACCTCACCGCGCCCCTTGTACTGGTTATCTAACCAGGCTTTGGTCAGAATGTCGCACAAAGCCAAGTAACCCGTATGGTTCATGGCCAAAACAGCCACTCGATATGGCTTGTCGCGGTCTAGCTCATTTTCCAAATACAGGTCGCTTCCTGCGATGGGCTTGATACCACTTTTACGCGCTGCCTTGTAAAACTTGATCAAACCAAAGAAGTTCGCCAGATCTGTCAGAGCCAACGCCGGTTGATTGAATTCCTTGGCTTTGCTAACCATGGCGGGAATACGGGTAATACCATCTACCACGGAAAATTCCGAATGGCTACGTAAATGCACAAATGAAGGGGTGCTCATAAATTCACTCTATAGATCTTAATACTGCATGGCGTGCCAAGCACGTTCAAGGCGTTTCACGGAAATAGGCATGGGGGTGCGGAGCTCTTGGGCAAACAGGGACACGCGTAACTCTTCGAGCATCCAGCCAAAACGTTCTAACGACGGGTCTTCAACACCCTTGAGCGCTATCTTGGCACGTAAGTACTTCGTCTGCCAAGGCAGGATATCTGCCAGTAAGCGTTGATCGCGAGCTGGCTCGGTACGTAATTTATCTAAACGTACTTGGGCGGCTTTTAAATAACGGGGATAGTGCTGCAACTGTTGGGGATCTGTATCCCGAATAAACCACTTGTGCATTAAACGACTTTGTTGCGCTTGGATGTCTTCGTAGGCCTGAGTCTGTGCTTTGAAGCTGGGGAGTTTACGCATTAACTCGGTCCAGTTTTGTAAAATGACGTTGGCTTGCCGGGCAATTTCTTGGGCCACCAAACCAAAACGCTGTCTAGCCTGTTCAACTTTGAGCTCAAATTGGTCTGCTTGTGTGGGCCAAGGCTGTTGTAAGCAGGTTTGATCAATGGCGGTGTCAATAATTTGCTGCTTTAGGTCCTCTTGGGTGCCTAGGTTCATGTACAACATGGCCATACGAGTCAAATCAGGAATATTTTTTTCCTGAAAGCGCACGGTGTCGCGCAAAGCTAGCCTAAACAGTTTACGCAACCCTATTTTATGGTGCTTCTGTGCTGTCTGCTGATCATCAAACACATCCAGTTCGCAGTACTCGCCCTTGTCCACCAAGGCGGGATAGCCCACCACGGCTTGTCCTTTACGGCGAATTTCTAAAATTTCAGGCAGCTCACCAAAAGACCACTTTGTAATCTGATCGTGGTCTAGTGCTTTGGCCACGGATTTGTCTTTGACGGCGACTTCTTGGAAGGACTCTTGAGCCGCTTGCCCGTGTTCGGCCTTGAGCTTTTCTACATGACGCCCCCCCGACAACATCCGTCCATGCTCATCGATGATTTTAAAATTCATCAACAAATGCGGCGGTAGGTTTTCTAATTTGAAATCAGTTGCCTGCAAACGGACTCGCTTTTGTTGCCAAACGTCTTCGATTAAAGCATCGATAAGACTTTTTTGAGGAGCTTGCGCCTGACTAAACCAACGCTCATGGAAACCATCGGCATAGTCAGGAATAGGCACACAACTACGACGTAAACGCTGCGGCAACGAACGCAACAAATGCTGCACTTTTTCCTTGAGCATACCCGGCACTAGCCACTGTGCTCGCTCGGCATCGATTTGATTTAAATGAAACAACGGCACGGTGACGGTTAAGCCGTCTCGAACAGAACCCGGTTCGAAGTGATAATCGGCCTTGAGTTTCACCCCTCTCCAGTCCAGACTGCGTGGAAATACGTCAGTAGTAACCCCTGCCGCTTCGTGCTGCATAAGCTGCTCGCGGCTTAGTAGCAGTTCCTGTGCTTTGTCTTGAGGGAGTTTTTTATACCAACGCTCTAACGTAGCCGTTTGATAGATATCGGCCGGAATGAGGCGATCGTAAAAAGCATAGATCAGTGCATCATCTACCAAAATATCGGGGCGGCGAGCACGATGCTCGAGCTTTTCAATCGCCTCGATTTGCTGTTGATTATGACGTATGAAAACTAAGTTGGATTGGATCTCCGATGCGACCAAACCATCACGAATGAAAATCTCGCGGGCTTCTTCGGGATTAATGCGGCCATAATGAACGCGACGACCGCTGTAGATAGTGAGTCCGTACAACGTGGCTTTTTCATTAGCGACCACTCGTCCTGCTCGTTTTTCCCAACGCGCATCTGACCAGGTGCGCTTTAATAGATGATCGGCAACCCGTTCAATCCAAGGCGGTTCGATACGAGCTAAACAGCGTGCATATAAACGAGTGGTGTCTACTAATTCAGCAGCCAACACCCAGCGCCCTGCTTTTTTACCTAGGGTAGAACCAGGGTGCAAGTAAAAGCGGATGTCTCGGGTGCCTTGGTAGACATAGCCGTCTTCGGACTTATGACCGATGTTACCAATAAGCCCTGTTAAGAGACTGAGGTGAATTTGTTCGTAGGTGGCAGCCGTATCATTCAAACGCCACTTATGCTCACGCACTAAGGTTAATAACTGTTTGTGTACTTCGCGCCATTCTCTGAATCGCAAGGGTGACAAGAAACGTTCTTTCAGGGCTGCAGCCAATTTACGGTGTGATAAGCGACTTTTCACTTGTTCCGCATACCACTGCCACATCTTAATAAATGACAAAAACTCGGATTGAGGCTCTACAAATAGCTGATGGGCCCGTTCGGCGGCATCGCGATTTTCTAGGGGGCGCTCTCTGGGATCTTGTACCGACAAGGCCGCTGCAATAATCAACATTTCGCTTAAGCACTGTTGATCGCGTGCGGCTAAGACCATCCGTGCAATTCGGGGATCTACCGGCAGCTTGGATAACTCGCGTCCAATCGTCGTCAGACGGCGCTCTTCGTCTAATGCCCCTATTTCCTGCAATAACTGGTAGCCATCGGCTACGGCTCGACCGGAAGGAGCGTCCACAAAAGGAAAAGACTCGACCTCGTTTAAACGCAACGCTTTCATGCGAAGAATAACGGCGGCCAACGAAGAACGCAGAATTTCTGGATCCGTAAATGCAGGACGCAGTTTGAATTCAGCCTCGTCATATAAACGAATACAGATACCCGGCCCCACACGACCACATCGCCCCGCACGTTGGTTAGCAGAGGCTTGGCTAATGGCCTCGATGCGCAGCTGCTCGACCTTGTTGCGCCATGAATAACGTTTGACGCGTGCCAACCCACTATCAATGACGTAACGTATCCCCGGCACCGTTAACGAGGTTTCTGCTACGTTGGTCGCTAACACGACACGTCGTGCGTTACCTTGCGGTTTAAAAATACGTCCCTGTTCGGCTTGGCTAAGTCGTGCATACAATGGCAGGATTTCTGTACCGATAAGCGGCTGTTTGCGTAGGGCATCGGTGGCCTCACGGATTTCACGTTCTCCGGGCAAAAACACCAAAATATCGCCACTACCACTGCGTTGACACTCGTGTACGGCATCAATAATGCCGTCATTCAAATCACGTTCCTCTGTGTCTGCTTTTTTAGCGCCCACCGGATCGACCTTATCCGTTAAAATAGGTCTATAACGGATTTCCACTGGATACAGTCGCCCTGATACCTCAATAATCGGTGCGGCTTTGCCATTTAAGGCAAAGTGTTGGGCAAACTGCTTGGCATCGATGGTGGCCGAGGTAATAATAACTTTTAGATCTTTACGTTTTTCTAGTAGCTGTCGTAAAAAACCCAATAAAAAGTCAATATTCAAACTGCGTTCGTGCGCTTCATCAATAATAATGGTGTCATAAGCACGTAATAGTGGATCCCGCTGGGTTTCTGCTAATAAAATCCCATCGGTCATTAGCTTAATAGCAGAATATGGGCTGGTTTTATCGCTAAAACGAATTTGATAACCCACCCACTGCCCAATTTCTGTACCAAGCTCTTCGGCAATACGTTGCGCTACCGATGTCGCCGCTAAGCGACGAGGTTGGGTATGGCCAATCATTTTTTTTCGGCCTAAACCTAGCTCTAAGCAAATTTTAGGCAGTTGAGTGGTTTTTCCTGAACCGGTTTCTCCGCTTACAATAACCACTTGATGGTTTTGAATGGCTTTTGCTATTTCGGCACGCCGAGCGCTAACAGGCAAGTCTTCAGGATAGCTGATGTCTGGAAAAGGAAGGGCTTCGGTTGATTGTTCTGTGGTCTTAAGCATGAAATTCGTTATATCGTAATCAGTCCGTCATTATAATTTTGGTTTTTGTCTTTGTTCACCCTATTCGTCACATTTCATTATGAGCCAACCCGATCTTGATACTCTCTCTGCACTTGATGCTCCTGAATACGCTCCTGCTCAGTTTGTACGCTGGTTTCGCGAGGTAGCACCCTATGTGCATCGCTTCAGGGGCAAGACATTTGTGATTGGCTTTGGTGGTGAATTAATTCGTGATGAGGTGCTCAATACCCTTATTCCGGATTTATCATTAATGTCCGCCTTGGGGATTAAATTGGTCTTAGTTCATGGCTCTAGACCCCAAGTTAACGAGCAACTGAGCCTAAAGGGCTATGATTTAAGCTTTGGGCATCGCCATGAACCCACCAGTGCTGCCGCCCTTGAGTGCGTCAAAGAAGCCGCGGGAGAAATACGCTTGGATATCGAGGCAGCGTTTAGTCAAGGGTTGCCTAATACCCCTATGTCTCATGCCCAAATCCGTGTTATTTCGGGAAACTTTGTCACCGCCAGACCCATGGGGGTTATTAATGGCGTTGACTTTATGCATGCAGGTGCCGTGCGTAAAATCGACACTAACTCTATTTTACGCTCTTTAGAGCAAGAAGCCATTGTACTGCTTTCTCCCTTGGGTTTCTCACCCACTGGCGAAGCATTTACATTGAGCATGGAGGAATTAGCTCTCAGCACTGCCGTCGCTCTACGCGCTGAGAAACTGATTTACCTAACGCCTAATGCGCTTACCATCAACGCTAACGACACAGAGCGCGAAGACATTGCCGGCGAGCTCGCCCGTCTAGAGGCCGATAAGCTTTTGCATGCCAACACCTTGGACGAAGATGCCGCGTTGTTTTTAGAGTGCGCCTCTCAATCCGTTAAGCGCGGTGTACCCCGAGCACACTTGGTGCCTTATGCCCTAGACGGCAGTGTGTTACTTGAGATTTTCACTCACGATGGTGTGGGCACCATGGTGGTTGAGGACAAGCTCGATGATTTACGCCCTGCGACACTAGACGATGTGGGTGCCATTTTACAACTTATCGAACCTCTCGAAGCCGATGGTACTCTCGTGCCACGGGGCCGTGCTGTGGTTGAGCGTGAAGTCGAACGTTTTACTGTACTAGAACATGATGGCATTATTTATGGCTGTGTTTCCATTACCCCTTACCTAAGCGAAGGCATGGTCGAAATGGCCTGCCTCATTGTGCAATCCGAATGGCAAGGCGAAGGCGAAGGCGAGTTGCTGCTGCGCAATGCAGAAAGCCGCGCGCGTACCCTGGGTGCGACTCGTTTATTTGTTCTAACCACACGCACCTCGCATTGGTTTATTAAGCGTGGTTTTGTGCAGGGTTCAGTCATGGACCTACCCAAAGAAAAACGGGCGCACTACAATCGGGCTCGTAACAGCTTGGTCTTTATTAAAAAGCTTTAAACACATGAAGTGCATGGCATTTTGAATAATGCCAACGTCCTCTACTACAATGGGACAATTGTTATTTTTACTATAGGTGTACTATGAGCAGATTGGTGCAATGCGTCAAATTAAAAAAAGAAGCCGAAGGCCTAGATTTTCCACCGTATCCCGGAGAACTAGGAACCAAGATTTGGCAGTCCATTTCTAAAGAAGCATGGACCAATTGGGTACAAATTCAGACCCGCATTGTGAATGAAAACCGTTTGAATTTGGCAGACTCGCGAGCACGCAAGTATTTAGCCGAACAAATGAAGCAGTACTTGTTTGAAGACCAAGATATCGAAGCCCAGGGGTTTGTACCGCCTAGCGGCCTTTGACGTCCCCCCCTCCCTAAAGGCAAGGATTCCTACAGCGCTCAGGCGCGGCATTAAGCCGCCTCTGAGTCGCTTCGGTGGGTTCCTGCTGCTGGCGGCCTGACTGCACCACTCACTTCACAGGCGAACCGGGCGTGTCCCACCCTGAATACATTGATCGCACCCACCCTATCGACGTGTTCCTTAACGCCACATGCTACGCACACACATTGAGCTAGGTAAGGCGATTTTCTTTACTGCAATACCCACACTCAGGGCAGGTCTGGCTAATGTAGTGCGGGGGTACAGCAACAAGCCAATCTACTGTCCACGCCAGTTTGCGGTCTAGCTGACTGCGGAACTCGAACCACCCCTGATCCAAAATGGCTTTATTCAGGCCGGACTTCGCACGAACGTTTCTCCCTTGAGCCACAACAAACGCCAAGCTGATGTCCGGTCACTAGCGTGCCCGCGCTATTTATCCACACGCTGAACGGTGTGATTTTCTGCGCAGTCTGATAAATCGCTTATTTATTCTTCACTTGTCACTTTACCAGCCCCCTAGAGGGGCTTTTTTTGTGTAGTTCTGAGTTAAGCCAATGACCCACATATTACGCATAACAAATTATCTAAATTTAAAAAAATGAAAAACAGAAATATCAATAATTTAAAATCTATGCATCAAATATACAGATAAACCATAACTCATTGATTACACACATAACTTATACGGGTTATCCTTATTGATAATAGTCAAACATAGATATACCATCAAAACTCATTCATTAATTAAATTAAAAGTTATTAAATAAAAACGGAGCCAAAATGAAATCAATAAAAAATACAAAAAATGATAAAGTAGACTCATCCTAAAAATAAATATTTACTTTTTTATTGAAAAATTAATTTTATTTTTAGGAATTTATTATGGCTGCTTCATCACCGTGGTATTTAATAATTAACTGGGTCAGGGTGTATTATGGTATTTATCTTTTATACTCTGGGGTACGCTATGCCCTAACAGGGTTTACCCCTGAAATACCTGGAGTGGGTGGCGAGTGGGTCGATGCCAATGCAAAAATCTATATTTACCAAATGGTTAAATATTTAGAAATTGTGGCTGGCATTATGATTCTAAGCAATCGTTTTAC
>CANQRK010000042.1 GCA_947626245.1 uncultured Paenalcaligenes sp. | reverse complement strand
GCTGCAGCCGCGCCTGAGGCACCTGCAGCGCGTCGGGGTCGTCCTGCAAAAACGACAACCTTCGATGATGACGATCACATCGAGGACGATGACGAGGTTATTCCCGATCTTAAGCCTGTTAAAAAAGGCTCCAAACGTGGAGCCCGTGATGTATTTGGTGGCCGTGGGCAGCTGACAGTCGAAGAACAAGAAGCACGTCGCAACCGTCTTAAAGCTTTAATTAAGCTAGGTAAAGAACGTGGTTACCTGACCTATGGTGAAATTAATGACCATTTACCTGATGATCTCGTAGACGCCGAAGCCATTGATGGCATTATCGGTACGTTTAGCGATATGGGTATTGCTGTCTACGATCAAGCGCCCGATGCTGAAACCTTGCTCATGAGCGATAATGCGCCCTTGGCAAGCAGCGATGACGACGTCGATGACGAGGCCGAAGCCGCCTTAACCACGGTGGACTCCGATTTTGGACGTACCACTGACCCAGTGCGTATGTACATGCGTGAAATGGGCTCGGTAGAACTCTTAACGCGCGAAGGCGAAATTGAAATTGCCAAGCGTATTGAGGACGGTCTCAAGCATATGGTGATGGCAATTGCCGCATGTCCGACGACGGTTAACGAGGTCTTGGCCTACATCAACGAAGTTCGTGAAGAAAGCTTAGGCATAGACGAAGTGGTTGATGGTCTCATTGACGATGATGGCGAAGAATACGCTGGTTCTGGTGTCACTGACGAGGACGACGAAGGTCCGGCCGGTGGTATGAGCAGCAAGCAGCTCGAGTACTTGCGTACTAAAGCGCTGAAAAAATTCGATGTGATTCAAGACTGGTTCGAGAAAATGCGTGTTGCTTTCGAATCCGAAGGCTACCGTAGCCCAGGTTATATCGAGGCCAAAGAAAATATTCTTGACGAATTTATGGGGATTCGCTTTACCGCTAAAATGGTCGAAAAATTAGCGGATACTATGCGAGCACGTGTGGCTGATGTCAGAGCTCTAGAGCGTGAAATCATGCAGATCTGTGTAACCCGTGCTGATATGCCTCGTTCGCATTTCATCAAGAGCTTCCCAGGTAACGAGACCAACCTAGAGTGGATTACTAACGAGTTGGCTGCTAATCCGCCCTATGCGGAAACGCTAGAGCGTTACGTGCCTGCTATTCATGAAATTCAAGAAAAATTGCTTGAAATTCAAGACAGTGTTGTGCTGACTTTGACTGATCTCAAAGAAGCCAATAAACGCATGTTAAATGGTGAAGCCAAAGCACGCAAAGCTAAACGTGACATGACCGAAGCTAACTTGCGTCTGGTTATTTCTATTGCTAAAAAATACACCAACCGCGGTTTGCAGTTCTTGGATTTAATTCAAGAGGGCAATATTGGTCTAATGAAAGCGGTAGATAAATTTGAATACCGTCGTGGTTACAAATTCTCTACCTATGCGACATGGTGGATTCGTCAGGCCATTACCCGTTCTATTGCTGACCAAGCCCGTACGATTCGTATCCCAGTTCATATGATTGAGACCATCAATAAAATGAACCGTATCAATCGTCAGATCTTGCAGGAAACAGGGGTTGAGCCTGATCCAGCCACCTTGGCGCAAAAAATGGACCTGCCCGAGGACCGAGTACGTAAAATTCTGAAGATTGCCAAAGAGCCCATCTCTATGGAAACACCGATTGGGGATGATGATGATTCCCACTTGGGCGATTTTATCGAGGATACCAATACCGTATCACCTTCTGATTTCGCTTTACATGGGTCGATGCGTGATGTGGTCAAAGACGTACTCGATTCCTTAACGCCGCGTGAAGCCAAAGTGTTGCGCATGCGTTTCGGTATTGAAATGAGCACTGACCAAACCCTCGAAGAGGTCGGCAAGCAGTTTGATGTAACCCGTGAGCGTATTCGTCAAATCGAAGCCAAAGCCTTGCGCAAGCTACGTCACCCAAGTCGAGCAGACAAGCTGAAGTCCTTCCTCGAAGGTAAATAAGCTTCGCTTATAAAAAAAGCCCCGTGTTATGATAACGTCGGGGCTTTTTTGCGTCTTGAGCAGGAAAATAAGGGTAATAACTCTTATCAGTGTAAGAATCTGTGAGTAGCATTGATTTTTAACAAGGATCTAGCGGGGCGCGTAGGTAAAATATGAATACAAAATTAATCAGGCTAAAGCATAGCAAGGAGCAGCGCTATTATGAGTAAAGTGAATCAGTCATCATCGTCCCAGGGGCTTAGTCCCCGCAGCGAGGGGCGTCAATTCTTGGTTTTAGCCGTCATTATTTTGCCTCTGTTATTAGTATTAGGAGTGGCAGCCTATGGCTTTATTGTGTGGATGTTACAGGTTTTTGTTTTTGGGCCTCCGGCTTAATACTTATCAACCATCCATAACTCTTTATATTTACAGAGGCATATGTCGTGATTAATTTTATAAAAAAAATATGGCGCTTATTTTGTCAGCTGATGTTTAAACCAGCGACGCGCATTGGTCTAGGGGTACTGGTTACCGGGGGATTTATCGCAGGGGTACTCGCTTGGCAGGGCCTCGAGGTCGGCTTAAAAGCCACTAATACCGAAGAGTTCTGTATTGGCTGTCACACTATGCGTGACAACGTCTATCCTGAACTACAGCAAACTGTACACTGGCGTAATCGTAGTGGTGTTCGAGCCATGTGTTCTGATTGTCACGTTCCTCATAATTTTACCGATAAAATTGCTCGCAAAATGCAAGCAAGTCGAGAGGTGTGGGCTCATATCACAGGAGAAATTGGTACTCGTGAAAAATTTCTCGATCACCGTGTCGTTCTAGCTCAGCGTGAATGGGCTCGTTTCAAAGCTAACGGCTCTAAAGAGTGCAAGGCTTGTCACGACTACCAAAGCATGGATTTCTCTAAAATGCGTATTACTTCGCAAATCCCCATGCTACAGGCCGCAACCAATAACCAAAGCTGTCTAGATTGTCACCAAGGTATTGCTCACCAATTACCAACCGTAAAAAGTCTACACAACCCTGATTTCGATGCCTTAGTTTCTCATGCTAAAGCACTTAATGTGGCTGAAGACAACCAGTACTATGCGGTGTTAGCACAAAAAATCTATGCCGACCCAGAGCTTACTCAGGAAATTGGTTCTATTGAAATGGCAACAGCCGTTACAGCCAAAGACCAACAGGGTGATGCTCAAGCCGTTCAGCTCAATCTCTGGCGCAAAGACAAAGGTCATGGTCGGGTGTTGTATGGTGACTTTGCCAAAAACATCGTCAGCGCTACGTTGATTCCAGAGGTAGCCCGAGATGCTGACATGGTAACGGTGTTGCAAAGCAAAGAAGACGACATGACAGGTTTGGACTGGCAAGAGGTCAGTTTGACTGTGTGGATGCCAGCAGGGGGCTTAGTACAGCAACTCGAACCGATGTGGGCGGTGGCGCGCGACAACTACAACACCAGTTGTAGTGTTTGTCACCGTCAACCCCAAGAAGATCACTTCGACTCGAATACGTGGCCGGGTTTGTTTAATGGCATGGTGGGCTTTACCAGCATGGATGAAGATACCTCCAAATTGGTACTGAAATACCTCCAGAGTCACGCCTCTGACACCAAGTCATAATTAAAGGATAAAAGATGAAATCGACTCGACGTAATTTCTTAAAGGGCATGGCGGCTTTGTCTACTGTAATGGTGGCTCCGCAGTTGGTGTTAGCTCAAACGACAACGAGTTCAGCAGTACCAGATAGCCCCATGATGTCTGATGACATCAAAACCTGGAAAGTCACGGGTTCACATTGGGGGGCAATTCGAGCCCGAGTGATTGGGGATCGCCTTGTCGAGGTCAAGCCGCTCGAGTTCGACAAGCACCCCACCGAAATGATTAACGGTATTCCCGGTATTTTGTACAGCTCTTCGCGAGTTCGCTATCCTATGGTGCGTTTGGATTGGTATCTCAATGGCCCAATCAATAACGACAGAGCACAGCGAGGCGATAACCGTTTTGTACGAGTCAGTTGGGACGAAGCCCTAGATATTCTCTACAACGAGCTAGAGCGTGTTCAAAAAGACTACGGCCCGTGGGCTTTGCACACCGGTAACGTGGGTTGGCGTTCTGTAGGTCAGGTGCATAGTTGTGGTAATCATATGTTGCGCGCCATGGGTATGCATGGCAACAGCGTAGGCACCGTGGGCGATTATTCCACGGGTGCAGGGCAGGTGATCTTGCCTTATGTGTTGGGTTCTACCGAGGTGTACTCTCAGGGAACGTCATGGGAACACATTTTAGATAACAGTGATTTGGTGGTGTTTTGGGCTAACGACCCCATTAAAAATTTGCAAGTGGGTTGGAATACCGAAACACACGAGGCTTATGCACACTTCGAGACACTCAAGGAAAAAGTCCAAGACGGCTCTATCGAGGTTCTTTGTATAGACCCAATTCGTAGTAAAACCAATAACTACTTAAATGCGCAGCATCAATATTTAAACCCGCTGACCGATGTGGCCTTAATGTTGGCTATTGCGCACGAGCTATACACTGAAAAGCTCTATGACGAGACCTTCATTAACGACTACACCATTGGTTTAGATCGTTTTGTACCGTACTTGATGGGTGAAACCGAAGACAAAGTCGAAAAAACACCCGAGTGGGCGGCAGAAATTACCGGTGTGTCTGCTGATCGTATTCGTGAGCTTGCCCACAAAATGGCAGCAGGCCGTACCCAGTTAGTCATGGGTTGGGCTATTCAGCGTCAACAGCACGGCGAGCAGCCCTACTGGATGGCTGCTGTATTGGCTGCTATGTTAGGCCAAATTGGGTTGCCGGGTGGGGGTATTAGTTACTCACATCATTATTGTTCTTCTGGGGTGTCTAGTTCCGGTGCCATTATGCCTGGGGCATTCCCGCTTAACCTTGATTTGGGGCGTGTTCCCAAGCACAACAACAGCAACTACGAGGGCTATAGCACAACCATTCCTGTAGCGCGAGTGGTCGATGCCTTGTTGTATCCCGATACTGAAATTGATTTCAATGGTGGCAAAGTTAAATTGCCGCCGTACAAAATGGCTATTTTTTCAGGTTGTAATCAGTGGCATCGTCAGTCACAACGCAACAAAATGAAAGAGGCTTACTTAAAGCTAGAAACCGTCGTGGCGGTGGATTACAACTGGACAGCGACATGTCGTTTTGCTGATCTTGTCTTGCCCGCGTGTACTCCTTACGAGCGTAATGACTTAGATGTATACGGTACCTTTAGCAATCGCGGTGTTGTGGCGATGCATAAATTGGTTGATCCGTTATTCCAATCTCGCTCTGACTTTGCCATTTGGCAAGATTTTTGTAAACGTTTCTTCCGTGACCGTGAATACAGTCGTGACATGAGCGAGATGCAGTGGGTAGAGCAAATCTACGAAGAGTGTCGCAAAGACAACGCGGCCATTGGTATGGAAATGCCTCCGTTCAAGCAGTTTTGGGAAACCGGTTATGTATTGTTCCCCGAGGGTAAGCCTTGGGTGCGCCATGCCGATTTCCGCGAGGATTCCGAGGTAGGCGCATTGGGAACCCCATCGGGCTTTGTGGAAATTTTCAGTAGAAAAATTGATAGCTATGGCTATGATGACTGCAAAGGTCACCCTATCTGGATGGAAAAAGCCGAGCGTTCTCATGGGGGCCCAGGCTCTGACAAGTACCCCTTGTGGTTGCAGTCGGCTCACCCTGACAAGCGCTTACACTCACAAATGTGTGAATCCCAGGTTTTGCGTGAAACCTATACGATCCAAGGGCGTGAGCCAGTGTACTTAAACCCTCAGGATGCGGCCGACCGTGGTATCCAGCATGGGGATATTGTGCGTGTGTTTAACGATCGAGGTCAGCTGTTGGCCGGCGCCTATGTGTCCGAAGACTATCCTCGGGGTGTGATTCGCATTCAAGAAGGTGCTTGGTATGGTCCCGAAGGTCCAGAAATTGGTTCGTTGGATACCTATGGAGATCCTAATACCTTAACGTTAGACATCGGGACATCTAAATTGGCTCAAGCGAACTCGGCCAATACATGTTTGACTGAAGTCGAGCTGTTCCAAGGCACGCCGCCTGCCGTTACGTCTTTTGGTGGCCCTCAGGAAGTCGATCCATTACGTCCTTCCCGAACTATTGCTTGGGAGCCTATTTACGATGCCTCACGTTAATTCGACGGAATCAGAGCTGAGTGTGTCCGAGCTTCATACCGCACGCGCGCACATTTATCAGTGGTTTAGTCAGCAGTTTTTAACAGAGCTGTCCGAAGAGCAGTGGCAGGTGTTAACCCAAGGTCAGCTTGCCCCTTTTTTCGAGCTCTTGGCTGAAAATGGTTTGGAGAGCGAGGTCAACGGCTATACGCAGGCAATACAGCAGTTGGCTGATCAATACGGCGATCAGGCTCGCATTCGATTGGCTTCTGACTTCGCCCATGCTTTTTTACTTAGTGGGCGTGATAGCGCTTTGCCCTATGCCTCGGCTTACGAGGCCAATGCCGATGGTCAGCTCTATGGGGTGGCCACTCAGGTCATGAAGCAGTTTCTTCGTGAAGCCGACCTAAGCGTAACTACAGACTTCAACGAGCCCGAAGATCATCTGGCAATTTATTTGGCTGTGCTCAGCACCATGGCGGCTAACTTTACTGCGTCTCAAGCAGCAGAGCAGTTGCAGCAACAAGCCGATTTTCTCGAGCAGGCTTTACTGCCTTGGTTAACACCCTTTGTGGCAGCGATCCCCCAAGACTCGTTGCATAGTGCGGTGTATCCTCGTTTGGCGCAGTTGTTGTTGGCGTACGTACAACAAGACCAGCAGTTCCTAACCGCTCAGCGTTTACAGGTAGCTGCCTCAGAGTGAACTCGGTATTACTTAGCGTAGATCAGCTAGTGTTAGCGCGACAGGGGCGTGTGTTAAGCGCGCCCCTGAGCTTTAGCGTAAAGGCGGGGCAGGCGTGGCATTTGGTGGGGATGAATGGCAGTGGCAAAACTACGCTATTACAAACCATAGTGGGATTAACGCCACCGGCTGCAGGGCAACTGTCTTGGCAGGGGCGTCCTTTTGCTGAGTGGGGCGATCCGTTACGATCACAGTGGCATTATTGTGCGCATACCGATGCTCTCAAAAGCGAATGGAGTCTATGGGAAAACTTGCTTTGGCAAGGTCGTTTATTGGGTCAACCCCCTGATCTAGACTCTGCCGCGTTGTGGGCGCAACAAATGCGCTTGCTGCCTTTGCTACATGTCCCCGTCGGGCATTTTTCCAAAGGGCAGCAGCGTCGCGCTGCTTTGTTAGCTTTGCCGCTTTTTCCGCGGCCTTTGTGGTTGCTCGATGAGCCGTTTAGTGCCTTAGACACCCAAGGGGCTCAGCTTTTAGTACAGTGGATTGATCAGCAGTGTGAGCAGGGTGGTGCGGTTATTTTTACTACGCACCAAAGTTACCCGCCTTTAAATACACCCCCTCTGACGTTACAGCTCTCAACGAGGGCCGTATGAATCCCGTAGCCTGTTTTGTCTGGGTAGTGCGCCGTGATTTACATCTAAGTTGGCGTAATCGCTCGGTTTTAGGGGTCAGTCTTGTTTTTTATGTGTTGGTCTGCAGCCTATTTCCTTTAGCCATCAATCCTAATCCCCAATTACTCAGTGCTATGGGTGTGGCGGTGATTTGGGTGACGGCTTTATTGGCTAACTTGTTATCCTTAGGGCAGATTTTTGAGCAAGATTGGCGTGATGGAACGTTGACTCAGTTGCTGCTGTTGCCCGCACCACATAGTGTGGTGATTGCCGCTAAAATCACTGCTCATTGGGTAGGATTTGGCTTGCCCTTGCTCTTCTTGACTCCCTTAATTGCCTTGCAATATCAATTACCTAGTTTGGCCTATATGCCTTTATTGGCCGGATTGTTCTTAGGTACAGCAATTCTATCTAGTTTGGGCGCATTAATTAGTTCATTAATTTTAGGTCTAGAAAAAGGCGGAGCATTGTTGGCTTTGCTGCAACTGCCTTTGTGTGTGCCGGTGCTTATTTTTGGCTGTCAGGCCGTCTTGTTAGTGCTAGGGGGAGGCAGCGCCATGCCAGCGATTTGGTTGCTGTTGGCGCTGTGGGTAGTAGTGACTTTTTTTATTCCCTATTTGTGTGCTCTTGTGATTAAGCAAATGTATTAAGGCCTCGGTTGTATGTGTAACTCCTCTTCGCGTTCGTTATGGCCTCGCTTCATGCGCTATGCCAGCCCCAAGACCTTTAGTCAGTTGTCGGCCCGTTGGGCTCCGCGGTGTTTAGTCATGGCGGCCGTTTTAGCGATGGTAGGCTTAGGGCTAGGGTTGTGGTGGGCACCGATGGATGCCGTCCAAGGCGAGGTCTATCGCATTATTTACTTGCATGTGCCTAGCAGCTGGCTGGCGATGTTTTTGTACCTAGTGATGGTTTTTTGGTCCTTGGTGTATTTGATATTTAAAACCAAATTGTCAGCTTGGTTTACACAAGCGATAGCCCCAACGGGAGCGTTGTTGTGTTTGCTATCGTTAGTCAGCGGGTCCGTTTGGGGTAAGCCTACGTGGGGAACCTACTGGGTCTGGGATGCCCGTTTAACCAGCATGTTGTTTTTGTTGTTCTTGTATTTGGGTTACTTGGCGCTAAGTCATAGTTTACGCCCGGGGCCGCGCGCCTATATGGCGACCTCGATTTTGGTGATTGTAGGAGGCATCAATTTACCCATTATTCATTATTCGGTAATTTGGTGGCAAACCTTGCATCAAGGGGCTTCGTTGTCTTTTTCTGGCGGTAACCGCATGGCCTATAGCATGTTGTGGCCGTTGTTAATGATGTGCTTGGCCGGATGGCTATACGCGTGGGGTATAGCACTTTGGCGTGCTCGGGTTATGGTCATGCAGCATTCCATTCGGGCGCAGCAAGAAGACTGGGAGGCACGTTCCGTTGTCTCGTTAAATTCGCAGGAGCCGATCTAACATGTCAGAAATAACGTGGTTATACATGGGCGGCCATGGGATATACGTGTGGGGCGTCGTGGTTTTTTGTGTGGTGTTGGTGGCGTATGAGCTAATAACGCTTTATCAGGCACAACGACAGTGTCAGCGTCAACAGCAACAATTGGATGCTTTAGCACAGAGTGAGTCCTCTTTAGAATCAAAAGGTGAGGTATGACACCACGTCAAAAAAGAGTAGCCTGGGTAGTCAGTGGTTTAGTGGCGTTAAGCCTAGTGGCTTTTTTCCTTATTCAGGCATTGCGACAAAATATGGTTTTTTTCTACTCACCCACTCAGGTCTTACAAGGCGAAGCGCCTTTGAATCAGACGTTTAGGGTTGGGGGTATTGTGACGCCTGGCTCGGTACAGCGCCTAGAAGATGGGGTGCAAGTGCAGTTCACGATCACTGATACGGTACAAACCATACCTGTTATGTATAGAGGTAGCTTGCCTGATTTATTCAAAGAAGGCCAAGGGGTTGTTGCCCAAGGACAATGGCAGACTAGTCGTTTTCAAGCGCACGAGGTACTGGCTAAGCATGATGAAAATTATATGCCTCCCGAGGTTCAACAAGGCATTGATCAAGCCCAATTACAAGGTACGTTGCAATGATTGTTGAATTTGGGCATTTTTTATTGATGCTAGCCTGTGTGCTCAGCTTTGTGCTGGGAGTGGTGGGAATCTGGGCGGGCCTCAAACAGCATATGGTGGGCATGAGCCTAGTTAAGCCGTTGGTGTATTTGATGGCTTTAGGGGTTGCGCTAAGCTATGTGGCCCTAACGTGGGCTTTTATAGATAACGATTTTTCTTTGCAGTATGTTGCCAATCAGTCGCATAGCCTATTGCCGTGGTGGTATCGCATAGCTGCGGTTTGGGGTGGGCACGAGGGGTCATTACTACTGCTAATGGGCTTTTTGGCTTTTTGGATGGTGGCTGTCAGTCTCAGCAGCCAACGTCTACCTAAAAACGTACAAAGCCTCGTCATCGCTATCCTCAGCTGGATTGCTTTTGGGATTTTGCTGTTTATTTTATTAACCTCTAATCCCTTTTTGCGTTATGACACTGTTCCTTTTGAGGGCGGTGGTTTAAACCCATTGCTACAAGACATCGGCTTGATTGTTCATCCACCGCTCTTGTATTTGGGTTATGTGGGTTTTTCAGTGGCGTTTGCATTTGCTTTGGCGGCCTTGTTACTGAATCGATTAGATGCCGCATGGGCTCGATACAGTCGTCCTTGGACTATGATCGCGTGGGCATTTTTAACCCTAGGTATTTTAGTGGGTAGTATTTGGGCGTATTACGAACTGGGGTGGGGGGGCTGGTGGTTTTGGGACCCGGTAGAAAATGCCTCCTTTATGCCGTGGCTAGCGGGAACAGCCTTAATGCATTCGTTGGCAGTAACAGAAAAACGTAATAGCTTTAAACGTTGGACGGTGTTGTTGGCTATTTTGACGTTCTCTTTGGCTTTGTTAGGTATGTTTTTAGTACGTTCGGGCGTTTTAACCTCCGTGCATGCCTTTGCTACCGACCCCAGTCGTGGTGTGTTTATTCTGTTCTTTTTGGTGATTGTGGTGGGAGTAGCGCTGGGGCTGTATGCTTGGCGATCTCCTCAACTTAGCAGCCACGTGGATTTTGATGCGCTCTCTAAGGAAACCGGTCTGTTAATTAATAACGTGTTTTTAATTACAGCCTGTGCCAGCGTGTTTATAGGGACCTTGTTTCCCTTGGTGATGGATGTGATGGATGGGGGCAAGTTTTCTGTAGGGCCACCGTATTTTAATCGCGTCTTTGTGCCGCTGATGCTAGGTATGATGATCTTTCTAGGTCTAACGACCTTTTTGCAGTGGCGCAGACAAAATACTTCGCAGTGGCTTAAGCCCGCTACGTTGTTGGCTTTGGCCGCCGTGTTGATTGGTTTAAATTTACCGTGGCTGATGTCTGAATGGCGCTGGGGCGTAGCCGTTGCCTCGGCCTTGGCTTTGTGGGTGATTTTTACTGCTTGCTACGACCTATGGCACCGGGTCGCACGTACTCGTCAGCAGCGTCGTTGGATTACGACGTTATTCAAGCAACCTCGATCTTTTTTAGGTATGCATTTGGCTCATATTGGGGTGGGGGTATTTGTATTAGGGGCCGCTTGGACTACCGGTTATGGTAACGAGGAACATCACAAAGTAGCGCCTAACGGGGTAGTGAGTATGGCCGGCTACGAGTTAACCTTTAAGCACTTGCAGGTGGTGCAGGGCGCCAATTACGAAAGTCTGATGGCGCATTTTCTGGTGACCCACGATGACAAGCCAGTCGCTTGGTTGAACCCAGAGAAACGCAAATATATTTCCAGTGATCTGCCCACTACCGAAGCCTCTATTTACCATACTCCCCTAGAGGATTTGTATGTTTCTATGGGTGAAATGTTAGGCGATGACTTAGCTACCAGCTCATGGTTGGTCCGAGTGTATTATCGACCTCTGATGGGGTGGGTTTGGTATGGGGCTATTTTGATGGCATTAGGCGCCTTGGTGTCCTTAACCGATCGTCGTTATCGCAGTCAGTTGAAAACGAAAATGAAACGGAAAGCAGTAGCATGAAGCGTTTTATTCCTTTAGGTATTTTTTTAGTTATTGTGATGGTGTTGGCAGTGGGCTTAACGCGCGATCCGGCCAAGCTACCCTCTGCTCTGATTGATAAGCCTTTGCCTCAATTTACCTTGCCTGGGCTCTATCAGCCCGAGCAGGTGGTGGTATCCGATGAGTTAGGTGGAGAACCGTGGGTGCTAAATATCTGGGCTTCGTGGTGTGTAGCGTGTGTGGCCGAGCATCAGGTGTTTTTAGATTGGAAGCAAGCTGACCCCGCCTTACGTTTGGTGGGTTTAAATTATAAAGATGACACCACGCAAGCCAAACAGTGGTTGCAGCGTTTAGGTGGTAGCCCTTACGATCACATTGCCGTAGACCAAGTGGGTAGTTTGGGCATTGATTTAGGTATTTATGGTGTACCTGAAACCTTTATTGTCAGTGCTGATAATTTTATTTTGCATCGTTTTGCCGGTAGTGTCACCGAGCAGGATGTACAAGAGTTATTGGCCCCCTTGCTAGAGCAGGAGCGCGCCCGATGAAAGGTGTACGTTGGCTGTTATTGTGCTGGATGTTTATGGTGAGTGGGGCGATGGCAGTTACGCCCCAAGAGCTCAGCTCTAGCGCCAATGACAAGCGATATCATGCATTAAGCAAAGAGTTGCGTTGCTTGGTATGCCAAAATGAATCCTTGGCTGAATCACCCGCCGGTTTAGCCGATGATTTACGTCAAGAGTTACGCTTACAAATTGCTCTGGGTAAAACGGATGACGAAATCAAAGATTACCTAGTGCAGCGCTATGGGTACTTTGTGTTGTACAAACCGCCCTTCATTGGACGTACCGTGTTGTTATGGATCGCACCACTGCTGGTATTGTTAGGCTTAAGTATTTGGCTGATTTGGCAGTTTAGATCACAGCGGGTTCATCCTAGCGCGGACGATACGGACTTGGCAAAAGAGACGGTAGACGAGGCGCAGTTGGCAAAAATTAAAAAAGAATTTGAACAGGAAAAACGCTAATGCTGTATGTATATATAACAGTCAGTGTGGGAATGGTATTAGGCATTTTAGTGTTTTATTTGCTGCGTGCTTTGGCTGGATCTAAACACATGGTGCAACAAGCCCGTCAGCAGAGTTATGACACGCATTTGCATGCAGTGAAAGCATTGGATCAGGCGTTGGCGCAACAGGAAATTTCACCTGCTGATTATGAGCATGAGTTACAACGTCTGAATCGACAACTGGTCGAGGAAATGAAAGCCCTAGAGCCAACTCAGGCAACCGCACGGATTGACTCTCGTGCTTGGTGGGCGTTGTTGGTTGTGATTCCTGTTTTGGCGGGGGGCTTGTATTATGCACTTGGGCAAAAAGTGCCAGACCCTGCTCGAGCTTTGCACGAAACAGGCGATGTGGGGCAGTTTTTGGATCAGATTCAGGTGTTAGAGTTAAAAGCTCAGCAGGATCCGAATAACTTAGATCAGCAATTGATGCTAGCACGTAGCTATAGGGTAATGGGACGCTATAGCGAGTCGATTTTAGCTTATGGTAAATCGTGGGAATTGATTCAAAATAATCCATCCGAACTGGCTTTATTTGCCGAGGTGTTAGCCATTGAGCATGGGTCTTTCGATGGAAAGCCAGACGATCTTTTAACCCAAGCACAAGCCATTGATCCGACTAATTTAGATGTATTAATGTTGGTTGGTCAGTCTGCCTTGCAAAAAGGGCAGTATGAGCAAGCATTGACTGTACTCATCCCTTTAAAAGCGGCGTTGGACGAGGAAGGTGATGAAACGGATTGGTTGCAGTTGCAAATCGAGGCAGCTCAAGCTCAATTAGCTACTCCCTAGGTTATCTTGTTAACCATAAGCAAATTTGATTTTTAGTAACCGTTTTTTTAGTTAGGCCGCTTATTTCATTGATAAGCGGCTTTTTTCGTATATAAGCTCACAGCATTTAACCCTTCGTAACTTGAGGTGTGGTGGTACATCAGACACCATAGTAGTTACTTTAGTCGTTAAAGGAGAAACTGATATGACCCGCAAATTAAAAGGCTTTTTGGCCGCAGCTGCAGTTAGTCTAGGCTTAACCGGACCGGTAGCGTTGGCTCAAACCACCGGGGCGGTTCCTCCTGCTCCAGAGGTAATGCAGCCCACTGAACAGCAAATTGAACAGTACGCCTCGGCAGCTCAGCAGGTCGCCTTGATCGCAGCAGAATACCAGCCCAAACTAGAGTCGGCCACTACCGAAGAGCAACGATTGCAAATTATGCAAGACGCCGATGAGGAAATGGTTGCCAAAGTTGAAGAGCGAGGTTTAAGTGTAGAGGATTACAACGGTATCAGCTTAGCTGTGCAGCGCGATGTACGATTGCGTGAAGTCGTAGAGCGTCGTATTTCTACTATGCCATAACACGAGTCAGATGATGAACGGGGCTTTGCCCCCCCGTTCTGCAATATTTCTGAGATATATCTGTAATGAACCAGCAATAGTCCTACGGCATCATAACGATATTAGGAGCGATCAGCTCTTTATTTGTTTCGTTAAATAGGAAATCTTATGAGCCAGCAGGATTGGGATGATATTGCGAGTAACCCCTGTACTACGACCTCGTTTAATGACGTAGTGAGTCAAGTTGAAGGACGTCGTCGTTTTATTAAAACGGGTTTAGGTGCCAGCGCTTTGGGCTTTTTGGGTTTAGGTGCAGGCATGGCTCCTGCGCATGCACAAAATAGCGCTAAGGCAGGTCAAACAGCAACCCAAGCTATCTCATTTGGTTTTGAGCCCTTAGGTCCTTCTGTGGAAGACGCGATAGTGATTCCTAAAGGTTATGCACATCAAGTGATTAACCGTTGGGGCGATCCTTTGTTCAGCCATTCTCCTGAGTTTAAAGGAGATGCGAGTGATGGAGGCGTCGCACAAGCGTTACAAGTGGGCTATAACCACGACGGTATGCACTTTTTCCCCATCGATGCGCAAACAGGCAGTACGCAGAGCAGCGTCGAGGGGTTATTGGTGACTAATCATGAGTACATCACCCCTCATTTTTTCTTTCCCAAGGGCGTTCAGCCAGGCAATGAAAACTGGAATGAGGATTGGGTCTTAAAGTCACAAAATGCTCAAGGCGCTTCCGTGATTCATGTACGTCTTAACGATGGACGTTGGGAGCAGGTACTGGACTCTCCGTTTAACCGCAGTATTAATGGTAATACGCCAATGCGCGTGGTGGGGCCTGCCGCAAGTCACCCGTTAATGCAGACGATGGCAGACCCCAGTGGTCAGTGGGCAGTGGGTACTTTTGGTAATTGTGGTAATGGTTGGACACCTTGGAACACCTACCTTACGTGTGAAGAAAACGTGACCGACTACTTCGGTGTGGGCACTCAGGATCCCGACAATGTGGATTACCCCGATGAGGACACCAAGGCGCATATGTTGCGTTACAAAGGTGGCTCAAAAGAGGCGAGCGCTAACTACCGTTGGGATACCCATGACAGCCGCTTTGATTGGACCAAAGAACCCAACGAGATGAATCGTTTTGGTTGGATTGTGGAAATCGATCCTTTTGATCCTCACTCGGCTCCTAAAAAACTGAGCTCTTTAGGTCGTTTTAAGCACGAAAATGCGGCGTGGGCTTTAGCTCCTGATCAGCGTGTCGTGGTGTATATGGGCGATGACCAGCGTAGTGAATATATTTATAAGTTTGTTTCTCAGAACAAATTTAATCCTGATACGCCCGCTTTGAATCGCTTGTTGCTCGATGAGGGGACATTGTATGTGGCAAAATTCGAAGCAGGAGCCGCTCAGGATGAAGAGGCAGCGGGCACAGGTCGTTGGATTCCGTTGACCTTGGAAACCCCCATTGCGGGTGGTAAAAAGTTAGGTGATGTGTTTGCTGATATGGGTGAACTGCTCATTAAAACACGTCAAGCGGCTGATGCGGTGGGTGCCAC
>CANQRK010000041.1 GCA_947626245.1 uncultured Paenalcaligenes sp. | reverse complement strand
GTTTACGATCCCAATCGCAACGAATTATTCAGCGCTATTCACGGCCAAGGTGCTTGGTTAAACGGCGAACCCATTCAGTGCTCTCAAGCTCAATACTTAGCAGAAAGTGTCGTCGCTACCGGCTTTCCTTTCCGTGACTTTAGCTTTGCCGATCAATACATGCCCACCTTGCACGAAGCCATCACCAAAACACGTGGCATTCGACGCCTAGGCGCTGCCGCATTGGACTTGGCTTGGGTCGCTTGCGGACGATTTGATGCGTACTGGGAAATGGGCTTAGCTCCTTGGGATGTAGCCGCTGGCACCGTTATCGTACGCGAAGCTGGCGGTATCTGCGAAGACATGCGTGAACAACAGCCTTGGCCTGAGGCTGGCTATGTGTACGCCGGCAACACCCATACCGCCCCTGAGTTACTCGCCCTGATCCAGCCTCACCTGCGTTAGATCTGCTCCTGTTTCCTATAGGGTAGCGTACCGATCACGGTCTCACTAAGCAGTGCTCACTCGCTTTGCTCGTTCCGCGCTGAATCGTTTGTCCGTGATCGGTACGCTACCCTGTACAAAAGGCAGACATGCCCCCCTCCTACAATGCCTCAAGATACTGCATAATAGACAGCTAAAGCTCTTTTTATTTTTTTTCGATTTGGGCATATCATGACTACGCTTCCTCCTTTTTCCGCTTGGCAAGACGAGTTCACCGCGATTCGCCGTGATCTGCACCAGTTCCCAGAACTCGGTTTTAACGAGTTTCGCACCGCCGACAAAATCGCCTCCTATTTAGAACAATGGCAAATCCCTATTCATCGCGGTCTAGGTGACACAGGGGTCGTAGGCATTTTAAAAGGCGAAGCGGGAACGGGTGCAGCCATTGGCTTACGCGCCGACATCGATGCTTTACCTATGCCTGAAATCAACGATTTCGCCCATAAAAGCCAAAATGAAGGCACGATGCATGCGTGTGGGCACGATGGCCACACCACCATGCTCTTGGCCGCGGCCCGCTATCTGTCACAACATCGCGACTTTGCAGGAACGGTGTACTTTATTTTCCAGCCAGCCGAAGAAGGTTTGGGTGGGGCCAAAAAAATGATTGACGATGGCCTGTTCACACTTTTCCCCATGGATGCCGTATTTGGCATACACAACTGGCCTGGCTTAGAGGTCGGTCACTTTGGTTTGCGCACGGGTGCCATTATGGCCTCGAGCAGCACCTTTACCATTAGTCTACAAGGCAAAGGAGCCCATGGCGCCATGCCCCATTTGGGTGCAGACCCCGTTATGGCTGCTGTTCATATTGCACAGGGCTTGCAAAGCATTATCAGCCGCAACCTAGACCCATTGGACCCAGCCGTACTTAGCATCACTCAAGTCCATGCGGGTTCCGCCGATAACGTCATTCCTGATCACGCCGAGCTACGCGGTACCGTGCGCACTTTCAGCAACGAAACCCTAGACCTGATCGAACAACGTATGGCGGATATCAGCAAGCTAAATGCCGAAGCTCTGGGTTGTCGTGCTGAACTGAATTTTCAGCGACGCTACCCTCCGACCATTAATCACGATGCTCCGACGGCTTTTTGTGCTGAGTTGCTAACCGAATGGCTAGGTGCAGACAACGTTATCTACCCCGTGGCTCCTTCGATGGGCGCTGAGGACTTTTCTTTTATGTTAGAACAAGTTCCTGGCTGTTATTTATTTTTGGGCAATGGCGATGGCGATCATCGTACCCAAGGTCATGGTCTAGGACCCTGTACATTACACAATGGCAGTTACGACTTTAACGATGATCTTATCCCCATCGGCGCCACCTATTGGGTAAAACTGGCTACCTCTTGGCTTAAAGCACACGCTCAAGGCTAGATCAAACCACCCTAAAAAAATCAAGTGTTAGCCGCAGTGCTTTGAAATAACAAATTCCATAGGGGCAATCAGCAGCCTTCTGGGTACAATACTAGCATTTGTACCAATTGAAGGAGTCCCTATGAGCACTACCCCAGTTTCCATCCCCAAAGACCGCGACCCAGTTTTACGCGTTATCCCCCTGCCTGGCGATGCCAATATGCACGGTGATGTATTTGGTGGTTGGATCATGGCCCAAGTGGACATTGGGGGCTCGGTCCTCGCCTCGCGTCGCGCCCAAGGGCGTGTTGCGACCGTAGCGGTTAACTCGTTTACCTTTAAAGACCCCGTTTTTGTTGGCGACTTACTCAGCGTGTATGCTTCCATTATTAAAACAGGCACTACCTCTATCACCATAGAGGTCGAAGTCTACGCAGAACGCAATCTTCTACCGGATGAAACGGTAAAAGTCACCGAAGCCATTCTGACCTACGTTGCCACAGACGACCAGCGACGCAGTCGCCCTCTACCTCAAATCGAATAATATGACTCAACCCACTGCAACGACAACGCAACCCAAAGCGCGCCGTTTAGATCCTGAAGATGCACAACTGGCTTTACAGCGCTTGCACAGCATCTTAAAACGGCAAGAAGTGGTTAACCTATTATCTGATGAGAAAACCGAACTCTCCGTAGAACTCTCTCAGCTAAGCCACTTGCGCCACGAAGAAGAAATTCGTGCCATTATCAACAATCTTCATCCAGCGGATATCGCCTTTATTCTCGAGTCTTTACCCGAGTTAGAGCGCCAATTAGTCTGGGAGCAAGTCTCTAATGAATACGATGCAGATGTGCTCTTAGAGATCGAAGATTGGGTACGTGAATCCCTCATCAAGTCCATGGATAACGAGTCCCTCATTGCAGCGGCCTCAAATATGGATGCCGATGAGATTGCGGATCTCGCGCCTGACTTGCCACCGGATGTGATTGCCGAGGTACAAAAAGGCCTCACCGAAGCCGAGCGTGCTCAACTCATTGCCGCCATGGGTTACCCCGAAGATTCCGTCGGGGCTATCATGGACTTCGAAATGGTGCGAGTGCGTGAAGACGTCACCCTAGAGGTCGTGTTACGTTATTTACGTCGCCTCCAAGAGCTCCCCAACCACACTGACCAAATTTTTGTGGTGGACCGCGCTGATCGCCTACAAGGCACTCTGTCTTTGGCTAGTTTACTGGTGTCGGACCCAGAGGTTCTCGTCTCTAGCGTGATGAGCACCGAATATTTCTCGCTGCACCCTCTTGACCCAGATACCGATGCTGCCAGTGCCTTTGAGCGTTATGACTTGGTATCAGCACCGGTTGTCGATGATTACGGCCGCTTAATTGGACGCGTCCCCATTGATGAGGTGATTGACGTTCTCCAAGAGGACTCTCAAGAGCAAGAACTGTCACGAGCAGGTCTACAAGAGGAAGATATTTTCGCCCCTGTTCTTAGCGCCCTAAAAAACCGCGCTCCTTGGCTATTGGTCAACCTCTGTACCGCTGCCACCGCCTCTTTTATCGCATCACGCTTCGAGGACACGGTTAGTCATATTGTTATTTTGGCTTTCTTAATGTCTATCGTGGCCGGTATTGGCGGCAACTCTGGCAACCAAACCATGACGATGATTATTCGTGCCATGGCGATGGGACGTATTACGGGCTCTAATATTTGGCCTTTGGTAAAACGCGAACTGATGGTGACTTTTTTAGTCGGCCTATGTGGCAGTTTGGTCACGGCAATCTTTGCTTGGTTTATTGCACGCTCTATCCCCATTGCCATTGTGATGATGGCTGCCATGATTGGCAATATGCTAGTAGGAGCTGCCTTGGGTGTGCTCATTCCTACCTTGCGTAGTCGCTTTGGCAAAGACCCCGCGGTTGGATCCTCGGTATTGCTTACCTTTGGTACCGACTCGTTAGGCTTTTTTATTTTCCTCGGCCTAGCGACAGTCTTTTTACTCTAAAGCATCCATGGCAGGTACAAAAAAACCGCTTAGATATCTAAGCGGTTTTTTTGTACCTGCCAATTAACTAACTGATTTTACCGTGGCAATGCTTGTATTTTTTACCACTACCACACGGACAATCATCATTACGACCTACACGTGCCATCTCGGTTTCCTCAGGCAACGGAGCCGTTTCAGGCGGTTGACCCAAGACCATCGCCTCGTCATAGCCTGCCGGCTGTACACGTACCGTTTCTAGCTCAGGCACAGGCTGTGTTTCTGCTGGCGCTTGGATTTGTACCGTTAACAAAGTACGCACGACCTCGTCACGAATACGGTCCAGTAGCTGTGAAAAGAGCTCGAAAGCCTCGCGCTTGTATTCCTGTTTGGGGTCTTTTTGCGCATAACCACGCAAATGAATCCCTTGACGCAGGTGATCAAGAGCCTGCAAATGATGACGCCACTGCGTATCGATGGACTGCAGCATAATAGCGCGCTCGAAACTCCCCCACTGCTCAAGTCCTACCAAGGCTTTTTTGGTTTCTAACGCTTGGGTTGCCATGGCTAGAATACGCTCTAAGAGCTCTTCTTCGCCCAAATGCGTTTCTTTTTCAACTAGGCCCACGACATCGATTTCTAGATGCAGTTGTTTGGCTAGGGCTTCTTGGAGACCTGAGATATCCCATTGCTCTTCCATGCTTTCTTCGGGTACGTGCTCATGGAAGAAATCAGTCAGAGAGGCTTGGAGCATATATGTCACGTTTTCACTGATATCAGTGGACTCAAGCACCTCGTTACGCTGAGCGTAAATCACCTTGCGCTGATCATTGGACACATCATCAAACTGCAACAGCTGTTTACGAATATCAAAGTTACGGGCTTCGACTTTACGCTGAGCTGACTCAATGGAGCGCGTTACCATGCGTGCTTCGATGGGCTCGCCCTCGGGCAAACGCAAACGCTCCATAATGTTGCGGACACGATCCCCAGCAAAAATACGCATGAGGGAGTCATCGAGAGACAAGTAAAAACGGGAAGAGCCTGGATCACCCTGACGACCCGCACGACCGCGTAATTGATTATCAATACGACGAGACTCGTGACGCTCGGTACCAATAATGCGTAACCCTCCAGCGGCTTTTACTTGCTCGTTGACAGGACGCCACTGCTCACGAATAACCTCGATCTGCTCAGCTTTTTGCTCGTGGCTCAGGTTTTCGTCGTCTTGGATAGCCGTAATGAAGCGCTCGATTGAACCACCCAACACAATATCTGTACCACGCCCAGCCATGTTAGTCGCAATTGTAATACTACCCGGTTTACCCGCATCAGCCACAATTTGAGCTTCGCGCTCGTGTTGCTTAGCGTTTAAAACCTCGTGCTTTAAACCCTCGGCCTGCAATAAGCCCGCCAACAGTTCGGAGTTTTCAATGCTGGTCGTCCCCACCAATACAGGCTGATCACGCTGGTGACACTCTTTGATATCAGCCAAAATCGCCGCGTATTTTTCTTTGTCTGTTTTAAAGACCTGGTCGTTTTGATCCACGCGAACCATAGGACGGTTCGTAGGAATCACCATCGTTTCTAAGCTATAAATGTCTTGGAATTCGAAGGCTTCGGTATCAGCTGTTCCCGTCATCCCCCCTAACTTTTCGTACATACGGAAATAGTTTTGGAAGGTAATAGACGCCATGGTTTGGTTTTCACTTTGGATAGTGACACCTTCTTTGGCTTCTACGGCTTGGTGCAAGCCCTCGGACCAACGACGCCCAGACATCAAACGCCCAGTAAACTCGTCCACAATAACGATTTCACCGTTTTGCACTACGTAGTGCTGATCACGGAAAAATAAATTATGAGCGCGCAAGGCGACCATAACATGATGCACGAGGGAAATATGGCGGGGCTCGTATAACGACTCGCCTTCGGGCAATAAGCCCAATTCTGAGAGAATTTTTTCTGCTTTTTCGTGTCCAGCCTCGGACAGATGGATTTGCTGTGCTTTTTCGTCTACCCAATAATCGCCTTCGGGCTCGGGCTCGTTTGGTTTAGGCTCGCTATCCATACGAGTCAGCATAGGCGGCACGGCATTCATGGCATTGTACATAACCGTATTATCATCGGCCTGGCCTGAGATAATTAACGGAGTGCGAGCCTCATCAATAAGAATAGAATCCACCTCGTCCACGATAGCGAAATGCAAGCCCCGTTGGCGACGCTCTGTGGCATGGTATTCCATGTTGTCACGCAGGTAATCAAAGCCAAACTCGTTGTTGGTTCCATAGGTAACATCTGCCTGATAAGCGGCCTTTTTTTCCTCGTTAGCCTGATTGGGTACTACCACCCCTACAGACAGTCCCAAGAAGTGATAGAGCTTGCCCATGGCTTCGGCGTCACGACGTGCTAAGTAGTCGTTGACGGTTACCACATGCACCCCTTTACCGGTTAGCGCATTTAGGTAAACCGACAACGTCGCCATTAACGTCTTACCCTCACCCGTGCGCATTTCGGCTATTTTACCGTTGTGCAATGCAATAGAACCCAACATCTGCACATCGAAGTGACGCATATTGAAGACGCGTTTTGAGCCTTCGCGCACCACAGCAAATGCCTCTGGCAACAAGGAATTTAACGACTTACCGTCGGCCAGGCGCTGACGAAACTCGGCCGTTTTTGCCCGCAACTCGTCATCGCTTAGGGCCTCAAATGTGGGTTCAAGCGCGTTGATCTGTGCAACCTGCTTGCGGTACTGTTTAAGCAGCCTGTCGTTGCGGCTACCAAAAAGCTTTCTGAGCAAAGAAACCATTCTTGTATCGTATCGGTAAGATTCACAGCATGTAAACCAACTACATGCCTACTCCCATTCCTATGAATCGGGTTGAGGGAAAACTGGCAATATAACAATACAGTTTAACGCAGCTAGATGCCAAAAAGACTATTTTGCTATATCGGTTTGCACCAATAGCGTATCAGAATAATCTTTAGGTAGAAATAAATTGGGGTCTAAAGGCTGATCTTCAAGGCGTACTTCGAAATGCAAATGCGCTCCGGTGGTACGTCCAGTCGCTCCAACTCGAGCAATAAGCTGACCTTTTTCAACTACATCGCCTAACCCCACTACAATGGATGAAGCATGGGCATAGCGCGAAACCAATCCGTCACCATGTGCAATTTCCACCATTTTTCCATAGCCACTGCGATAACTCGCAACGGTCACTATACCACCTGCCGCAGCCACTATAGGCGTGCCTACCGGAGCAGAAAAATCCACCCCTTCGTGCAGGGTATGACGCCCCGTAATTGGGTGACGTCTCCAACCATAATCGGAGCTTAAGTAGCTGGCATCTACTGGATGTATAGCGGGGTAACGCGCCTGATTTCCCAGACGTTGGCTAAATACCGAATCTAGCATCGTTAACCAATCTTGGCGCTCGGACAGACTATAATACAGAGTGTCTAGCTCGCGCCCTAGGTCTTGGGCCGTACTGGGCAGCGGATCAACCACAGCGGTGGGCTGCATATGCTGCAGCACCTCGGGGTCGGTGTATTGCACACCAGCCTGCTCGGCCAAACGACGCCCTAAGCTTTCCATTTCGATCGCTTTAGCTTGCAAGTCGCCCACCCGCTGCGCTAACTGCTGTACGCTTTGTTGTACATACTGGGATTCGCGTTCTTGGGCTTGGCTAAGCCAAACCATCTGTTCGGGTTCTAGCTTGGCGCCCAATTTGGATTGCACCCATGCACCTGCCGCCGCAGAGAGGCTAATACCCAACCCAATAGCAACCACTCGCATCACCTTCAAACTGACTCGTGATTTTTTAAACGTATTCAAACAATAATCCTTATGTCCAGGGCTTTTTTTCGACGCTTTAGTACGCGCTCTAGCGAGCCAGCTAGCCCTATTACGGGCTGGCTCAAACAAGATCCACAACAACTGCTGTCTACGGCCCAACGCTATATACAGCTAGAGCAACGTATCCAGAGGCAGCTACCTAGTTTTTTACACAACTGCAAAGTGGCACATATAGATAGACAAAGCATTACGCTAGCAGTTCCCAGCGCGGCTCATGCCACCAAGCTACGTCAAATGATTCCATCGTTATTACAGGCGCTGAACCAACCTACGCCGCAGTTTACACAGATTCAAATACAGATCCAATCCGTACTTTTCACAGGCGTAGAACCCCTAGGACATGTACAGCAAGGTGGGGCTGGTATTAATGAGACAGGCCTAGCAGCCTTTGAACAACTAGGACAAAGCCTAGAACAAGGGCCCCTAGCCAATGCGGTAGAACGCTTACTAAAGCGTCATAAAAACAAAAAGGCTGAGTAACTCAGCCTAATTCATACCTGCTTTTCTAGTACGAGAGTTTCCACTCACGCACATAAGGCAACGAGGCAGGAGCCTCTTCGGTATAGGTGACTAGTTCCCAACTGTCTTGATTCGCTAATAATGCGCGTGCCAATTGGTTATTTAGTCCGTGACCGGATTTGCAAGCGACATAACGTGCTACCAAAGGATGCCCAATCAGGTACAAGTCACCAATGGCGTCTAGGATTTTGTGTTTAACGAACTCATCCTCGAAGCGCAAGCCTTCGGCATTTAATACACGGAACTCGTCCATAACGATGGCATTGTCTAAGCTACCACCACGCGCCAAACCGGCTGCGCGCATGGCCTCGACCTCGCTAGCAAAACCAAAAGTACGCGCACGCGCCACGGTTTTCACATACGAGTCGTCAGCAAAGTCGACCTCGGCAAAGTTAGCCGTGGCATCAATAGCCGGGTGTTTAAAGTCGATGGAGAACTGTAATGCAAAGCCCTCGTAGGGCTCTAGTCGTGCCCATTTTTGTTTATTACCCTCGCCTTCGCTGACCTCGATGGACTTGAGCACACGCAAAAACTGTTTAGCGACGGATTGCTCTTGGAGACCCGCTGAACGCAGTAAATACACAAACGTACCCGCGCTGCCATCCATAATGGGAACTTCTTCGGCAGAAAGATCAATGTGTAAATTATCAATACCTAAGCCCGCTAGCGCTGACATTAAATGCTCTACGGTAGATACGCGCACACCGTCTTTTTGTAAGACTGAAGCCATCGTTGTCCCACCCACGTAGTGGGCTTGGGCCGGAATAGCAACCGGCTCAGGCAAGTCGGTACGATGGAACACAATACCAGTATTCGGCTCGGCGGGACGTAATGTGATTTCCACTAGGTGACCCGAGTGCAAGCCAATACCTTTGGTACTGACCGTCTTGGATATAGTGCGCTGACGTAACATAAATAGTGATAATAAAAAATAAGTTAATACCCGATATGATAAATAATAGACGACAAGGCTCAAATAGCCAACTAAACTTTTTCGTTTAGTTGGCCTGCGAGAGCACACCTATCGGGGTCAGGTGTTTTAATCTGCCTGTTTACGCAAGTACGTAGGTATGTCGAAACGATCCATACCGGACGTTTCCAAAGCACGTACCTGTGATGAGGCTTCGGTGTTGCGCGTGCGCATCACTGAAGGAATAGCTGGTGGCACAACCGCCTCGGGTTCTTGAGGAGCAACGGGCTCTACTACCGTAGGCTCATTGTCCGTACCGGTGCGCAGCACTGGCTCGGCGACAGGTGTTTGCACCAACTGAGGACGTGTTTGCGGACGACCTAAACCAGTCGCAACAACGGTCACACGAAGACTATCACCCATGCTGTCATCATAAGCCGTACCAAAGATAACGTGTGCATCTTCGGCGGCGTAGCTTTGGATAATATCCATGATTTCACGTGTCTCGCGTAGTTTGAGATCACGACCTGCTGTGATATTGACCAAGACACCACGTGCACCATGCAGGTCCACGCCCTCGAGCAATGGACTAGCAATAGCACGTTCGGCGGCTTCGCGAGCACGACCTTCGCCAGACGCCACAGCAATACCCATCATTGCCTGACCTTGCTCGCCCATAATGGTTTTCACATCCTCGAAGTCGACGTTAACGTTCCCTTCGACGTTGATGATTTCGGCAATACCCGCACATGCATTATGCAAAACATCGTCCGCTATTTTAAAGCAGTCTTCTTGAGTGGCATCATCACCCATGATGTCATACAGGTTTTCGTTCAACACGACGATCAATGAGTGAACATGCTTGGAGAGCTCGGCAATACCGGAGTTAGCGGTATCCAGGCGACGTTTGCCCTCAAATCTAAACGGTTTGGTCACCACGCCCACGGTGAGAATGCCTAGCTCTTTGGCTACTTCGGCAACCACCGGACTTGCGCCCGTACCGGTACCACCACCCATGCCCGCCGTAATAAATACCATGTGTGCCCCTTCGAGCACTTTACGGATTTCTTCACGCGCTGTTTCTGCTGCTGCACGTCCTTGGTCGGGCTTGGCACCCGCACCTAGACCAGAGCGCCCTAGCGCAATTTGAATAGGCGCCTCGCTACTAGCCAACGCCTGAGCATCTGTATTAGCACATATGAACTCAACACCCTGTACACCAGAGTGAATCATATGCGTCACAGCATTGCCACCTGCACCACCCACACCAATTACCTTGATAACGGTTGAGTTAGCGCTGGTATCTAATATTTCAAAGTTCATCATTTCGATTCCCTCGCTTTATATACTGGCAAGAAAACGTCTTGCCTCCCCGATAAACGACAACTATTGCGATTTTCTTTGTAGCAACACTTGATCGTTAATTCATAAACCATTCTTTGGTTTTTGCAATAATGTTTTTAAAGCGTCCCTCTTTTCGAGTGACCTTTTTACTGCGGCCATATTCTTGACGTGCTTGACATAATAACCCCATCGCCGTTGAAAAACGTGGGTTGCGCATCATGTCAGCCAAACTGCCATGATAAATAGGCATGGCCACTCGGACCTGCTTTAAAAATACATCTTCGGCTACCTCGGCAATACCTGGTAGCAAGGCCGAGCCACCTGTAATCACCACACCCGAGGCGAGCAAATCCTCGTAACCAGACTCGCGCACACTTTGCTGTATCAACTGAAATAACTCTTCGACCCGAGGCTCAATAACCTCTCCGAGGGACACTCGTTTAACCTGACGATTGGGTCTATCACCCAAACCAGGCACCTCGATCACCTCGTCGTCTCCGGCTAATCCTTGGCGCGCCAAACCATAACGCAACTTAATTTCCTCGGCGTCCGGCATAGGTGTACGCAGCATCGTGGCGATGTCGCTGGTAATTTGATCCCCAGCTATAGGAATAACATAAGTATGACGGATGGATCCACCCGTATAGATGGCGATATCCGTGGTGCCGCTGCCAATATCAATCAGCAAGACACCTAATTCTTTTTCATCCTCGGTTAAACAAGCCAAACCCGAGGCTAATGGCGCCAACATCATCTCTTGGACTTCAAGGCCACAACGGCGCACACAACGATCAATATTTTGGGTAGCTGATGCCATGGCCGTGACAATATGCACACGTACCTCTAGTCTAAAGCCACTCATGCCAATCGGGTCTTTGATGTCTTCTTGGGCATCGACCACAAACTCTTGCTCGAGCACATGGAGCACCTGCTGATCCATGGGAATATTTACCGCCTGTGCGGTTTCAATAACGCGCGTTACATCAGTAGCAGTGACCTCTTTGTCTTTAACGGCCACCATACCGCTGGAATTCAAGCTGCGGACATGGTTACCTGAAATAGCCGTATACACCCCACCGATTTTACAATCGGCCATCAGCTCGGCCTCTTCGAGCGCTCGTTGAATGGAGTTCACGGTGGTTTCTATGTTGACCACCACCCCTTTACGCATTCCCATGGACTCGTATTGACCTAAACCCAGAACCTCAAACCGTCCTTCTGGCAACACCTCGGCCACCACGGCAGCGACTTTATTCGTGCCAATGTCTAATGCTACGATCAGATCCTTATTATCACGGGTCATAAATTTTCTATCATCACTCAGTAGGTTGAAGAGGCGCTAAGCTAATGGCAAATCCGTTGCTATAGCGTAAGTCGGCTGTTTGAATTTTGCGGCCATCCAAGCGTTCATGTAATGCCGGCCATGCCTGCACAAAGCGCTCTAAACGAACAGCAAAATCTCTGGCTCCGGACGTTCCATGTAAATCTGCAATATCTGCCGCCGGATCTCGCCCTAATTGCAAACGAACCCCATCAGATAACACCACCTCCCACGCATAGCGTGGACTTAAATTTAACTCTTGAATACTGACCCCTAAGGGTGTTAGCCATTGAGTTACTTCGGCATACCTCTGCACTACGAGCCGTTCAGAGTTAGCAGGCCCTCGTAATTGCGGCAAAAACGTAGTATCTAAAATAACAGCTTCGTTCGCAGCAAAGGGCTCGCCCCACGTATTGATCATATCAGCTTCATTCCAATAGGCTAAAGGCTGCTGCTCCTCTATTTTAACGTGTAATGTGTTGGGCCAGACGCGCCGCACCTGAGCCTTGCGCACCCACGGTGCCTTTTCGAACAAAGCACGCGATTCATCTAAATCAATACTAAAAAAATTACCTTTTAAACGCCCCGCAATCGTAGCGCTGACAGCATCAGAGGTGACATAGACCAAGGCTTCATTATTCAACCCTTCGATCTCAACCTGATTCACCACAAAATACGGCGAGCGTACTATCCACACTAGCACGCTAAATAACAGAGCCAATACCGCCAGCACGGCGAGCGTGTTGGCCAACTGATTCAGCCAACGATAGCTACTTAATAAAGGGGGCAGAGTAAAGCGCCTCATTATTCTGTACGCGCCACCGCTTTTAGTTTCAAGCTAGCACTTTGGGCAATATGCAAACACAACGCCTCGTAACTCATGCCAACGGCTTTGGCTGCCATAGGCACCAAAGAATGACTCGTCATGCCGGGCGAGGTGTTGACCTCGAGTAGCCAAGGCTGATTTTGTGCGTCCAACATAAAATCCACACGCCCCCATCCTTCGCAGCCTACGGCCAAATAAGCCTCACGCGCTAGAGCTTGAATGTGTTGCGTTAACTCGGGGCTAAGCTCAGCAGGACAAAAATACTGCGTTTCATCACTGTAGTATTTATTTTCAAAATCGTAATTCCCTCCTGGAGCCACAATTTCAATAACAGGCAATGCCTTGGTGGCGTCACCGCTACCTAAAACCGGTACGGTGAGTTCGCGCCCTTGAATGAAGCGCTCGGCTAATACGGAGCTATCAAAACGAGCTGCCAATTGAAACGCGGGTGCGATTTGGCTGCTGTCATCAAGGCGACTAAAACCTACCGTAGACCCCTCGTGCGCTGGCTTCATAATAAACGGCAACGCTAAACGCTGTGCCAAACCATCGAGATCAGCGGTAGTTTTAAGCACGGCGAACTCGGGTGTAGGTAGACCCTGCTGTAACCAGATGCGCTTGGTCATTACCTTGTCCATAGCAAGTGCCGAGGCCATAGGACCGCTACCCGTGTACGGAATCCCAAGAAGCTCGAGCGCCCCCTGAATCGTACCGTCCTCGCCAAAACGCCCATGCAAGGTAATAAATACGCGATCAAATTGAGCTTGAGCTAATTCGGCCAGCGACTGCTGCTGCGTATCAAATAGATGGGCATCGACTCCTTGACTGAGCAACGCCTGATGCACGCCTGCCCCCGACATGAGGGACACCTCGCGCTCTGCCGAGACTCCACCGTAAATAACCCCTACTTTACCTAGCTCTTTCATGCTTTTTCCTTTAGCTGCCCTGCGACGCGGCTAATTGAGCCCGCTCCCATAAGAACGACCACATCCCCATCACGCACAAAACTATGAATACTCTCTGCTAACTCTGCTACCTGCTCTACAAACACGGGCTCGACTCGTCCAGCTACTCGTATCGCTCGAGCTAATGCTCTACCGTCAGCTGCCACAATGGGAGGCTCTCCGGCAGCAAACACCTCGGTCAGTAACACCGCATCCGCTTGACTTAATACCCGTACAAAATCTTCGAAACAATCGCGAGTGCGGGTATAACGGTGCGGCTGAAAAGCCAAAACCAAACGACGGTCGGGCCAGGCGCCTCTAGCCGCATCCAGTGTGGCCTGCATCTCGTTGGGATGATGGCCGTAATCATCCACTAAGGTATAAGCGCCACCACCTGACTCGGCTGGCACCGGAAGATCACCATGCTGTGTAAAACGGCGCCCCACACCAGTGAAATCGTCTAGAGCTGCCGCGATATCCTCATCACTAATGCCTAATTCAGTGGCAACAGCAATAGCAGCCAACGCATTCAGCACATTGTGCTTGCCGGGCAAATTTAAACTAACAGACAGCAACGGCAAAGCACCCACACTGCTTTGACGTTCTACGTCAAATAGCATTTTGGTACCGGCATGGCGAATATTAACAGCTCGTACTTGAGCATCGGCCTGCTCAATACCATAGGTCGTCACAGGGCGTGAGACAAAAGGAATGATTTCACGCACGTAAGCATCATCCACGCACAACACCGCACTGCCATAAAAAGGAAGCCGCTGCGTAAAGTCAATAAATGCACTTTTCAAACGCGCCACATCATGACCATAGGTGTCCATATGGTCCACATCAATGTTCGTAATGATGGCCATAACTGGCAACAAATTCAAAAAGGAAGCATCAGACTCATCGGCCTCGACCACAATGTAGTCGCCCTGACCTAAGCGCGCGTTGGCCCCCGCTGAATTCAAGCGCCCCCCAATCACAAAGGTAGGGTCTAAATCACCTGCCGCCAAAATACTGGCAACCAAGCTAGTGGTCGTGGTTTTACCATGAGTACCAGCCACTGCAATACCACGTTTTAAACGCATCAGCTCGGTAAGCATAAGGGCTCGGGGCACCACAGGAATACGTAAAGCCCGTGCCGCCAAAATCTCGGGATTATCATTAGTGATGGCTGTCGACACCACAATGGCGCCCATACCTTTTACATTTTCGGCCTGATGCCCAATCACAATACGCGCACCAAGTTGCTCTAGGCGACGTGTTACCGCTGACTCTTGGATATCAGAACCACTAATGGCATAACCCAAGTTAAGCAATACCTCAGCAATACCGCTCATTCCTGAGCCGCCTATGCCTACAAAGTGGATATGCTGAATTCGATGTTTCATTAATTTCCTTTAGCTAAACGTATACACGCAGTCGCTATTTTTTCTGTGGCGTCCAGTAACGCGTGTTCTTGGGCATGCATAGCACGCTGCTGTAGCTCGGCTCGGGTCCGTGTCTGTAACCAGTTGGCTAGCCATTCGGCACTTAGCTGGGATTGCGGCTGCAACCACGCAGCATCACAGTCACTTAAATAATTAGCATTCGCCGTTTGGTGATCATCAATCGCATGTGGCAACGGCACAAATAGGGCCGCTACCCCGACCGCGGCTACCTCAGCTACTGTCATTGCGCCTGCCCGACAAATAACCACATCTGCCTCGGCCATCGCTTCAGCTACATCTGCTATAAAGGGCACCACCTGCGCCTGCACCTGTACGGACTGGTACGCCTGCCGTACCGTATCCACATGGGCTTCACCGGTTTGATGTATTACCTGAGGTCGCTGTTCTGGAGCAATTTGCGCTAATGCTGCAGGTAGGATTGTATTCAATGGAGCGGCTCCTAAACTGCCACCCAATACTAAGATTTGTAAAGTTCCTTTACGACGCTGATACCGCTCGGCGGGAGAGGCTTGACGAGTGAATGCACTGCGTACCGGATTTCCCACCATGACAGCCCCCGGCAACGCACCAGGGAAGCCAACCAAACTTTGACGTGCTAGCTTGGCAAGGTAACGATTAGCCGTGCCCCCGATCGCATTTTGCTCATGCACAATGAGCGGCACACCGGCTAATTTAGCCATTAAGCCACCAGGAAAAGCGACATAGCCGCCCATCCCTAACACCACATCTGGCTGAGCTTGCTTAAAGGCTTTACGGGCTTCAAGGCAGGCTTTGGCTAAACGCCAAGGCAACTGCACTAAGGCTTTCACTCCTTTGCCACGCACTCCTGAAAAATGCAGCGGTAACAAAGGGAAACCATGCTCTTTGACTACACGACCTTCCATGCGCTCGGG
>CANQRK010000040.1 GCA_947626245.1 uncultured Paenalcaligenes sp. | reverse complement strand
CAGGCCCAAGAGCTGTTAGCGCAGCCTACTGATAACCCCGAGGACTTAGAGGCTTTGGACGCAGTGTGGCAAGAGGCTCAAGTTATGTTTGGTTCCACTGCTAATGAAACGGCAGCTCCACAGATAAATGAAGCCCCTATTCGAATTCATCGATCAGTGGCATCGACAGAGTCCTAGACAGGAGGCAGCTATGCATGAATTTCTTTTTGGCATATACCCATATATTGCCTTGACGGTAATGGTGGTGGGCAGCATTGCCCGCTATGATCGTGACCCTTTTTCATGGAAAACCAAATCCAGTCAATTGTTAAGCAATAAACAGTTTGCGATTGGCTCCGTGTTGTTTCATGTGGGGATTCTTACTATTTTCTTTGGGCATTTGGTGGGGCTTTTAACCCCTATCTATTTGTTTGATATGTTAGGAATTAGTCATAGTTTTAAGCAGGTGTTGGCTATTGTAGTTGGTGGTGTCGCGGGTGTTATGACCTTAATCGGTGGACTCATACTGTTACATCGTCGTCTTACCAATGCGCGCGTTCGTGCTACTTCAACCTTTGCTGATACCGGCATTTTGGCTTTATTGGTACTTCAAGTCATTTTGGGTTTGGGCACGATCTTTTTCTCTTTACAGCACTTGGACGGCGGCGAGATGGTGCGATTGATGCAGTGGGCTCAAGCCATTGTGTTCTTTCAAGGTGGGGCTGCCGCGTATTTGGTGGGAACCCCTTGGCTTTTTAAGCTGCATATATTCTTAGGTTTGACTATTTTCCTGTTATTACCCTTTACTCGTTTGGTGCATATTTTTTCTGCTCCCATTCGTTATGTGTGGCGTCCGGGCTATCAGATCGTTCGTTCAAAAAGAGAGATTTAATCCATGAGAGTGATTGCTATTAATCCTGAAAAGACCGCTCCTAGCAGAAAGGCGGTCGCCTCCCAGACAGCAGATCCTATCCTTGTTAATGGAGTTGAAATCTCGCCTGAAGCCATTGCTACCGAGGCGCAACACCATCCCATGCCTAAAGATAAACCGGGTTGGGCCTGGAGAGCCGCCGCCCATGCGTTAGTTCTCAAAGAACTATTGCACCAAACCGCTCAGGCACAGGGGGTTGACGTTAGCCCCATAGAGGTTTCAGAAGGGCAATGGGAAACGGAGCTAGAGGCCTCTATACGTGCTTTAATCGAAGAGGCCATCGAGCCGGCTGAGTACGATGAAGCGACCTTACGGGGTGTTTATGATGCGAATCCAAGTCGCTTTACTGGGCCTTCATTGTATGAGGTCGCACATATCTTGTTTGTGGCCTCTGCCGAGGATTCGACACGACGTGAGGCGGCCTTACAGCAGGCTCAGTGGGTGCTAGCCGAGCTAACGGCGAATCCGAATCGATTTAGTTATTTAGCGCAGGAGTACAGTGCGTGCCCTTCTAAAAACAACGGGGGGCTCTTAGGGCAGCTTGCGACTGGGGACACGGTGCCAGAGTTCGAGGCCGCGATGGCGACCATGACCGAAGGCACGCTTTCTGCAGAACCGGTGGCTACGCGTTATGGCTATCACATTATCCGTCTGGATGCGCGTGAACGAGGCCAAGTCCTTCCTTTTCAGGCCGTGTTGCCTTACTTAAAAGAAGCCCATGAAAAAGCCAGTTGGGTGAAAAAAGGACGCGAGTATCTGCAGCGTTTAGTGCAACAGGCCGAGATAAAGGGGATTGATATGGCAGATACGCCGTGGGCTAGCGCGGGCCATTTTTGACAAATAGAAGACAAAAAAATGGCGGGCAGGGTGAGATTCGAACTCACGATACGTTTGCACGTATACTGGATTTCGAGTCCAGCGCATTCGACCACTCTGCCACCTGCCCGCTCGTCTTGCTAACTAAATTAGCAAGACAGCCATTCTACCAGATTTTCACAAAAAAAGACCAGATCTTTCTAGGCATGTAGTACCCCCAAATAGAGCAAAGCGCTACACTAAGAAGATTATGAATAGGGGGAACCCACCTTGCTCGGAGAAATACATGCTTACACATAAAACAGCAGTGATTACTGGTTCGACCAGTGGTATTGGCTTAGCGGTGGCGCAACAGTTAGCCTCCCAAGGGGCAAATATTATTTTAAATGGTTTTGGTGATGCTGCCGAAATCGAGAAAATTCGTGTCAACTTAGAGCTGCAAAATGATGTCAAAGTTCATTATATTGCTGCCGATCTAAGCCAAGCCGAGTCCGCACGCCAGTTTATTCGACAAGTTATTCAGTTGACAGGGCAAGTTGATATCTTAGTCAACAACGCAGGCATTCAGCATACGGATCGTATCGAAAATTTCCCCATAGATCGTTGGAATCAAATTATTGCGTTAAATCTGTCGGCGGTGTTTCATACGACGGCCGAGGCCTTACCCCTTATGCAAAAACAACAATGGGGGCGGATTATTAATATTGCTTCAGCGCATGGTTTGGTGGCTTCTGAATACAAGTCGGCGTATGTGGCTGCCAAACATGGGGTGGTGGGCCTAACCAAAGTCACTGCTTTAGAAAATGCCGGAGACGGAATTACATGTAATGCGATTTGTCCTGGCTGGGTACGTACGCCCTTAGTCGAGGCACAAATTCAAGCTTTGGCAGAAAAAAATCAAACCGATATAGAAACGGCAGCTCGTCAGTTGCTAGCGGAAAAACAACCCTCCTTGCAGTTTGTGACACCTCAACAAATTGGGGGCGCCGCCGTCTTTTTATGTTCCGAGGCGGCCGAACAAATGACGGGTACGACTTTATCTTTGGACGGTGGTTGGACTGCACGCTAAGAGGTTTTTATGTTATTTATTTTATCCCCAGCTAAAAAACTGGATTACGATACACCGGTACGTACCACGCTGCACACACAGCCTTTAATGGTGCCCCAAGCACAGGCGCTGATTCAGGTGTTACGCACCCAAAGCCCAGCGCAAATACAAGGTTTAATGAAGCTCAGCGAGGCCCTAACCCAGTTAAATGTGCAACGTTACCAAGACTGGAGCACTACCTTTAGTTTGGATAATGCCCGTCAAGCCGCATTAGCTTTTAATGGGGATGTGTACGAGGGATTACAGGCCAGTCAGCTGTCTGATGGGCAGCTTGATTGGTTGCAACAACATGCTCTGATCCTTAGTGGTTTATACGGTGTGTTACGACCGCTAGATTTAATGCAGCCTTATCGCTTGGAAATGGGTACAAAACTAGCGACGGCCTCTGGTAAAAATCTATACGATTACTGGGGTAGCCAATTGGCGCAATACATAAATGAGCAGTTAGACCAAAGCACTAATCCGGTGGTTATAAACCTAGCCTCTAACGAATACTTTAAAGCGGTTGATAAAAAGGCGTTGCGTTACCCCGTTGTGGAATGTGTATTCCAAGATCAAAAGGGGGATGATTGGAAAATCATTAGTTTTTACGCTAAAAAAGCGCGTGGGCTAATGCTGCGTTATGCTGTCGATCAGCAGTGTCAAACAGTAGAAAGTTTGCAGGGGTTTAATTACGAGGGTTATGGTTTTGTCCCTGAGCTGTCGTCGTCGACAAAGCTCGTGTTTCGTCGTCCCGAGCAACACTAAGGGCTTGAGCTAGTTGTGGGGTCGGAGGCCCTGCAACCAGCTCTAAACCTTGCATGTCTTGACGCAATAGTTGTGAGGCTTTAAGCATCTGACGCAGAGGATAAGCCAGCATAGCTAACTCGCCATCTGTTTCTAGTGTGCCCACATCGGGGCCATCCAAATTATTTAATTCGCGCTCAATAAAACGTAAGGCATTGTTTACCTCTGGAGGGACTTCGGGTAACGAGGCCAGTAACGGAATCGTGGCACTAATTTGCGATGCCAACACATGATTTTGGCTCAGCAAATTATTCAAAAGTGCCACATCGGCTTGATGCGAGCTTGGCTCGCTCATCATGCGATATAAACCGGATGCAAAATTACTAAAATGAATATGCACTTGCCGTTTAGCCAGCAGCCATTGGGTGTCAGCTTCGCCCAAGTCATGTTCTAGTTTGCTGAGGGCGGCAGCGCTTAGGGTTAGGGCGTGTTCGTCTCGGCTAACAGCAGTAGTGGCGGCAGTCTGTTGCCGCTTTAAGGTGGCATAGTGCAGGCCTGTGTGCAAGTAGTTCTTGTTCGCTTGCAAGGCGTTTTGCGCTAGGTTGCGAATAGAGTTTGATTCCCACCACGGCAAAATATAGCTACAGATAAAAGCAATAGCGCAACCGATTAAGGTATCCACAAAGCGTTCACCAATAATAAAATGACTGCTACCTTGTAAAAATTGAAAAGCAATCAACACAAAAATCGTAGTAAAGGTGGCGGAGAACATATAGTTCAAAAGCACTAGGCTATTGCCCAATACATAGGCGACTAATAATACTAATAAATAGATTTCGCTGTTTGTGGTCGAGCTAAATAAAATTAACGTCAGCACACAACCTAAGGCAGTGCCAGCCAATCTAAATAAATTGCGTTGCTTGGTCAGGGAGAAGGCCGGTTTCATAATGACCAACGCCGTCATAATAATCCAATAGCTATACGAGGTCAGCGCTTGAAGCGTTTCTAATTGAGGCGATAGATAGGCAATTAGGGTGGGCACCGCCAAGCCCAATATACAGGCGCAACTGACTCGAATGGCATAGCGAAAGGTCGCCGAGCTCCAGCGTAAATTGCTGGATAGCATGCCCACACGAATTTCATCTCGGGATAAAAAGCGGCTTAAGGATTTATCCAGATATTGATCTAATGGAATGTCGTTGCTAGGACTACGCGTTTGTTCCGCCATATGGTCAATGAGATTTTGTATATTACGTAATCTACGTACGATTTGTACAAGCAATGCATAGGTCTCGGGTTGTTCTTTGTTGAATTGAGCTCGGCGATAGCGTTCTAGTTCGTATTCCAAAGCGCGAACTTCCGCTTTGGCGCTATGAGGTGGCTTGGTCTTGCGTCGACGGGACACGTTTAGCGCAATATGTCCAACGGCTAATCCCATTTGGTATAGCGCGTCGTGAGTAAAAAATAAGAAGTCGCACTTACCCATCGTCCGTCGTAGGTTGACGTAGTCGGTGTGGCTAGCGATAAGCGAGTCGCGCAGGCTTTCCATATTGACGTAAATGGCTAGCAACGACAGACGATTGGCTTCGGCTGAGCCTGTACCGCCTTTTGGCAGTTCGCGCAGTACGATGTCGCGTACCGCTTGTTGGGCCTCGGTCATTTCAGCCTGAATTTTGATTAAGCGTCTATAGGTGTCATCGAGTTCGGCATCCATGTCATAGAATTTGGCACGTTGCACCATATAGGCTGAGGTAGTGAACAGTGCCACCGCTAAGGTACTGCGTTCGTCTTGGTAAAAAACGGTTTTTCTAAAAAGCAGGCTAAAAGAAATATAAAAGAAAGCACCGGCAGCAGAATATAGCGTATGGAGCAAAACCTCGTCGGGGCTAAGGGGCGTACGCAAGGTTAAAACCATGAGCAGTAAGCAGGCAAAGGCGATAAGACCGCCGCGTTTACCATAGACATTGAGCATGGAGTAACAAAACCCCAGCGTGGGCACCAAACACCAGATAGCTACGGAGGAACTAGAGCTGAGCCCCGTCATGAGCACGGTAAGTGTGCCTAAGGTGGCCGCACCGAGCATTTCATTGGTGCGATAGCGTTTGGGTCCACCCGCCTGATCCACAATAGCAACACAGGTTGCACCCAGAGCCATAATAATGGCTATTGCATAAAGCTTAAACACACCGCCCAGCACAATCACAGGTAATAGCACGCCCAAAGACTGGCGTAAGCCCGCCAGTAAATAATGACTGTGAAAAAAACGCTGCAGCGGTGGAATCGGTAGGATCATACAGGCCGAAAACGTACACTAAAAATACTAAGTATACCTAGAGGTTTTGCTTTTGCCTGCTTTTGAAAAAGATAGCTAGGAAATGGTAGAGTACGTAAAAGAAAACAGGCTAATAACAAAGTAGATCAAGGAGACACAACGAATGAGTATACGACCTACATTTCATTGGGAAGATCCCTTATTGCTAGATAGCCAACTGAGTGTTGAGGAGCGGATGGTGCAAGAGGCCACTCAGGCCTACGCACAGGAAAAACTTGCTCCGCGAGTGCTTGATTCTTTTAGGCATGAGCGTACTGACAAAGAGATTTTTCAGGAAATGGGCGCCTTAGGCTTGCTCGGTGCAACCAGTGCAGAGCAATATGGTGGCGCTGGCTTAAATTACGTCAGTTATGGCTTAATTGCGCGAGAAATTGAGCGCATAGACTCGGGTTATCGTTCCATGTTGAGTGTGCAGTCCTCATTGGTGATGCTGCCTATAGAGGTTTTTGGATCTGAAGAGCAGAAAAGAACGTATTTGCCTAAATTAGCGCGGGGAGAGTGGATCGGGTGTTTTGGTTTAACCGAGCCCAATCACGGTTCGGACCCAGGCGCGATGGAAACGCGAGCACAGCTGCGACCGGATGGTAATTATGTGCTTTCCGGTACAAAAATGTGGATTACTAACGCACCCATTGCTGATGTGTTTATTATTTGGGCCAAGGTGGTCGGTGGCGAAGACGATGGCCTTATCCGAGGTTTTATTTTGGAAAAGGGTATGTCAGGGCTTAGTGCGCCGGTCATTCATGGCAAAGTGGGTTTGCGTACGTCTATTACGGGCGAAGTGGTGATGAATGACGTCGAGGTCAGTGCCAAGTCCTTGTTACCTAAAGTCAAAGGGTTAAAAGGGCCTTTCACTTGTTTGGATTCTGCCCGCTATGGTATTGCGTGGGGAGCGCTAGGTGCGGCTGAGTCGTGTTGGCATACCGCACGGCAGTACACTTTGGACCGTCACCAGTTCGGGCGTCCACTGGCTGCAAATCAATTGATCCAAAAAAAGCTGGCCGATATGCAAACGGAAATTACCTTAGCTTTGCAAAGTTGTTTACGCTTAGGACGCATGAAAGACGAGGGGAGCGCAGCGGTGGAAATTACCTCTATGATGAAGCGCAATTCGTGTGGTAAAGCCCTAGATATTGCTCGCATGGCACGGGATATGTTGGGAGGCAATGGCATCTCGGATGCATTCGGTGTAGCGCGCCATCTGGTGAATCTTGAGGTGGTGAACACCTATGAAGGTACCCATGATGTACATGCTCTTATTTTGGGGCGTGCCCAAACGGGTATTCACGCTTTTTTCTAAAAAATAGGTAGTTTTGATTTTTAAAGCAGCCAAAGAGGCGTTTTATGGGTATGCTATTGCATTGCACAATACCAACATGCTATGGCTTGGGGTTGCTTAGGTTTTGATAAACGGGTTATTCTAGTTAATTCATTCTTATCAGAATGGATAAATAGGCTTTATGTTGCACGGTTATCCGCCTGCTGTTATTTGCGCCTTTTTACTGCCGCTGGCCGCGTCACAAGCGTGTGTTGCCGGGCTTTCGTTTCAAGCTGTACGCCATGTTGGCGTGATTGCCGTATCTCACTGAGTGCAGATCGCTCTGCAATGTGTCTAGGTGGAAAGGTTCTGTGAATCTTAAAGCGCTAGGTCATGTTGTTGCTGTCGGTTCAGGCTCGGGCTTTAGTGCCGAGTGGGGTGTTTGAGCAAAACCTGAAAGGAAAACTATTATTATGGAACTCAATGGCGCCGATATCGTAGTGCGCACTTTGGCCGACGAGGGCGTTGAACACGTTTTCGGTTATCCCGGCGGTGCGGTACTTTACATCTACGATGCTATTTTCAAGCAAGATAAATTTCGTCATATCTTAGTTCGTCATGAGCAAGCTGCTGTTCATGCTGCGGATGCGTATTCACGCTCATCCAACAAAGTCGGTGTGGCTTTGGTTACCAGTGGTCCCGGCCTAACTAACGCAGTGACCGGCATTGCTACCGCTTACACAGATTCCATTCCTATGGTGGTCATTAGTGGCCAAGTAGGTACTCAGGCTATTGGCGAAGACGCTTTCCAAGAATGTGATGCCATTGGTATTACTCGTCCTTGTGTTAAGCACAACTTTTTAGTCCGCGACGTACGCGATTTAGCGGACACTATTCGTAAAGCCTTCTATATTGCCAAAACAGGTCGTCCTGGCCCCGTTCTGGTCGATATTCCCAAAGACATCACGGTTGCTACCGCACGCTACACCCCCAAAAAAGGTGAGCCGCGTTTGCGTTCGTACATGCCTGTCACCAAAGGTCACCAAGGCCAGATCAAAAAAGCGGTGCAGCTTTTGGCTCAGGCCGAGCGCCCCATGATCTACGTAGGGGGCGGAGCTGTACTGGCTAATGCTTCTGACGAAGTTATCGAGCTCGTCAAGCAAACGGGTGCTCCATGTACGACTACATTGATGGCATTGGGTGCATTCCCAGGCTGTGATGATCAGTATGTTGGTATGCCCGGTATGCACGGAACCTACGAGGCCAATATGGCCATGCAGCATTGCGATGTGCTGATTTCCGTAGGGGCTCGTTTTGATGACCGCGTTATTGGTAATCCGCGCCACTTCTCTCAAGTTCCCCGCAAGATCATTCACATAGACATTGATCCGTCCTCCATCTCTAAAAGAGTCAAGGTAGACGTGCCCATTGTGGGTTGTGTGAAAGACGTGCTGGTCGAGCTTAACGAGTTCTACGCACAAAACAAGGCAGCTAACCAAGCTAAGAAAACGGCTTTGGCTAAATGGTGGCAGCAAATTAATGAGTGGCGTGGTATTCAGTGTATGGCCTATCAAAAATCAGATAGCGTCATCAAGCCACAATCCGTCGTCGAAGCCTTATGGGAAGTCACGGGCGGTAATGCGTTTGTGACCTCCGATGTGGGCCAACATCAAATGTGGGCTGCGCAATATTATCGCTTTAACAAGCCTCGCCGTTGGATTAACTCCGGTGGCTTAGGCACGATGGGTGTTGGCTTGCCTTACGCCATGGGTGTACAAATGGCTAACCCGGATGCTGACGTTGCCGTTATTACTGGCGAAGGCTCCATCCAAATGAACATTCAAGAGCTTTCTACTTGCAAGCAACATCGACTCAGCCCTAAAGTTCTGTGTTTAAACAACCGTTACTTGGGTATGGTGCGCCAGTGGCAAGAAATCGATTATGGCTCTCGTTACTCCGAGTCGTATGTCGAGGCGTTGCCTGACTTTGTAAAACTGGTCGAAAGCTATGGTCATGTAGGCTTGCGTATTGAAAGCCCCTCAGATGTTGTGCCCGCAATTCGTGAGGCCTTCATTAAGCACAAAGATCGCTTGGTTTTCCTTGATTTCATTACCGATCAATCAGAAAACGTATGGCCAATGGTTAAGGCAGGCAAAGGTCTAACAGAAATGATCCTTAGTGCTGCAGACCTAGAGGAGAACGCATAATGAAACACGTCATTTCTGTTTTATTGGAAAATGAGCCGGGTGCGTTATCGCGTGTGGTTGGTTTATTTTCTGCTCGGGGTTACAACATCGAAACCTTAACAGTAGCGCCTACCGAGGACGAAACGTTGTCCCGTATGACTATTGTGACCATTGGTTCTGATGATACCATCGAGCAAATTACCAAACATCTCAATCGTTTAGTTGACGTGGTAAAGGTTGTGGACTTGTCCGAGGGCCCCCACGTCGAGCGTGAGCTGATGCTTATTAAAGTGCGTGCCGTAGGCAAAGAGCGCGAAGAGCTAAAGCGCATGGCTGATATTTTCCGCGGTCGCATTATTGACGTGACCGATAAAACCTATACCATCGAGTTAACTGGTGTACAGGAAAAAATTGCAGCATTTATTCAGGCAATAGATCGTAGTGCTATTCTTGAAACAGTGCGCACGGGTGTTTCAGGCATTAGTCGCGGTGAACGCATTCTAAAACTATAAAAACATCTCGTTTAGATTAAGACATACAAAATCGTTTTTCGGAGTTATTCATGAAAGTTTTTTACGATAAAGACTGCGATCAGTCTCTAATTAAAGGCAAAAACGTTGCCATCATCGGTTACGGTTCCCAAGGTTACGCTCATGCAAACAACTTGCACGAGTCTGGCGTAAACGTAACAGTCGGTCTGCGTAAAGGCGGTGCTTCCTGGTCCAAAGCCGAAGCAGCTGGTCTTAAAGTTAAAGAAGTTGCCGAGGCAGTAAAAGAAGCAGACGTAGTAATGATTTTGCTACCTGACGAAAGCATCGCTGAAGTCTATCGTAATCAAGTCGAGCCCAACATCAAAGCAGGTGCTGCTTTGGCTTTTGCGCACGGCTTTAACGTTCACTACGGTCAAGTTGTACCTCGCAAAGACGTAGACGTGATTATGGTTGCTCCTAAAGCTCCAGGTCACACTGTACGTGGTACTTACCAACAAGGTGGTGGTGTACCTCATCTAGTTGCTGTTTACCAAGACGTGTCTGGTGCAGCTCGCGATGTGGCTTTGTCCTACGCTAGCGCCAATGGTGGTGGTCGTGCTGGTATTATTGAAACCAACTTCCGCGAAGAAACTGAAACCGACTTGTTCGGCGAGCAAGCCGTTCTTTGTGGTGGTGCTGTAGAGCTCATCAAAGCAGGTTTTGATACCTTGGTCGAAGCCGGTTACGCTCCTGAAATGGCGTACTTCGAGTGTTTGCACGAACTAAAACTTATCGTAGATTTGATCTACGAGGGTGGTATCGCCAACATGAACTACTCCATCTCTAACAACGCTGAGTACGGTGAGTACGTAACAGGTCCTCGTATTGTTACCGACGAAACACGCCAAGCAATGCGTGAGTGTTTGGAAAACATTCAAAACGGTGAATACGCGAAGAACTTCATTCTCGAGCACGCTGCTGGTGCTCCTTCCATGACAGCTCGTCGTCGTATCAATGCTGAGTCTCAGATCGAACAGGTCGGTAATCAGCTACGCGCTATGATGCCTTGGATTGCTGCTAACAAACTAGTAGACCAAAGCAAAAACTAATTGCTATTCGCAATCAGTTTGTCATAAAAAACCCCTGCCTAATGATGGCAGGGGTTTTTTTCTGGGTTATGCTTAGGTCTTCATTGTGAAATATTCTTTTTTTTAATTAAATCGAGCGTGTATGCCTAATTTGCACTCCGAGGAAAAACGTCGACGCGGCATTTATTTACTGCCTAATGCTTTTACCACAGCCAATTTGTTTGCGGGTTTTTATGCTGTAGTTCAAGCGATGAATGGTTTTTTTGAGGCAGCAGCGATTGCTATCTTCTTAGCCATGGTATTTGATGGAATGGATGGTCGAGTCGCGCGTTTGACAAAAACGCAGTCTGCTTTTGGTGAGCAATATGACTCCATGGCAGATATTATTTCGTTTGGGGTGGCGCCTGCTTTTGTGATGTATGTATGGGCGCTGCAGGACCTAGGGCGGTGGGGTTGGTTGGCTGCTTTTATTTATGTGGTTGGGGCTGCATTGCGCTTAGCGCGATTTAACACAAATATTGCCATTGTAGATAAACGCTTCTTTCAGGGTTTGCCTAGTCCAGCTGCCGCGGCGTTGATTGCCGGTTTTGTCTGGCTAGCCGTTGATAACAAGCTCAACATCGAAGCGCAAACCTTGGTTTGGTCCGCCTTTGCTCTGACGATTTATGCGGGTGTCACGATGGTATCGAACGCGCCTTTTTATAGTGGCAAGTCGTTTGCCTTGGGGCGTAGCGTACCGTTTTGGGGCATGTTGCTGTTTGTGTTGGTCTTTGTTTTTGTGTCTTCTGATCCACCCATTACTCTATTTGGTTTGTTTGTGGTGTATGGATTGTCCGGTTGGGGAGTTATGTTGTGGCGCTGGCGTAAAGCACGGCAGTTGGCTGCGCAGCGTCGAGCCGAGGAACCATAGTGAAAAGGCGGTGTTGTACCGCCTTTTTCTATTAAGGAGCAAAAAACTCGGATTCGTTCGGTTCCATAAACGGATCAGGGCCAGGATGGTGAGTTTTAACTAACCCGTCATCGCCAAAATACACATACATTAATGAATTCCACGTACTGCTTTGTTTGTAGCGATATGACCACACCAACATACGTACTCCCTGATAGGGTGTGTAGTCTTTTTCAGCTGGTGGGCCAAAATGGCACAGTACACGTTGTTGGGTCCAGTCACCTTCGCTGAGTCGTTCAAACTCCCTGTCACTCAGGACTTGGGTGCTTTGTAGTAGTTCTTGTTGTGCATTGATATCAACACCCCATGCATATTGACCATAAGGTTGTTGTGACCAGACTAAACGTTGCGGCTGCTGTGGAGGGCAGGCTACAGTAGGCGGGCCAAATTCAGCCTGTAGTTGGCTTAGAGGTGTACCCACCGGCATATCAGACAGGGTGGTGCAAGCGCTAAGCGTTAAAATGCAGGCCGAAAGACTAAGGTAGCGCAGCATGGCTTCTCCTTTGGGACTGAGGCTGTAAATAAAGGCCTAGGTCTAAAAATACGATTATTTTGATTATAGTATCGGCTTTTTGTATTAAATCCGGTATAATTTTTATCTTAGCTGGGCAGTTTAAATGAAACTGTCCTGCTTTTTTATTGCACGTCAGAGCAATCTCGGCCCTGACGCATGTTTATCGAGGTTAAAATGTCTGGTACAAATATCAATAAGGCTGCCGTCGTTGAAGAGTTTCAGCGCACAAAAGGCGATACAGGTTCCCCTGAAGTTCAAGTTGCACTACTTACTGCACGTATTACAGTGTTGACTGACCACTTCAAGAACCACAAGAAAGATCATCACTCACGTCGTGGTTTGCTCAGCATGGTAAGTCGTCGTCGTAAATTGCTCGACTACCTAAAAAACCGTAAACCTGAAGCTTATCGTCAACTGATCGAAAAACTCGGTCTGCGTAAGTGATACTCGGGCTTTGCCCCGCGATACAGCCGTGCATATAGCAAGCATCAGCTTGCTATGCGCGGCTTTTTTATTGTAAGGATATATCCTAATGTTCAATAAAGTGACGAAGTCATTTCAATATGGACAGCATCAAGTCGTGATTGAAACTGGTGAGATTGCTCGCCAAGCGTCAGGTGCTGTGCTGGTGTCTGTTGAAGACACGGTTATTTTAGCTACTGTGGTTGGGGCTAAAAAAGCCAAACCCGGCCAAGATTTTTTCCCTTTAACTGTTGATTACGTTGAAAAAACCTATGCTGCAGGTCGTATTCCTGGTGGTTTTTTCAAACGCGAAGGCAAGCCTTCCGACCGTGAAACGCTAACAGCGCGTCTAATTGACCGTCCTTTGCGTCCACTATTTCCTGAAGGCTTCTATAACGAAGTTCAGATTATTATTCACGTTTTGTCTGTAAACCCAGACATTGCACCTGATGTACCCGCTATGATTGGTGCATCTGCCGCTTTGGCTATTTCAGGTATTCCCTTTAATGGTCCTGTCGGTGCGGCTCGTGTTGGTTATGTAAATAACGAATACGTATTGAACCCAGTGGCTTCTCAGCTTGAGCAGTCTTCGTTGGATTTGATGGTTGCGGGTACCGAGGCTGCTGTGCTGATGGTTGAGTCCGAAGCCGAGCAGTTGTCCGAAGACGTCATGTTGGGTGCGATTGCATTTGGTCACGAGCAAATGCAAGCCGCGATTAACGTGATTAACGAGCTAGTCGAAGAAGCCGGTAAACCCGAATGGGATTGGCAGCCAGCACCTGCAAACGACGAACTGATTGCAGCAGTGAAAGCGGTTGCTTTTGATGACCTCAAAGCCGCTTACCAAATTCGCCAAAAACAAGCGCGTACTGATGCGCTTAAAAACGTACGTGCCAAACTAGCAACTGCGCTTGCAGAGCAAGCAGCGGTAGCAGGTACAAGCACACCTGATTCCGTCGAAGTAGACAATATTTTGTTTGACTTTGAAAGTGAAATCGTTCGTGGTCAGATCTTAAGTGGTGAGCCTCGCATTGATGGTCGTGATACCCGTACTGTACGTCCTATCGAGATTCGCTTAGGGGTATTGCCCCGTGCGCACGGTAGCGCGTTGTTCACACGTGGTGAGACACAAGCGTTGGTCGTAACCACTTTGGGTACACGTCAGGACGAGCAAATTATTGACTCCGTCATGGGCGAAGCGCGTGATCGCTTTATGTTGCATTACAACTTCCCTCCTTTTGCTACCGGCGAAACGGGTCGTTTTGGTGCGCCTAAGCGTCGTGAAATTGGTCATGGTAACTTGGCTAAGCGTGCCTTAACTTCCTTGTTGCCTAGCGCTGAGGACTTCCAGTACTCCATGCGTGTGGTTTCTGAAATCACCGAATCTAACGGTTCTTCCTCAATGGCTACCGTGTGTGGTGGTTCTTTAGCGATGATGGATGCAGGCGTGCCTCTAAGCCATCACGTTGCAGGGGTGGCGATGGGGCTAATCAAAGAAGGCGGCAAGTTCGCTGTTCTCACTGATATTCTTGGTGATGAAGATCACCTTGGTGATATGGACTTTAAAGTCGCAGGTACCGAAGACGGTATTACCGCTTTGCAAATGGACATCAAAATCCAAGGTATCACAACGGAAATTATGCGCGTCGCTTTGGCTCAAGCCAAAGAAGGCCGTTTGCATATCCTAGGTCGCATGCAAAGCGCCCTCGAAGGCTCTCGTACCGAGCTGTCCGCTTTTGCGCCACGTATGCTCACTGTAAAGATCAACCCCGAGAAAATCCGTGACGTGATTGGTAAGGGTGGTGCAACCATCCGTAGCCTAACCGAGGAAACCGGTACTCAGATTGATATTGGTGATGATGGTACTATTACTATCTCCAGTGCTGATTTGACGATGGCTCAAGAGGCCGAGCGTCGTATCAAAGAGCTAACCGCCGAAGTCGAAGTCGGTGAAGAGTACGATGGTTCCGTAGTCCGTGTATTGGACTTTGGTGCGATTGTTCAGGTCTTGCCTGGTAAAGATGGTTTGCTGCATATCTCTGAAATTGCCAACTACCGCATCAACAACATTAATGACGTGATCACTGTAGGTCAGGCCATTCGTGTGAAAGTGATCGAGGCTGACGACAAAGGTCGTTTGCGTCTATCCGTGAAAGCGATTGGTGGTATCGAAGCTCAGGGTGGCCCTCAGGCTCCTGTTGCCAACGAAGAGTAAGTCAGTAGCTTAAAAAGGCCCCTCTTTTTAGAGGGGCTTTTTTTATGCGTGCGTGTAGGAGTGAGTTCTGTTGGTGCTTGTCAGAGCGCAAAGTGCGCGAAAATAAAAAAGCCCTGTTCACTGAGTGAGCAGGGCTTTAAATTTTGGTGCATCCACCCGGAATCGAACCGGGACGAACTTGCGTTCGAGGGATTTTAAGTCCCTTGCGTCTACCTATTCCGCCATGGATGCGTTATTTGTGTTTTGGGTGTGGCGGAAGCGGTGAGATTCGAACTCACGGATGAGTTACCCCATCGCTGGTTTTCAAGACCAGTCCATTCAACCACTCTGGCACGCTTCCGGTGCCTAACTACACAAATTAATTTTATCAATTGCACAATGTGCTTTTGGATAAAAAAATTATAATAACCTAAGTAAAACAAAAAGTCACGAAAATTTTAACAAAATGGCGTTAAATGGCTTAAGCTGATGTCTTATACTGTGTTTAATAATCAAATCAGAGGAGAGAAAGAATGGATCAAGAAATGAAGGTCATTGAGATGCAGGCTCCAGGAGCCCCCGATGTTTTGGTTTTAGGGCAGCGTGGTATTCCTCAGCCCCAAGAGGGGCAGGTACTTATTAAGGTAGCGGCTGCAGGGGTAAATAGACCGGATGTGTTTCAGCGCAAAGGGGCTTATCCGCCGCCTCCTGGGGCATCTGATGTATTAGGCCTAGAGGTGTCTGGAACCCTGGTTGCCGGAGACTTAAGCCAAACAGATTTTGAGCTAGGTGATGCGGTATGCGCTTTAGTGCCAGGTGGTGGCTATGCGGAGTACGTATTGACGCCTGCTGCGCATTGTTTGCCTGTGCCCGCTGGTCTAAGTCTGACGGAGGCGGCAGGTTTGCCGGAAACGTGCTTTACGGTTTACAGCAATGTTTGGATGCGAGCCGGCTTGCAAAAAGGCGAATCGCTACTAGTACATGGCGGTGCGAGTGGAATTGGGACCACAGCCATTCAGATGGCAGTGGCTCAAGGCCATACCGTGTTTGCT
>CANQRK010000039.1 GCA_947626245.1 uncultured Paenalcaligenes sp. | reverse complement strand
TCGATAGAGGGGTAAGGTTGAGCCGGAGCACTAATTTGCGCTTCGGTGGGCAAGCACTGATACATGGCATTGTGCTCGCTGTCTATGGGTAGCAAAACAGCACCATGGTCGCGCACGGCCTGCATAAAAATATGCCCCGCTGCTACAAGGGATTCTTTGTTGGCCAATAAAATACGTTTGCCTGCTTGCGCAGCAGCCAAAGCAGGCTCTAAACAGGCAGCGCCCACAATAGCCGCCATCACCGTGGTAACGGCCGTATCGGTGGCTACACTAATAAGCCCTTCTTTGCCCAAACGTATTTCTGGAATCGGTGTTGTAAAGACCCAAGCCGCTTTAAATTGCGTACAGGAGACATCATTGGGAACCACCACCACTTGAGCTCCAGATGCATGCGCTTGCTGCGCCAGCTCGGTCATGCGACTAAAGGCCGTGAGCGCATACACCTGCATTTTATCAGGGTGACGCGCAATCACATCTAGGGTACTTTGCCCAATAGAGCCGGTGGAGCCCAGTATGCAAACAGATTGGATCATAAAAACACGTTAAAAATAAAAGGCTTATTGCATGAGTGCTTGCAACCAAGGGCCGGCTAAAAAAGCCGCCAAAGGAGCAACGGGAATAAGAGCATCAATACGATCCAAGACCCCACCATGCCCCGGCAATAACTGACTGGAGTCTTTGACGCCAGCACGACGCTTTAGCAAGGACTCAAACAAATCACCCATAATAGAAAAACCGGTAAGGAAAATAGCCACAACAATAGCCCCAAACCATGACCAGTTTTGAATGAGCTCGGCACCAAAAGACCCTGACCACAGAGCACTAATGAAGATCCATGCAATAACACCCACCACTGCACCCATTGCACCAGCCCAAGTTTTGCCGGGACTGATCTGAGGCGCTAACTTGCGTTTACCAAAGGCTTTGCCTGTGAAATAAGCAGTCACATCAGCCACCCAAACCACCGCCAGCATGGACAATAAGTACCAAGCACCTTGGTAAAGCCACATATCGACCAAAGCCATCCAAGCAACAGCTATGCTAAGCACCCCAAACAAAGACACCCCAAGGCGACTTTGGCGCTGTTTCGTTTGCGCCAACACCAAGGCCATGCCAACACCTAGGACCCAATACGCAATCACGGCTGGACTAATCAACAGCAACGGGCTTTTTTGTAGAGCAACTAGACTATGCTGGTCTATACGTTGCTGTGCCAAAATGAATGAAAACACAGCAAATAGAATAGCCACAGCAAGTGGGACTAAAGACTTGTCGGTATAGCTAAGTCGCAACCACTCCCAAATAGCACAACTAGCCAGCACACATAAAATAAGCACCAAGGCCCACGGCGTTGGTGCAGCAATGGCGCCCACAAGCAGCGCGATCAAAACGGTCGCCGTAATAACGCGTTGTTTTAACATACCTAACCTAAGGAAGTCCTAAAGCTGCGCACTAGTGCGTCCAAAACGACGCTCGCGCTGACCATACCACTCGAAAGCAGCTTTAAGGTGGTCTGAATTAAAATCTGGCCAGTATATCTCTGTGAAATACAACTCAGTATAAGCCAATTGCCACATTAAAAAATTAGAAAGACGCTGCTCACCCCCTGTACGGATAAATAAATCCGGCTCTGGCGCAAACGCCATGCTTAAATAAGGCGAAAAATGGGTCTCATTAAGGGCAGTCGGATCTTGAGCTAGCTCGGGTCGAGCTAATAATAACTGCTGAGTGGCTTGTAAAATATCCCAACGGCCACCGTAATTGGCAGCTATGGTTAAATGCAAACTGTCGTTATGGGCCGTTTTGGCTTCGGCCTGTTGAATGAGTTCACGCAAATGGGGATCAAAACGGCTGAGGTCCCCAACCACACGCAAACGTACCCCTTTTTTTTCTAGTTTATGAACTTCTTTTTCTAGGGCTTGTACAAATAAACGCATCAGCAAAGAGACCTCGTCCTCGGGACGACGCCAGTTTTCTGAGCTAAAAGCAAAAAGCGTCAGGTATTTCACCCCCGCCTGACCACACTGCTCGACCACACGGCGTACTGTTTGTACTCCTTTCATGTGGCCAGCGGTGCGCGGCAACAAACGTCGGGTTGCCCAACGTCCGTTGCCGTCCATGATAATTGCCAGGTGGCGTGGTACGCCGCTAATTTCGGGAATTGTCTGCGTAGAACTAAGCTGCATCGCCACCATCCAACGGTATTAAACCGTCATTACCTCGGCTTCTTTTTCAACAATTAACTTGTCAATTTCGGCCACGTGTTTGTCCGTCAAACGCTGAACGTCATCTTGGAGACGACGGTCCTCGTCCTCAGAGATCTCTTTGTCTTTTAGCAAACGCTTTGAGGACTCGTTAGCATCACGGCGTAAGTTACGCACAGCTACCTTGGCATCTTCGCCCTCGGCTCGCACCAAACGAGTTAAATCACGACGACGCTCCTCGGTTAGAGCAGGCATCGGTACACGAATGTTTTCACCCATTAAAATTGGGTTAAGACCTAGGTCGGAATTACGAATGGCTTTATCTACCATAGGAGCCAAGTGCTTTTCCCAAACCTGAACACTAAGGGTACGAGCATCGATAACAGTGATGTTTGCTACCTGACTAACTGGAACGTCTGAGCCGTAATATTCAACGCTAACATGATCTAGAATCCCAGGCGTTGCACGACCTGTACGAATTTTAGCTAAGCTGGTAACCAGGGCTTCGATCGACTTTTTCATGCGATCTTCGACTGATGTTTTAATCTCTGACAGACTCATAACAATTCCTATATTAAACGTGCACCAGCGTGCCTTCGTCTTCACCACATACAGCACGTCGTAACGCACCGAGTTTATTAATAGAGAACACTTTGATGGGTAACTTTTGATCGCGACACAAAGCAAAAGCGGTCGCATCCATGATCTCTAGGCGGCGTATGATGGCCTCATCAAAGCTAATACGCGTATAACGAGTTGCACCGGGGTCCTTGTTGGGATCAGCGCTATAAATACCATCGACTTTGGTTGCTTTTAAGACAATTTCAGCTCCGACTTCTGCGCCACGTAGAGCAGAGGCGGTATCGGTGGTAAAAAAAGGATTACCTGTACCTGCAGCAAAAATAACCACTTTACCTTCTTCGAGGTAACGCAGTGCTTTAGGACGAATGTACGGTTCGACGACCTGCTCAATATTAAGAGCAGACTGTACTCGAGCATCAAGACCACGATTTTTTAATGCGTCTTGTAAGGCCAACGCGTTCATTACGGTAGCCATCATTCCCATGTAGTCTGCAGTCGCACGGTCCATGCCTTGTGCACCTGCCGCAATACCACGGAAGATGTTGCCACCACCAATCACTATGGCAACTTGAACACCAAGACTAACGACTTCGGATATTTCTTCAGTCATGCGCATGATGGTTGCGCGGTTAATTCCAAAGGCATCATCGCCCATCAACGCTTCGCCAGACAGTTTAAGCAAAACGCGCTTATACAAGGGGGTGTTCATGTCTAATTTTCCGAGAGTGAAAACAGTGAAAGTATAAAACAGAGCGCAAGGTATTGCCTAGTGGCAATACACCTGCGCTTTGTTTAATGCAGCTAATACTTAGGCACCGGTTACGGCAGCAACTTCAGCAGCAAAGTCTTCATTGCGACGCTCAATACCCTCGCCTACTACGTAGATAGAGTAAGAGCTAACAGATGCGTTGTTTTCTTTGAGCATTTGCTCAACGCTTTGTTTGTCATTTTTAACAAATGGCTGGGATAACAAAGTGACTTCTTTGAGGAATTTGTTAACCGCACCTTCAACCATTTTTTCAACAATGTTTGCAGGCTTGCCAGATTCGGCTGCTTTTTGAGCTGCTACGGAACGCTCGGTTTCGATTTCTTCAGCAGCAACTTGCTCAGCCGATAGAGCACGAGGCTTCATGGCGGCAACGTGCATAGCTACGTCTTTACCGATTTCTTCGTTGCCAGCAAAGTCAACGATAACAGCGATTTTACCGCCGTGTACGTACTGAGCCAAGCTATTGTCAGTGGCGTACTGCTCGAAACGACGAACAGTGATGTTTTCACCAATTTTACCTACCAATGCGGTACGAATGCTTTCAACTGTACCATCACGGAAAGGTAGATCGGCCAAAGCAGCCAAGTCAGCAGGTGCTTTTTCAGCGACCAATTGAGCCACATCATCAACGAAGTTAATGAAGTCATCGTTTTTAGCAACGAAGTCTGTTTCACAGTTCACTTCTAAGATAGAACCTGTTTTCGCGTCTTCGGCGATGTAAACAGTCACTAGACCTTCGGCAGTGATGCGAGAAGCGGCTTTGCTTGCTTTGCTACCTAGTTTGACACGTAGGATTTCTTCGGCGCGAGCCATATCGCCTTCGGCTTCCACCAAGGCGTTCTTGCACTCCATCATAGGAGCGTCTGTTTTTTCGCGCAGTTCTTTAACCATCGATGCTGTAATTTGAGCCACGATTTTCTCCAATTCTATAAAACATGCCCCAGTCAAAACTGGGGCAAGTATGAAATTCAGTAGCGCCATGGTTTGACGCTGTGCCCCCTAAGAGTAGGGATTACTCTTCGCTGCTGCTTTCTGTCTCTTCGACTTCAACTTCAACGAATTCTTCTTCACCACGGATTTCTTCGACTAAACCGCTAAGGGCTTTGTTACGGCCTTCGAGTACGGCATCAGCCATACCACGAGCGTAAAGAGCAATTGCTTTGGCAGAGTCATCGTTACCAGGAATGATTTTTGTAATGCCATCTGGGGAATGGTTAGTATCAACCACACCGACCACTGGAATACCTAGTGTTTGAGCTTCGGCAATAGCAATTTTATGGTAGCCAACGTCGATAACAAATAGTGCATCGGGCAACTTAACCATGTCTTTGATACCACCGATGGATTTGTTGAGCTTTTCCATTTCGCGCTCGAACAATAGACCTTCTTTTTTGGTCATACGCTCTAGGGCGCCATCAGCCAACTGAATTTCCATGTCTTTCAAACGTTTGATAGACGCTTTAACAGTTTTGAAGTTGGTCATCATACCGCCCAACCAACGACTGTTGACGTAAGGCATACCGCAACGCTCGGCTTCGGCCGCTACGATTTCTCGTGCAGCACGCTTTGTGCCTACGAATAGAACGTTACCACCACGGGCCGCTATATCGCTGAGGTACTTTTGTGCCTCAACAAACTGCACAACCGTTTTTTCCAAGTTAATGATATGGATACGGTTACGCTGACCGAAAATGTATTGCTCCATTTTCGGATTCCAGAAACGAGTTTGGTGACCAAAGTGTACACCGGCCTCTAGCATTTCACGCATTAAAGACATGAGATTTCTCCAAGGGTTAGTTCTTGCATCTATCCAGTATCCGGTAAGGACTACAGACCTGCTGTGATTCCAGACACCCTGAGACGAATAGATGCGCGATTTACTACAACGAATGATTTACAATCTAGGGCATAGACAAAATAAAGACACCCTGTGTTCAACGTATTAAACTGATTGCAAAGCTGTAGTTCAAAAATAGTCTTTTTCAGGGACACTAGTTAGCTTTTTGCTATACCCATAAAAATGACTTACGATAGCCCGTAATTATATTCTCTTTTTACTATTAAACTCAAGCCATTATGAGCAATCTTGTTACCAATCCTGTCGATTTGGATAAAATGCGTGCCGCTTGCCAAGCCGCCGCCCAAACTCTGGACTATTTAGGTCAATTTATTAAGGTCGGTGTCACCACCGCCGAAATCGACCAACTCTGCAAAGACTATATTCGCGACGTGCTGCAGGTCGAGTCTGCTACTGTCGGCTATGCGCCCCCCGGACACCCACCGTATCCTGGCGCAGTATGCACCTCTGTGAATCATGTTATTTGCCATGGTTTGCCCAGCGATAAAAAACTCAAGAACGGCGATATTATTAACTTAGACGTCACTGTCATCAAAGACGGTTGGTTTGGCGACACAAGCCGTATGTTTTATGTAGGCGAACCCTCTATTTTGGCTCGTCGCCTTACTGAAGTTACCTACGAATGTATGTGGCTAGGCATTGAACAAGTTAAACCAGGTGCAACGCTAGGCGACATTGGGCATGTTATTCAGCAACATGCCGAAAAAAACAACTACTCTGTCGTACGCGAATACTGCGGCCATGGCATTGGCCAAGTATTTCACCAAGACCCACAAGTGTTGCATTATGGCAAACCAGGCACAGGGCTAAAGCTACAAGCCGGCATGATTTTTACTATTGAGCCCATGATCAACGCTGGCAAGCGCGATTTAAAACTCATGCCTGACCAGTGGACTGTGGTGACTCGTGACCGCAGTCTATCGGCTCAGTGGGAACACACCATTTTGGTTACTGACACCGGCTACGAAATACTAACCGTGTCACCTGGTATGCCTGCGCCCCCCACTTTTGTCACTGCCGCTTAACGTGTATGACCCCGTGCTCAGACCTAGCTCAACTTCGCGCCCGACTGGCCTCCCAACGACGCAAGGCCATTGCGCGCTTTAGGCTGCGGCCTAGGCCCGAGCACTTATTACGTCGCCTTAGCACGTACACAGACCACTGTCTTATCGAGCTACATCAGCTGCACCCCCTGCCTGAATGCAGCGCAGTGGTTGCTGTAGGTGGCTACGGGCGCCAAGAACTCTATCCCTATTCTGATGTAGATGTACTCATTTTGCTCGAACACAACCCCAGCGCCGAGCACACCGCACTGATAGAAACGTTCATTGCAGCGCTGTGGGACATCGGGCTAAAAGCCGCAACCAGTGTACGCACGCCAGCCCAATGCTTAGAGGCCGCCGAAGCCGATATTGCCACACAAACAGCGCAACTAGAGGCTCGCTTTATTACCGGACACGAAACGCTATTTTTAGAGTTGCAAAACGCCCTACAGCAACAGCTGAACATTCAAGCCTTTTACGAGGCCAAACTAACTGAAATGCGCCAGCGCCATGCGCATTATCAAAATACCCCCTACTCCCTAGAACCTAACTGTAAAGAATCCCCCGGAGCCTTACGTGATCTGCAGGTATTACTGTGGCTAGCCAAAGCGATGGGCTTAGGTCAAACATGGCGTGATATTGCCCATAGCCAGTTGCTTAGCAGCGCCGAGGTTCGCGCATTAAACCAAGCCACTCGCGCCTTTATGCGTTTACGTATCGAACTGCACTTATTAACAGAACGCGCCGAAGACAGATTGCTGTTTGAATACCAACCCGCTTTGGCCGATATTTTTGGTTTTAATCAGCCCAATGCCCAACGCGCCAGTGAAAAGCTAATGCAACGCTATTACTGGGCGGCACGTTTAGTACATCAAATGAATATGATTTTGATGCAAAGCCTCGAAGAACGGCTTTTTATGTCGCACCCCGCTACCAGCGTGGTACTAGACGACAACTTTGCCATCAAAAACCAACGTCTTTATTTATTAGATGTCACTGCGCTCAGCGCCAAGCCCGAATTGATCTTGCGTTGTTTTGTATTGTTACAAGCCCATCCGGAACTACAAAGCCTAAGCGCCGACACCTTACGTGCTTTGTGGCATCACCGCCATCGGGTTGATCAAAAATTTCGACTAAACCCCATCAACCAGCGGTTTTTTTTGCAGATTCTTCAAGCGCCTCGAGCCGTGTTGCACAGCCTACGGCTTATGAATCTGCTGGGCATTTTGCCACGCTATATTCCTGAGTTTCGCCATATTGTTGGTCAAATGCAGCATGATCTTTTTCATGTTTATACCGTCGATCAACACACCTTAATGGTCATTCGCAATTTACGGCGCTTTACGTTGGCAGAATACGTAGACGAACACCCACTAGCCAGTGAGATCATGGATCAATTTGACCGGCCTTGGGTGCTGTATATTGCCGCCTTATTTCATGATATTGCCAAAGGTCGCGGCGGCAACCATTCCGAACTCGGCGCCCAAGACGCGCTGGTGTTTTGCCAACGTCATCAATTAAACACAGAAGATACGAATCTGATTCAATTTTTGGTTGCTGAGCATCTTAGCATGTCTACCGTGGCACAAAAACGCGATATTAGCGATCCAGCTGTCATTCAGGACTTTTCCCATCAAGTCAAAACGCTACGCCGACTACAAGCCCTCTATTTACTCACCGTCGCTGATATCAAGGGCACCAACCCCAGCATTTGGAACTCGTGGAAAGCCAAATTACTGGCTCAACTGTATCAACAAAGCCGCACTGCCCTACAGGGACTACAACCCCTAACAGCCGAGGTGTTGGCCCAGCGCAAAGCTCAGGCGTTAAGCCAACTACTCCAACAGGGACTCAGCGAGTCTGCCATTAACGACCTGTGGTCCGTTTTGGATATTAGTTATTTTCTACGGCATCAAACTGAAGAAATCGTGTGGCACGGTCAAGCCTTATATGGCGCTCTGCTATACCCCAAACCGGTGATAGAAATTCGCCCGGTCGGCGCTGGTGAAACCGTACAGCTCATGATTTACACCCCTGATCGCGACGATTTGTTTATGCATATTTGTGCCTTTTTTGATCAACATCACCTTGGCGTACAAGACGCACGCATTTACACCACACTACACGGCTGGGCATTGGATAGCTTTGTGCTTTTACTCCCTAAGCGCAGCCTGTATAGCCCACATTGGGCTCAGTCTATTCAAGCCGCTCTTAGCCAGCATTTACACGAAGCATCTCAATACCCCAACGCACCGGAAAGCACCTATATTCAAACGCAGTCCAGACGCGCACGTATGTTCCCCATTCCCGCCACCATCGATATTCAGCCCATGAGCGAAGTGCACAAGTGGCGTATTTCTGTTGTATGCGCCGACCGCAAAGGCTTGCTTTATAGTATTGCCCAAGCTTTCACGGCCCTACGCATCAGCCTAAAATCAGCTAAAATCATGACACTGGGTGAACGCGTCGAAGATACCTTTATTGTTCATAGCGAACACCTACATCACAGCGCATTTCATAAACAACTAGAGCGTAGCCTTCGTGCCGCTCTTTAATGGAATTTAGCCCCGTCCATGGACCTGAGCACCTTATTTTCCGACTTCAGTCGTAGCTTTTTATTTACCGTCGCCACGGTACTGCCCATTATTAACCCTCCCGCTATTGCGCCTATTTTTTTAGCTCTCACCAAAGGGGTGAACAACTCAGACCGACAAAAGCTCGCTAGCAAACTCGGCATCAATATCTTCTTTATGCTGCTGGCTGCCATGCTGGCGGGCAACATCGTATTAGAGTTTTTTGGTATTTCCTTGCCTATTATTCGCATAGGCGGTGGCTTATTGGTCATCGCCACTGCTTGGAATTTAGTCAATGCAACCAGCACAGACACCGAGCAAGCCAAGGACATGGTCGAGGGGTACTCATGGGCTCGCATCCAGTCTCAGGCCTTTTACCCCCTCACCTTCCCTATGCTCTGTGGCCCAGGTTCTATTGCTGCTACCATTACTGTAGGTGCCACCCTTAACGATGGCAGCACCATTACCAGCCTCACCAAATTGATTGCCGCCATTCTAGCCCTAGGCGCCGTTGCACTGGTGGTGCTATTTTGTTTACGCTATGCCGCTCCTATTTTGACCCGCTTAGGCAGCAATGGTACGGCTGTATTAATGCGTCTTTCTGCGTTCATTTTATTGTGTTTGGGCGTACAAATTGCCTGGGATGGCTTCTCCGAGGTCAGCCTTAATCTATTAGTCGAAGCAGCCAAACGATCGGCTCAATTTTTATTTTTATAATTATGCAATCCCGTTTCTTTTCCTATGGCATTTTTCTAAGCCTAGCCGGTCTCAGCATCGCACTGATTTCACAACATGTCTTCGATATGCGGCCCTGCGCCTGGTGTGTTTTCCAACGCGTCTTGCTGCTAGGTATTTTAGGATTTTGTATTTTCGGACAGCTACTCGCAACGTTAAAGCTACGACTATTAAGCCAGCTATTTGGAGCTCTCAGCTTATTAACCGCATTAGGCGGTATAGCCGCAGCCTGGTATCAATACACCGTCGCCTCCAAACTATTTTCCTGCGACTTAAGCTTTGCTGACCGTTTTATGACTCAGTCGGGACTCGAGTCCAGCCTGCCTTGGTTGTTTGGTATTTATGGCAGCTGCATGGATGCAACCGTACATGTCTTAGGCATCGAATACGCTATCTGGGCCTTGATGCTCTTTGCCATAATAAGCGCACTCATGCTGTACGGGTTGGTCCGTCAGTCACGCTAATACAAAACGGCGCCCCGGTTTTAAACGAGGGCGCCGCTAAAGCTAACTACCATCACAATTAGCTATCGATTACGATATCGCCAGTTACGTAATCACCGTTAAAGCACGATGACTCAAAACGATCAAACCGTGGACTTAAGTCGTGCAAAGCCCGCTCTAGATCAGCCAAATCCTGATAAATCAAACCATCTACCCCGATGTCATTAGCCACCTGCTCGGTCGATTTATTATAGGCAATCAGCTCTTCACTAGAAGGCATATCAATACCATAGACATTAGGATAGCGTACGGGTGGTGCAGCCGAAGCGAAGAAAACTTTGTTGGCTCCCGCTGAGCGCGCCATTTCTACGATTTCTCGGCTGGTGGTACCACGCACAATGGAGTCATCAACCAACAAGACGTTTTTGCCTTTGAACTCCATTGGGATCGCACTGAGTTTTTGACGTACAGAACGTTTTCGTACTGCCTGACCTGGCATAATAAAGGTGCGCCCAATATAACGGTTTTTAATAAAACCTTCGCGGTAATTCAGTTTGAGCTGCGCGGCCAACTGCATAGCGGAGGGTCGCGCTGAATCCGGAATAGGCATCACCACATCAATATCTGCCAAGCGTAAATTTTTGGCGACCTTGTCACCCAAGTACTCACCCATTTTAAGGCGTGCATCGTAAACGGAAACGCCATCAATGGTGGAGTCAGGACGAGCAAAGTATACGTATTCGAAGACACAAGGCGATAGCTGCGTTTGCTCAGCACACGGCTGACGGTATAACTGTCCATCGGTACTAATAATAACGGCTTCGCCCGGCGCGACATCGTCAATTAAATCAAAACCACAGCCAGTCACACCAACCGACTCAGAGGCAACCATCCACTCGGTACCTTTTTCTGTGCGATGCTGTCCCACACACAAAGGACGAATACCATTGGGATCCCTAAAGGCCACCAAACCAAAATGGGCAATTTGAACTATAACGGCATAAGCCCCCTTGACGCGACGTTGCGTGGCTTGCACCGCATTAAACACAATAGTGGGATCTAAGGCCTCGTTTTCAGCCGCACGCTGTAATTCGTGGGCAAAGACGTTCAGCAAGACTTCTGAATCGGAATTCGTATTGATATGACGGCGGTCTATGCTGAAGAGCTCTTCGCGCAACTGCCGCCAATTGCTCAGGTTTCCATCATGAACCAAGCTAATACCAAACGGCGCATTAACATAAAATGGCTGCATTTCGTCAGCGTTTTCAGCACTGCCTACTGACGGATAACGCACATGACCAATACCACTGTTACCCAGCAGATTGCGCATATTGCGTGTACGAAACACATCTCGAACTAAGCCTGGTCCACGGTGCGTATGAAAATAAGATTGGTTGTAGGTAGTAATGCCTGCTGCGTCTTGACCGCGATGCTGTAGCAGCAACAAACTATCGTAAATCAACTGATTGACTGGCCCACGGCCCACGATCCCTACTACTCCTGACATAATGTTCAACCCATAAGATTTAATAAGGTAGCCACGATGCAATATCTGATGGCAAATACAATTTTATACTTATTATGGTTTGGATGGCAGTCTTTACTAAGCTGGAATCTTGCCACCAAGACTCGGTGGGTAATTGTGTATAGCCCGCCAACACAACCAACACCAATACCAGCACCACACCGCGTGTCAAACCAAACACCATCCCAAAGCCATGGTCTGCGGTGCTAAGGCCTGTTTTCGCAATCATGGCGCTAAGGCTCATGTTAATGAGACCTATTCCTAGTAGCGCCAAGATAAAAAGGATCAGGTAGGCCAAGGCGGAGCGTAACAATGGGTTCATAACCCAGTCACCTATCCACACACTGGCCTGCGGCCCCCACCAAATCGCGGCTCCAGCCGCTGCCAAATAAGCCACCAACGACATGAGTTCTTTGACTAAACCACGAAATAAACCCAAGACACCTGATAGTCCAATAATGGCTACGATGAGGTAATCAAACTGATTCACTGGCTAGAAATAAAACTGCTTTCATAGCCCAAAGAACGCAAACGTGCCTGAGCGGCCTGAGCGGCCTGACGGCTAGGAAATGGGCCTACACGTAAACGGTAGGCGGGTTTGCCCGACACCATCGCTGTCTCCACAAAAGCATTGGACACACCGGCACCCACTAATTTAGCGCGACGTGATTCAGCATCACTTTGCGAAGAGTAGGCACCCACTTGCACGACAACGGAACCCTGCTGAGCAGAATTGGCAGCGCTAGGAGCTGCTGGCACACGCCCCTCGAGCAAGGCCAAGGCGACGGATCCATCATCGGTACGGGGCGCCGGAGTTGGCTTAGGTTCGGGTTTAGGTTCGGGCTTAGGATCAGGTTTGGGCTGAGTCTTGGGTTCGGGTGTAGGCTGGGGTGTCACCGCAGCCACCGTGCTTGAGTCGCGCACAGTTGGCGCTATCGTATCACCCACCGCCAAAGGCAGCTCGGTTTCCTCTAGTGCTATACGGGACTCAATTAAACCTGGGTCAGCACTATGATCAATACGATCCGTAAACACAGGTTGCTCTAGGCTTTCTGCTAAACGGTATTGCTCCTCGGAGGGAGGAATAATAGAAGGAATCACACTAATCGGTTGCTCTGTCACCGTCTCGGCTTGATCGGTAAGCAACATTGGCACCACCACAATCGCCGTCAATACCAATACCACCGCACCAATTAAACGATGACGGGCTTTATTGCGCATTTCAATTAATTGATCATCGCTAGAAGCTCTACTAGTTCTTCTAGGTGCAGTAGATTCTTTGCGTGAAAACAGTCCCATGTATAACCTTAAATAAACAAAACAGCATCATGAATCACAGAGCAAAGACGCTCTGTGTTGATGTGCTATAGACGACCTAAATGTTCTAGCACTGGCCCTACAGCAAAAAAGGAACCAAATACTAAAATTCTATCATTAAGCGTGGCTAAACCTTGGGCTTTTACAAAGCCTTTCACCATGGAATCCTCGGTAAGAACCTTAATTTTAGTTAAGTCTACCTGATTTAGTACTGGACGTACTTTAGGTGCCGCATCAACGGGATTGGATTCAGTAACCACGGGCACTTGCGCCGCTTCGCGCACCCACTGCGCCAACTGCTCGGCAGGCAGGGCTCGCTCTCCGTGTAAAGTCGTACAAATCCAGGTATCCACCATGGGTAATAAACGCTGAATCACGGCTTTAACATCTTTGTCTTTAAAAACGCCCACCACAGCAATGGTTTTAGCACCAGGAGTCGATGGCATTTGCTGTAAATTTTGCGCTAAAGCCCCTGCTGCATGCGGATTGTGAGCAACATCTAAAATGACCGTAGGCTGTCCCGGTAAAATCTGCATGCGTCCGGGTACCGTTGCACGCAACAAACCTTCACGAATCGCACTGGCTGGCACCACTAACTGAAAACGCAGGGCCTCGAGGGCAGCCAACACTGCCGACGCGTTGAGCAACTGATTAATACCGCGCAAAGCTGGGTAAGCCAATGCAGATCGACGTTGCTCTCGGCCAGCAAAACCCCACTGCTGCGCATCGCCTGAATAATTAAAATCCACCCCAAACTGCCATAAATCGGCCCCTATTTGCTCGGCGTACTCTTTAATTTTGGCAGGAGGCATGGGGTCAGAACAAATAGCGGGCTTGTCTGCTCGAAAAATATGCGCTTTTTCCCACGCAATGTGCTCGCGATCATCGCCTAGGTATTCCACGTGATCAATATCTACGCTCGTAATAATGCTGCAATCCGCATCCACGATATTGACGGCATCCAGACGTCCACCCAAACCCACCTCGAGCACCACCACATCGACCTTGGTCTCGGCAAAAGCCAACAAGGCCGCCAAAGTAGCAAACTCAAAATAACTGAGGCTAGTTTCACCACGCACGGCATTGATACGCTCAAACTGACGTGTAATCAGCTCGTCGGAAGCATTCACCCCATTAATACGAATACGCTCGTTATAGCGCAGCAAATGCGGCGAGGTATACAGCCCAACCTGATAACCCGCGGCCAACAAAATGGCCTCGAGCATCGCGCAGGTAGACCCTTTGCCATTGGTGCCACCCACCACTATTTTCAAAGCAGGTAGCTGATCCAATTGCAGCTGGTTGGCTACGGTTTGAATGCGCGCTAGCCCCATATCAATTTCAGTGGGGTGCAGTGTTTCTAAATAAGCAAGCCACTGCGCCAGTGGGCTATGTTGGTCCAAAGCAAGTTGAGTCATAATAACAATCTAAAAAACAAAAAGCGGTAGGCGCCATAATAGCACCTACCGCCCAGAATGAAACAGTTAACCTGTTTTATTTACGTCTTGCTGGCGGTATATCGGTACATGCACCTAGCGATGCTGCCGCTGCCATACCCACCGATTCACCCAAAGTCGGATGAGGGTGAATGGTGCTTGCAATATCGACTTGGTCTGCACCCATTTCAATGGCCAAAGCAATTTCACTGATTAGGTCACCCGCGCCTACCCCTACAATGCCGCCACCCAAAATACGTTTGGTTTCAGCATCAAAGAGCAGCTTGGTAAAGCCCTCGTCGCGATTATTCGCAATGGCGCGGCCCGAGGCCTGCCAAGGGAACAAACCTTTTTCAATGGCAATGCCTTGTGCTTTGGCTTCTTCCTCGGTAATACCTACCCATGCTACTTCAGGATCAGTATAAGCCACGGAAGGGATCACACGCGCATCAAAGAAAGATTTATGACCCGCGATGACTTCGGCAGCCACGTGCGCTTCGTGCACGGCTTTGTGTGCCAACATAGGTTGGCCCACGATATCGCCAATAGCATAAATATGCGGCACATTGGTGCGCATTTGTTTGTCTACTGCAATAAAGCCACGCTCGTCCACGGCCACACCGGCCACGTCTGCACCGATTTTTTTACCGTTAGGAATACGACCTACCGCCTGCAAAACCAAATCGTAACGCTGAGGTTCTGCTGGAGCACCTTCGCCCTCGAAGCTAACCCAGACACCGTCCTCTTTGGCTTCGGCGGACACCGTTTTGGTATTGAGCATAATATGATCAAAACGATGTTTGTTCATATTTTGCCAGACGCGTACCAAATCACGGTCTGCACCCTGCATTAAGCCAGACTGCATCTCAACCACATCAAGACGCGCACCCAGCCCGGAGTACACCGTACCCATTTCCAGACCAATAATACCGCCCCCAATAATGAGCATGCGCTCGGGTACGGATTTCAGCTCTAGGGCACCGGTGGAGTCCACCACACGAGGATCATCGGGCAAGAAAGGCAAATGAACAGCCTGACTACCCGCAGCAATAATGGCTGATTTGAAACTGAGCTCAGTAACGCCTTTTTCACCCTCAACGCGCATCTGGTGTGAGCCAATAAACTGCCCCACCCCATTAACCACATCGACTTTACGAGCACGTGCCATACCGGCTAGACCAGTAGTGAGCTTGCCAATGACTTTGTCTTTGTAGCCACGCAACTGGTCTAAATCAATGGATGCCTCACCAAAGTGAATGCCCTGAGTTTGCAAGTCTTTGGCCGCTTCGTACACACCAACGGTATGCAGCAAGGCCTTGGAGGGAATACACCCTACATTCAAACACACACCGCCTAAGGAGCTATAGCGTTCGACCAAAGCCACTTTTAGACCTAAATCTGCTGCGCGGAAAGCCGCCGAGTAGCCCCCTGGACCGGAACCCAGCACGACCACATCGTACACATCATCGCCTGCTGGTGCCGCTGTTGCAGCAGCAGCGGGTGCCGCGGCAGCAGGCACTGCTGCGGGCGCCTGAGCGGGCGCTTGGGGTGCGTTGGCTGCTTGCGCTGCCGTCACACGTACCATAACAGAACCCTCTGCGA
>CANQRK010000038.1 GCA_947626245.1 uncultured Paenalcaligenes sp. | reverse complement strand
GCACCTTTGGTATGCCTCTTACCGACTCATTGGGCTTTTCTGGTAACTTGACCTACATGATTGAGTCCAAGAACAAAACCACTGGTAACCGTCTGAATATGACACCCAAGTTGACTGCTAACGCATCGTTAAACTGGAATGTTAATGAGAGATTGGATACCTTCGTTTCTGCTCAATACATTGGCAAGCAACTATACTCACCAGCGCCAGATGCTAGCGGTAACGTAGCGACTGGTTATGCCGAATCAAACTACACATTTGATATTGGTGCTACCTACGATGTTAATAAAAATCTAAGCCTACGTGCAGGTATTCAGAATTTTACAAACAGTGTAGCTAAAACAAATGATGATTTTGGTGATGGCAATCCACGTCGATTCTACGCTGGATTAACCGCTCGCTTTTTTGATATTTAAGAGGAAGGTCTTTAATAGATCACCTTTTGGAGTGAAGTATGAGCCGGCGAGATGGCTATGTTGTTGATGTTACTTACCCTTTGCACTTCTATAAAGAAATGCAGCCACTGTGGTTGAATTATGTATTGAATACATTGGGTTGCGTGACACCCACTAAGAAAAGAGACCGGAGGCACGCGCGCGGCAGTTGGTCTACAAAATTGGTTATCCGATGAAACTATTCCTCTGAGATTAATGCCTGAATGCGGTAGTGCTATGATTCTCTGAGGTAATACTGTCGTTGCCTGTTTTGGAGCCTGAACCCTATAGAAAAGCTCTTGGTCTTAATCAGACTCAGAGCTTTTCTATTTTTAGAAGCAACTAAATTCTTTTATTTGGTTACGATCAGACTGTTTGGCTTGATATAAAGCGTGATCTGCTCTTTGTATTAGATCATTGACATTAACCGTTTTTTCTTCGGCGTTAGGGTACATAGTGGCTAGCCCTATGCTTACCGTCAGTCTAGATTGATTATCGCTATAGACATGGTGGTATTGTGTTGCACTAATAAAAGTGCAAACACGCTGCCCCAGAATTAAAGCATTTTTAGCATCGGTATCGGGTAGTAGTATGGCAAACTCCTCACCACCGTATCGGGCCACGAGGTCTGAAGATCTACCTACGGAGCCAGATAACATTTTAGCTACATGCTTTAAGCATTCATCACCTTCCAAGTGGCCATAGTTATCATTAAATTTTTTAAAAAAATCGATATCTATCATTAGCAAAGACAGGGGCCTATTATAGCGATAGGCATGATCCCAATCTTTTTTTAGATTTTCATCTAAAGAAAGACGGTTGGCTATGTTTGTCAGTGTATCTACTCTGACTAGACGTTCTAATTCAAGGGTTAATTTCTTTTCACGCTTCCAACCTTGGCGCTGCACATAAACTAAACCCGCAGAAGCAATTAATAAATATAAAACTACCGGAGCAGCTAGGGCAAGCAGCTCTTGAGGGCTATTTTTCAAAACCTCTTCAGTATCTATTTTAGAGACTAAAACCCAAGGTGACTGGTTAATCAAGGAAGAAATAGCTATCACGTCTTGATTGCGATAGTCAACGGCATCAAAAAGTCCGTGCATACCGTTACTGGCTTTTAAGAAAACCTGACTTCCCTCATCTTTATTTGTTGATGCGTTATGACGTAAAGGACTAAGCAATAAAATGTCATCACCATCTTGCATAATGAGATTGCTTTCCGCCGTGTTACTGTTACCCGGCCATTTTTCTAAGAGGGTATAAAGTGTTTTACGTACATCCGTAACAAGCCAGATGCTGGCAATAGGGTTATGATGCTCATCATGTATAGGCGTAATAACCCCAAAAAATGGAAAACCAAAAAAATCATCTAGACGTGGCTCTATCGCAATAGGGCCTGCTGTTTCAAAGGCTTTATGCATGACTGCTAATTCTTTTTCTGGTAACTTGACGTTGGTTTTTCCTAAGTCATCTAAAATGATATTGCCCTCTGGATCGACTAAATAAGCAGCGTTATAGCCACGTTGCTCCCTCAGAATGCGTAAAATACGATTGATGTGACCTTGTAGATAATTTTTTGTACCGATGCTAGATTTGCTATGCAACCAGTAAGTAATCGTACTATTAAGAAGGGTGTCTTCTGTAATATATGAGGCATCGATTAAATGGCGATCACGCCATAGCTGCAGATTATCACGTTGTAAGTCGTTAATTAATCGCAGCTCGTTTTCAGCCATATGTTTTTTATGTGTTTGTCGTTCAGAGTAAAAATACCATAGCCCCCACAACAACAAGACAGTAAATACTATAATGACGATAGCAGTAGCGTTGCCTCTTTTTCTTGCTGTGCTATAGTACTGCATAAAATATTTCCCCATGGACGTGTTTATCAATTATTATAAGTGATTTCACCTATGGTTTGCCGCCGACAAATGCTGATTGCATCCTTTGCTTTAATAGCAATGGTCAAAAATTTACCTGCTTTAGCCTCTGTAAACAATAAAAATACTGTAAGAATAGGCTTGTCATTAGCTCCTACCAGTCTTGACCCTACAAGTACGGCAGAAATAGTAGTGGCTGAGGTTTTGCACTACAACGTAATGGAAGGTTTGGTGCAACTCGATGAGCACGGTGCGGTCAGACCTGGTTTAGCCGAAAAGTGGGATATCTCTGATGATGGTAAAGAGTATGTATTTCATTTACGACCCGATGCATTTTTTCATAATGGCAAGCCATTAACAGCTAGTGTGGTTCAATACAGCTTAGAACGAGCTATCGCACTAAAAGAGCAAAATAAACTTTATAAATCGTTATTCAACCGTATTAAGAAAGTATCAGTCATTGATGATCACACGGTTTCTATACAGCTTAACCACCCGGATCTATTAACTTTATTTAGATTGGCTGAGTCGCCAGCCGTGATTGTGCACCCAGAGGCAGCAGATCAGCTAGCCGTACATCCCATAGGGACGGGCCCGTTTCAGTTTGTTGATTATCAAAACAAAGAGAAAATAACGCTAAAAAAAGCAACTAATTTTCGCGAAGCAGATTCAGTTCAGATTGATTTAGTCGAGTATCATTTTATTCCTAATCCTGAAGAACAAGTAAAAGCGATTATGGCAAATGAAATAGATTTACTCTTTCATATGACATCTTTAAATACAAAGGATTTTGAAAAAAACAGTCAATATGAAGTGTTGAGAGGGACATCTACCAGTAAAGTATTACTAGCCATTAACAATAAAAAAGAACCATTAAATAATTTAAAAGTTAGGCAAGCCTTATCTCATGCTATTGACCGTGAAGCCTTACTGCGAGCAGCTTTTGTCAGTCAGGCTCGCACTATAGGTAGTCACTATGCAGTAAACGAACTTGGTTATATTGATTTAACAAATGTTTATCCATTTGATATTGAGAGAGCTAAACGTTTACTTGAAGAAGCAAATATAGAGCTACCCTTAACATTAGATTTATCATTACCTCCAACTCCCTATGCCTTAGCTGGGGGACCAGTTATAGCTGAAGCTTTAAAAGAAATTGGAGTAAATATAAACATAGTAATGCTCAGTTGGGAAGAGTGGTTGTCCACAGTATTCAAAGGTGATTTTGACTTAAGCTTAATCCTGCATGCGGAACCCTCAGACTATTATGTTTATACAGACCCAAATTACTACTTTGGTTACGATAGTCCTGAATATAATCAATTAGTCGAAGAGTACATTCAAAATAGCAATCCCAGGGCACAGCGCGAAATAATACAAAAAATTCAAAGAAAGCTAGCAGATGATGTCGTAAATATATGGTTATTTACCCCTGAAATTGCCACCGTGGTACGGCACGGATTAAAAGGCGTCTGGATGCACTACCCCACCTTTGCTCATCCAGTGCAACAAATGTATTGGCAATAACTACCACGTGATTCTCTTCAGTCGAGCAGTCGAATACGTGAAATGTGCATATATCCCACCTTGCCTTGGGCTGTTCTTACCTGCCACCAGTTGCCATCTTGAATATAAGTAAAAAACTGTTCACCTTGAACAATACTGGCGACGATCTGGCTTTTCGAATTTTTTTGGCTACGTATGTTGGTATAGCCATCTGGGTCATCAATGACTGCTAGATTTGTAAACCCTGATGGTAATGTCGGACGAGCTTCTTGTACGGGAGTAAAGATTTCGTTTTCCAGAGCAAGGGCCTGTAAGTCCGTCAGGCACATGTTGTGAGGGTCATCCAAGGATGGTAACTCCTCACGTAGCCCTTGGGTAGTAAAGCGGACCTCGTAGCCATCGGCATGAACATAAAGGTTGTTTGCCTTTAATAACGCAGGCCAAAAAGCATAGGTGAAATTATTTTCACAAGCGGTGCAAGAAGTGTTGAAGGGGTCGTCAAATCGCACACCATCAATAATAAAAGACATTTCTATCATGCCTTGCTGCTGGGTATCTTTGGGTGAGTGGTAGTCAAGTCCATGGGTTGTCATTGTCGCGCTAGCAGGGCGGGGTTGACCACCAGGGCAGGAAATTAACAGGCTATTCCCATTTCCATCATCAACATGATATTCCATTGTTCCTTGACTAAAACCACCGCTCCATTCATAGGTTGCGGCTGAGACAATCAACGGGAAGAGGCTGAGCAACAAGCCATTAGCAATTTGTTTTTTTAGACGCATAAGTCCCTCCGACATAAAACGTATCAATATATTATATACAAGTGGTTACTATAACCACTGCGTGTTATCACGTGCTTGTGCCGTTTTTTGCTAGGCAAGCGCAGCTCTAGCCGCAGACAGGCCAGCAGGTTGCCAGACACTGTTTTTAATAATCTAAGATACGGATGCTGTTAAAGCCTTTGGTTCTAAATTCACAGCCTGTATTGTATTATGTGATTTTATATTTATTGCGTCGGAGACTTCTTGATGAAGTCAATTGCTTGGTACAAACGACTCATTGCTGCTGAGAGATAGTCATAGACTCTCAGTAAAGGTAGTAGATCTATGCTTTCAGTAAATAAAGACAATAAGACTCGTTTGCAAAGTAGACAAGGCTTGGCATTGATGGCAGATTGCACAGATGCAGCCATGATGATTACAGATACAAGGTCGCGTCTCGTTCAGCACAATGAGAGTTTTAGTCGTTTGTTTGGTTGGGCTTTTGAAGAAGTCCAAGGAAAAGACATATTGCAGTTACTTGCCCCCCAGGCATCGACAGGTTTTTTTGCTGCCATGCGTAGTGAATTACTCGCAGGACGGTCTGTGACGGTAGATAAGTTGCTAACAGGTAAGACAGGGCAGCGTTACTGGGTGAATCTGGTCTGTAATCCTGTGATGGATGAAGCTGGCGCTTGGCAGTATACCGTATCGGTACTGTTGGATATTACCAAGACTAAAATGCACGAAATTTTAAATAAGCGTGTATTGGAAGCCATGGCACGAGATCTACCTCTGATCGAGGTATTGAATATGGTCTGCGAAGAGGTAGAAAGGATCGCCCCTGATATCAGTGCCACCATTTTGCAGGTGGACGATCAAGATCAACTGCACCCTTTAGCTAGCCCGAGTTTGCCGCTATCGTACTCTTCACAGTTAGATGGTTTGCCCATTGGTCCTGCTGTGGGCTCGTGTGGAGCTGCGGCATGGCACAAAAAAGAGGTTTTAGTTAAAGATATCGCTAACGACCCGTTTTGGGCTGATTACAAACATCTTATTTTGCCGCTGGGTTATACGTCTTGTTGGTCTACGCCTATTTTGGATAAAGACGACAAAGTACTGGGGACCTTTGCGTTTTATTACCGTGAAAATACACCGCAGGTGGCTTCCGATTTTCATCGTCAGCTTGTGCAGACTTGTATCGACTTATGCGCGCTAGCTCTGGAGCGTGAACAAAATCGGTTACGTATACGTCGTTTGTCTTTTTATGATGCACTCACAGGGCTGCCAAATCGTAGTTTGCTTCAAACACAAGTAGATCAGCTTTTACTGAGCTCGCAGCGTGAACAAAAAATGGTTGCCATTTTGTTTATCAATTTAGATCGATTTAAACAAATTAATGAGTCCTTGGGCTATTTAGCCGGTGATAAGTTGCTGTGCTTGGTGGCAGAACGTTTAAAAGAACACGTGCGTCGCTCCGGTATTGCGGGACGCTTATCAGGTGATGAGTTTGTTGTGCTGTTATCTGAATCGAACTCTGAAAAAATCAATCCTTTAATTGAGCGTTTGCTGGCGACCTTAGGGCAGCCTTTTAACTTTGGGGGTACTTGGATGGATGTGTCCGCTTGTATTGGGGCAGCTATTTACCCTCAAGACGGTCATAATATGCAAACCTTGCTTCATCGTGCTGACTTAGCTATGCAGCAAGCAAAGAAAATCGGTCAGGGTCGTTTTAGTTTTTTTAGCAGCGAAATGAACCGCTTAGCCCAAGAGCGTCTGATGCTAGAAACCACATTACGCCAGGCGCTGCGCGATAATGATGGTGCATTACATTTACATTATCAGCCTCAGGTCAATATGAAAACAGGCGTTTTATATGGTGTGGAAGCCCTAGCACGTTGGCAGCATCCTGTTTTGGGTGGCATTTCGCCTGTTCGTTTTATTTCTTTAGCTGAAGAGTGTGGTCTGATAGGCAAATTAGGGCAATGGGTATTAGCTGAAGCCTGCAGCCAGTTAAAGCAGTGGCGCGCTAAAGGATTAGATGTGCCATCAGTGTCAGTGAATATGTCACCGTTGAACTTTCATTCTCAGGATTTGCCCGATAGAATTGCTGAGATTTTGGATAAAAATGGCTTGACTCCTGCTAGCTTGACCTTGGAGTTAACTGAAAGTATTTTGTTAGATCCGGATCCAGCCACCATGAAAACCATAGAGATGGTGCATGCTGCTGGAGTGCGGCTTTCCATGGATGACTTTGGCTCTGGTTATTCTAGCTTAAGCTACTTAAGACGTTTACCCATTACTGAACTCAAACTAGATCGAAGCTTTGTTGCAGACTTAGAAAGTGATGAGACTGCACGGGCTTTGAGTGCTGCTATTTTAGGCATAGGCAACAGTTTAAATCTGACAGTAGTAGCTGAAGGGGTGGAGACCATAGCGCAGAGTGAAACGCTCTGTGAGCAAGGGTATCCTGTTGTCCAGGGCTACCTGTTTTCTAAGCCCTTGGCTCCTACGGAGCTAGAGCAGTGGTTACGAGTGCCTCCTTTTAAAAGAGGCTTTTGATGATAAATGTAGATCAGATGGAGTTGGTTTTGGCGTCTTTGCCAGACCCGGCTTTTGTTTTTTCTCGGACTGGAAAGTACGTAGAGGTTTTTGGGGACTGAGAACCTCTACTTTTTGCTTGACACTGGTAGGTACCAGTTGAGTTAGGTAGAACTAAAAAGCCATCATATCATTGATTTTAAAGGGTTTGTTGACTTCGGTAGAGTCCCGTAGATATCACTCAATATTCTGCGCCTGCTCTCGCATTTGCTCAATTAGCAACTTCAAATCAATCGCTGTTCTCGTCACTTCAATTGACCCAGCTTTAGACCCTAATGTATTAGCCTCTCGATTCATTTCTTGGAATAGAAAATCTAGACGTTTACCTAGGCTGCCTTGGCGTGTTTTGCCTTTGGCAGAGGTGCCGGTGTTGCCCGTTAAAATGACAGCTAGCTCTTGGATATGTGAGCGTAAGCGTGTGATTTCTTCGGCTACGTCAATACGTAAAGAAAATAGTGAGGACTCTTGGGCGATGCGGGCAGAGAGTTCTGGGCCGCTAATTTGCGCAAACCCGTCGGGGCTGATGTTGCTTAGCACTTCAGTTAATCGTTGAGTGATTTTGTTTTGATGCTCTTGAAGCAATTGAGGCAAATGGCGTTCAACCTCGTCTACCAACTGTGTCATTTGTGCAGCGGTTTCTAACATGTTATCTGCCAAGCGCGCACCTTCGCGTTGTTTGGCTTGGTCTAAGTCTTCAAGAGCGATGATTAGGTTTTGCTGAATAGCAGGCAACCACAATTCGGGGTCTAGACTTTGATCTTGTTGATTCAGTGATAAAATTTCACCTAAACGCGGTGCAGGAATATCAGTAATAATCGAACGGGCACTTTGCAACTGTTGGGCGAGTTGTTGCAGCAACTCGGGGCTGATTTGTTGATCAGCGACTTTAAATGCACGTTGAAAATGGACTCGCAGTTCGACTTTTCCGCGCTGTAAACGTTGACTTAACAGTTCTCGAATACTGGGCTCGCTAAAGCGTAGCTCCTCGGGTAGGCGTAGTTGTAGGTCCAGATAGCGGTTGTTAACACTACGTAGCTCCATCGTAATAGAGCCCGCTTCGAGTTCAGTGCGTGCATTGGCAAATGCGGTCATGCTGCGAATCATAATTTTCCTTATACGTAAGCGCGAAGTGTCTATTGTAGGCTAGAGCATAGCTCGTAGTACACTACGGGTTTTAGGGGATTTAAATGTCACAACTGCTGCGTTTTGAAGGACGTGCCGCCGATGCGTTACGTCCTATTCAATTTGAATTAGGTCTAAGTAAATACGCCGAGGGCTCTGTTTTTATTAAGATGGGTGAAACCCATGTATTGTGTAATGCCAGTGTGCTCGATAAAGTACCCGGGTTTTTACGTGATAAAAACCAAGGCTGGGTGACCGCCGAATACAGCATGTTGCCACGATCCACTCATACTCGCTCCGACCGCGAAGCCGTGCGCGGTAAACAAAGTGGTCGCACTCAAGAAATTCAACGTTTAATTGGTCGTAGTTTGCGTGCCGCCTTTGATTTGACCGCATTAGGTCAGCGTACCATTCATATTGATTGCGATGTTATCCAAGCGGATGGTGGTACACGCTGTGCCAGCATTACGGGCGCTTGGTTAGCCGCCGCTCTGGCCGTTGCTCATTTGAAACGTACCGAACAAATTGCCGCTGATCAAAAGGTATTATTGAATCAAGTTGCCGCTATTTCTGTGGGACTTAGCCAGGGGCAGGCTATTTTAGATTTGGATTATGTCGAGGACTCTGGTTGTGGTGCCGATGTCAACGTGGTGATGTCTGGCTCCAGCCAAGACCCTCAATCTTTACGCATGATTGAAATTCAAGGCACTGCCGAAGGGCAAGTATTTAGTCGTGCGCAATTAAACCAGCTGTTGGACTACGCCGAGTTGGGTGCTCAGGCATTAATGCAAGCCCAATCTCACGTCCTAGCCGATCAAAAAATTCTCTATTAATTATGCAAAAAATTGTTTTAGCGTCTAACAACGCAGGTAAATTAGCGGAGTTTAAAGCTTTATTTGAGCCCTTAAACCTGCAGGTTATTCCTCAAGGTGAACTAGAGGTCACCGAGGCCGAAGAGCCTTTTGGTACCTTTGTGGAAAATGCACTCGCCAAAGCGCGTCATGCTAGCGCTAGCACCGGTTTACCCGCTGTCGCAGATGATTCTGGTCTATGTGTTGCAGCTTTAGGCGGCGCTCCGGGGGTCTATTCAGCACGTTATGCGGCCATGAACAGTGCCGGGCAGGGTGATGGTGCCAATAACGATTATTTACTAAAACAGCTAATAGGCGAATCTCAACGCAAAGCCTGTTTTGTGTCAGTGCTGGTGTATGTCAATAGCCCATCGGACCCTAGACCCTTAATCGCTGAGGGTGTCTGGTGGGGTGAGATCGCTCAACAAGCCGCTGGAGCAAATGGCTTTGGTTACGATCCTTTGTTTTATATCCCCGAACTGAAAAAAAGCTCGGCGGAATTACTCCCAGCAGAAAAAAATACCTACAGTCATCGCGCTCAAGCATTACAACTTTTAGTTAAACAATTGGCTGCTGCACAACACTCATGATGGAATTACCCCAAGTCCGTATTCGCGCAGGCAGTACGGTCAAAAATACCTTACTCAATAGTCTGCCTCCTTTGGCCTTGTATATTCATGTGCCTTGGTGTGTACGTAAATGCCCATACTGTGATTTCAACTCGCATAAAACCCCCGAGGTATTGCCCGAGGCACAGTATTTAGAGGCATTACGTGCCGATCTAGAGCAAGCGTTGCCACTGATTTGGGGTCGTCCTATTGTGTCGATATTTATTGGTGGTGGTACGCCTAGCCTACTCAGTGGCGCGGCGATTGCCGATATGCTAAGCATGGTACGGGCTTATTTGCCGTTACTACCTACGGCAGAAATCACCCTAGAGGCCAATCCCGGTACGGTAGAAGCACAAAAATTTACGGCTTATGGACAGGCCGGTGTTAATAGATTGTCGTTAGGTATTCAAAGCTTTAATGATCAAGCCTTAGTCGCCTTAGGCCGCATTCACGACAGCGCTCAGGCTAAAGCCGCTATTGGTTTTGCTCTCGATGCCGTTGAGCGCGTTAATTTGGATGTGATGTATGCGCTGCCCAAACAAACAGTAGCCCAAGCTCTAGACGATATTCATACCGCACTCAGCTACGACACCAAGCACTTATCCTTGTACCACTTAACACTGGAACCGAATACGGTGTTTGCGAAATACCCACCGGTACTACCCAGTGATGACGACAGTGCGGTTATGCAAGATGCCCTCATTAACCTAACCGCTCAGCACGGTTACGAGCATTACGAGGTCTCAGCCTACGCCAAACCCGGCTTCCAAGCAGAACACAACCGGAACTATTGGGAGTTTGGTGATTATTTAGGAATTGGACCCGGAGCACATAGCAAATTGTCTTTTCCTGATCGTATTGTGCGGCAGTCTCGTACTCGTAACCCCCAAAACTGGATGGAGCAGGCGGTATTACGAAACTACAGTCATTTGGCTGAGGATCGTACAGTAGACGCAGATGATTTACCTTTCGAGTTCATGCTAAATGCCTTACGTTTACGCGAAGGGGTACCAGCCGAGTATTTTGAGGAACGCACAGGCCAACCGCTCACTAAAATTGTACCCACCATCCGGCAAGCCATTGAAAAAGGTCTCATCGACCCACACCCATCCCGTATTCGCACTACCGACTTGGGATGGCGGTTTTTAAACAATGTACAAGAAATGTTTTTAGAGTAGTTTTTTGCTAAAAAGGCATGCAAAAAACATAAACCCGTGTACAGAATGCTTTAACATAATAAAAGTGGTGATCGTTGGGTATTGCCACGATTTGCTTAATTACTTGGAGCCCTCATGTCTAGCGCTGATGAAATCCTCAACCGGATTACTGAAAATGACATTGCTTTCGTCGATTTTCGTTATACAGACACCTTAGGTCGTGAACATCATCTCACCATTCCTGCTCATCGCTTTGATGAAGACCTAATCGAGGCCGGAATTCCTTTTGATGGTTCCTCTATGCCAGGGTGGAAGGGTATTGAAGCCTCTGACATGCTGTTAATGCCGGATCTTAAAACCGTACGTTTTGATCCATTCCGCGAGGAATCCACGCTTATTATTACGTGTGATGTGGTCGATCCTGCTGACTTAAACGGCTACGAACGTGACCCTCGCTCTATTGCAAAACGTGCCGAGGTGTATTTACAGTCCACCGGTATCGGTGATACGGCTTTTTTTGGTCCTGAGCCCGAGTTCTTTGTCTTTGACGGTATTCGCTGGGATGATCAACCTTCGGGTAACTTTGTAAAAATTGAATCCGATACGGCACCGTGGTCCAGTGGCAAAGAATACCCTAATAAACAAAACACAGGTGTTCGTCCTCGTCATCAGGGTGGCTACGCCCCCGTACCACCCGTAGATCACCATCACGATTTACGCTCTGAAATGTGTTTGCTGCTTGAGCAACAAGGCGTTCCTGTAGAGGTCCATCATGCCGAGGTGGCGTCGTCTGGCCAACTTGAGATCGGCACACGTTTCTCTACCTTGGTTGAGCGTGCTGACTGGAATCAAATTTTAAAATACACGGTAAATAATGTAGCCCATGTGTATGGTAAAACCGCGACCTTTATGCCCAAGCCTGTTATTGGTGATAGTGGCTCGGGTATGCACGTACACCAATCCATCTGGAAAGAGGGCACCAACGTGTTTGCGGGTGATGGCTACGGTGGGTTGTCAGAAACAGCGTTGTATTACATTGGCGGCATTATTCATCATGCGCGCGCTTTAAATGCAATTACTAATCCGACGACTAACTCGTACAAACGGTTGGTACCGCATTACGAGGCTCCGGTGAAATTGGCTTACTCAGCCCGTAACCGATCAGCATCCATTCGTATTCCTTATGTTAGCAGCCCCAAGGCACGCCGTGTCGAGGCCCGCTTCCCAGATCCGATGGCTAATCCGTACTTAGCCTTTGCTGCCTTGCTAATGGCAGGGTTGGACGGTATTCAAAATAAAATCCATCCTGGCGAAGCCGCAGATAAAAACCTGTACGATTTGCCCCCCGAAGAAGACGCTAAAATCCCAGCCGTTTGTCATAGCCTAGAGCAAGCTCTCGAAGCCCTAGACAAAGACCGCGAGTTCTTAACGCGTGGCGGGGTATTCAGCAATGAAATGCTAGATGCTTATATCGAACTCAAAATGAAAGAGGTCACACGCTTGCGTATGACCCCACACCCTGTTGAGTTTGATATGTACTACAACCTGTAGGTATCTTACAAAAAGGTCATGTCTCCGATGATACGTGACCTCTTGTAAGAAGAGGCCATGCCTCCGATTCCCTATGGGTGCAGAGGTCTACATGGATTCGCTAAGCAGTGCTCGCTTACTACGTTCGCTCCGCGCTGAACCGCTCCCCCATGTAGACCTCTGCACCTTAGGTAATAAAAGCGTGCCTTCTCGTACCAATACAAAGTTGCACCTCGTTATAATTACTCAAACCTTTTAGGGACTTCCTCGCTAAACTAAAGCTATTGTCTATGCTTTAGAGGAAGTTGTTATGGGGTTGCCTAAGTTGTTGTTGGTATGTGCTTTGGCTTGTTTTTCGTATACGGCGCATGCAGGCCCGCCACCTAGGCATCATCATGGTCACAAAGACACCCATGAATACTGGGATGGTCATTGCAAGGTAAAACGCGAATACAAGAAAAATGGCCGCTACAAAGAAAAGCGCGATTGCAGACCTCAGGCACGTCATTCTCCACCGCGTCATCGTCACCATTCTGACAATCAGTACAGCAGCGGCATTCATATTCCGGCAATTATTATTGAGCCCATTATTCGTATAGGCCGTTAAGGCAGGTGCTCTGAGGACAATTTAGCTTTCAAGCCATCGCTTCGCCTCGCATAAAAGCCTGAGCACGTTGCGTCATTAATGCCTCACGCCGTATAAAATCAGACACAAAGTCATTGACCGGCTGATGGTGTAAACCATAGGCCGTGTCCCATTGCACGATAATGCCGTCTTTCATCACCCCAATACGATCCGCAATAGCAAACGCCTCCGCTTGATTATGTGTCACTAAAATAGCGGTTAAGCCAGTTTGCTGAAGAATATCTCGTACTTCAAAGGCTAAGCGTTCACGAGTATCCACGTCTAAATTAGAGAAGGGCTCATCTAATAGCAACAAAGAGGGCTCAGGCGCTAAGGCACGAGCTAAGGCGACACGCTGTTGTTGACCACCGGATAACTCATGAGGATAACGTTGCGCTAAGCTTTCTAAGCCAACTAAATGTAGCATTTCATCGATGCGCTGTGTGCGTGCTGCTTTAGACCACTTACGCAAACCAAAGCCAATGTTTTTTTCTACGGTCAGGTGCGGGAAAAGGGCATAGTCTTGGAACATCATGCCTACCTGTCTATTTTCTGGCGCTACGCTGTTTTCTGGAGTAGATAACACCTGTTGATTTAGCTCTATACGGCCATGACGCAAAGGCTCAAATCCAGCAATAGAGCGTAATACGGTGGTTTTACCACACCCCGATGCCCCCAACAAGCAACCGATATGCCCGCGTTCTAATCGTAAATCCAATTGGTTTACAACGGGCTTGAGACCCTCGGGAGTTTCATAAGCTAAAGAAATTTGATGTAGATTTAAAAAAGCAGAATGGGGCATAAGATGGTCCTAAGCTCGCACGGTTTTTAGCTGTGAGCGCGCTAAAATAATAACGGGCAATAAACCCGCCAACACAATGGCCAAGGCTGCCACAGCACCTTCTTCGTAGGTACCGCGAGCCGCTTCAGCATACAACCACGTAGCCAGTGTTTCAAAATTAAGAGGGCGCAATAACAAAGTCGCTGGCAGCTCTTTCATTGCATCCACAAAAATTAATAAAGCCGCTGCACCCAAAGCAGGTCGTAGCAAGGGTAAATGAACCCGTTTTAAAGTGCTAGCGGGGCTTTCACCCAACAATCTAGAAGCTTGCTCTAACGAGGGTGGAATACGTGCCAAGCCAGCCTCGGTGCCACCAATAGCAATGGCTAAAAAACGAATCATATAGGCCAAGACCAACGCCCCCATTGTGCCCATAAAATAAAGTTGTGGAGGCGTATCTTTGAACAGGCTCATTAATCCATGAATCCCATTATCCACCCAAATCAACGGTGTTAATAAACCAATAGCCAGTACCGTTCCAGGCACAGCATAACCAATAGAGGCTAATTTAGATAAGGTGTTGTTTAAGGCATTGCGTTGCCCATAACGTACAGTGCGTGCTGCCCAGGCCACAATCAGCCCAGCCACAATAGTGACCACGGTTGCGACCAAAGCAATAGACACCGTATTCCATGCACTGGTGATTAATTGCTGTGATACTACTCCTGTTTGCTGTATGTGTTTAATGGACTCATGCAGCAAATACAAAGCGGGTGCAATAAAACCAATCACTACAGGTATCCAACCTAAAATAACCGCTACCACAGCAGCCGAGCCCTTTAAGACAAAAGGCTTAACGGGTTGTGAACGCTGATTTTGACTGTAGCGTTGGTGACGTCTACCGTAACGTTCTAACATGATGAGGGTAGCGACTAATACCAACATGGATAGCGCAATTTGCGCCGCCCCAGCCAAATCTGAACGTGTCACCCACGTGGTATAGATAGAAACGGTTAAGGTTTGAATGCCTAAAAACTCAGAGGCACCAATGTCATTTAAGGTTTCCAACAAAGCCAAGCTAACACCAACCGCTACCGCAGGGCGAGCCATAGGTAACGCCACTCGATAAAATACCGTGCGTTGGTTTTCACCTAAGACACGCGCTGCCTCAAGCAAACTGGCGGCCTGAGTCGCGAACATAGCGCGGGTGCTGAGGTACACATAGGGGTACAACACAAACCCCAACAAAAATACAGCACCAGCTAATGATCGGATATCGGGCAGCCTAAACTGCCTAGGACTGCTGTAGCCCAATAGCTCGCGGATCACTCCTTGCACAGGACCCAGCGGGTGCAAAATATCTAAATAGGCAAACGCCACAATATACGTTGGTACGGCTAAGGGCAATAACAAAGCCCACGACAAAATGCCACGCGTCGGGAACTGATAGGCGGTAATTAACCAAGCGCTACCCACCCCTAGAGCGCTAACCAAGAGACTGACCCCGATAAGCAACAAGACAGTATTACTAAAAGCCGTGGGCAAAACGTAATGCAGCAAATGTTGCCAATGATCGGTAGCACCTTGAAAACTGTGCCAACCAAGCACGATGACGGGAGCCAAAACAATAAAAGTGATGAGTAAAGAGCTGATCGTCCAGCCGGGGCTCACACCATAATGCGCACGCATAAACTTGTTAAATACCGATTGATAAATACACAGAGGCCGCTGAGCCATTAAATAAAGGGTCAGCGGCCAAAAAAGAACAGCGAGACAACGATTTAGTTATTGAATCCAACTTTATCGACCAACTCGCTAGCGAGTTTGCGATGCTTGGCTATCTCAGTAAGATCAAGGGTATCAACCTTGAGTTCTCCGAAACTAGCCACCACCGGATCTAATTCTACACCGATTTTCACTGGGTACTCGTAGTTAGCCTTCGCGTACAGGTTTTGTGCTTTATCAGAAACTAAGTACTCGAGTAACTGAACGGCATTGTCTTTATTGGGTGCGTGCTTGGCCAAGGCCGCACCCGAAATGTTGACGTGTGTACCACCGCTTTCTTTAAAGGTTGGGCGGATAACCTTGATCGCTTCGCCCCATTGGTAGGAGTCAGAGCCTGGTTCGGCATTTTTCATACGACCTACATAATATGCATTGGCAATACCCACATCACAAATACCACCTAAAATGTCGCGTGCCACATCACGATCGCCACCAGCAGCATGAACAGCGCGGAGAACCACAGGATTATCCTTGCCTTGATCGTCTTCATTTTGCGTTGTCGCCCGAATGGGGAGCGGAGGAATCGTCGCGCAGCACGTAGCCCGCGCC
>CANQRK010000037.1 GCA_947626245.1 uncultured Paenalcaligenes sp. | reverse complement strand
CCTCAGCGTAAGGTCTGGCAATAGTCGATAGTTCAGCCATGGCCTGCCTTCAGATTAAAGTTCAGCCTCTAGCTGCTCTAGCAGCTGGGCATGCGCTTTGGAGTCAACTTCGCGTCGCAGAATCTGCTCAGCGCCTTTAACTGCCAACACCGCCACGTCGCTACGCAATGTGTCACGTAAGCGTTGCACTTCTTGTGCGGCATCGAGTTGAGCTTGCGCAATAATGCGCGCTTTTTCCGCTTCTGCCTCACGGCGTGCCTGATCGATTAGCGCAGCAGCTTGCTTTTCAGCTTCGACCAAGCGCGAATGGTTATCAGACTTTGCGGATGCTTCCATCAGACTAATACGCGCCTGAGCTTGTGCTAAGTCAGCTTTGCCTTTTTCGGCTGCAGCTAGACCATCAGCAATTTTCTGGCGACGATCATCGATTGCTTTTGTCAAAGGTGGCCATACGAATTTCATCGTAAACCAAGCTAAGACGAAAAACACGATCATCTGAAAAAAGAGAGTCGCGTTTAAATTCACGGTCGTTTCCCTTATATACCACTCGTGTCCGGTACTATTGTGCTACCTGACACCATCTAATCAAGCCGTTTGCGGCGCGCTTATGAGCACCGCTCACGACTGCCTGTCCGCCTTAGGGTCAGCGGACCCGCGCCGCAATTAACCAACAAATGGGTTAGCGAACGCAAACAACATAGCAATACCAACGCCAATTAGGAAGGCCGCATCAATTAGACCTGCCAATAGGAACATTTTGGTTTGCAATGCGTTCATTAGCTCTGGCTGGCGTGCAGAGGCTTCTAGGTACTTACCACCCATTAGGGCGATACCGATACTGGCACCAAACGCACCCAGACCGACGATAATACCGCAAGCAAGGGCAACGAAAGCAACGTTGGTCATGACAACTCCTTGGTTAAAAAAGCTTATGAGTTCAAAATTACAAAAAAAACGGCGTAGCAGAAGAATTCTGCCTCCTAGACCTCGGTGACCGACCAAGGCCTAGAAATTGATTAATGACTATCGTGAGCTTGACCGATATAGACCAGAGTCAGCATCATGAAGATAAATGCCTGTAGCAGCACAATCAGAATGTGGAAAATAGCCCACACCGATCCAGCTAGTACATGACCGATACCCAAGCCAATGCTTGCGCCATTAAACCCTGTCCATGCTCCACCCAATAGGGCAATCAACATGAAAACTAATTCACCGGCAAACATGTTACCGAATAGTCGCATCCCGAGGGATACGGTTTTAGCACCGTACTCAATTAGGTTTAAGAGTACGTTGAATGGTGCTAATACTACCCCCATGATCCCACCAAAGGTGAATGGAGCAGTAAAAAGCTCTTTTACGAAACCACTGGGTTTCTTGATTTTGATGCCGTAAAACAGAGTCAACAGCAAGACCCCTAGTGACATACCCATTGGTACGTTCAGGTCAGCGGTAGGCAAAATACGGTGATAATACAAAGGATCACCAGCCTCTGCACCTAAGCCAGTTGCGGCTAGAGTCCAAGGCATTAAGTCTACGGGCAACAAATCGAGTACGTTCATGAGAACGACCCAAATAAAGATCGTGATAGCGAGCGGAGCAACGAATTTGCGTGACTCAGCATTAAGCACGATGGATTTGGCTTGGTCATCGACCCAACCAACCATCATCTCGACAGCAGTTTGGTAACGACCAGGCACACCAGGCGTAGCAGTACGAGCTGCACGATACATAACGTATACAGCGATTAGGCCCGTAAGCAGCGACCAAAACACGGAGTCGTAGTTAATAATGCTGAAATCGGCGATTACATTCTGCTTGGCACCCACGCTGTTAAAGTGCACAAGGTGGTGCTGAATGTAATCTGACTGAGGCGTATTAGTACTTGCGGCAGCCATCTGTTATTACCCTGTTATGTTAAAGGCCTAAAAAAGCCAAACTATTAAGGCAGCTTGCCCAACGCAAGCAGCACTACGTATCCTTTCAGGACCCCTATTAAACCAAACAGTAAAGCAGGCCATACGAGCCATTGATTAAACTGCCAAGCAGCCAGGCCCAAAAGTGCTATTGCAGAACCTAATTTAAAGGCCTCGCCCCAAAAAAAGGACATGGCCGTCGCATTGGATCCACCAAATAGCCCAATAAGTAATCTCACGGCAAATATGGAGTTGGGTAAGAAATAAGCCCCAGCACCAATCAGTGCGGATGCCGCAGCTTCTATACCACCTAGCCATCCTGATATTAACACTACGACTAAAGCTAAAAGCGCTTGCGCTGTTAATATCTGTACTATGCCAACAGCAGAACGCTTTGCTAATCGAGCCGCTTGTTCTGGTGTGAGTACGATGGTTTCCGTTTCTGTTTGATTTTCAACCGAAGGCGCCTGCGCCCTAGTTTGAGTCGTTTTGTTGACCCCTTGCATATCTTTGTGGTTCCTAATAAATCGGTCAAAAGGCTAATTTTTCACACCTTTTTATACCAAATAGGTTGTCCGAAGAGACAGGCCGTCGGTGTCAAGCCCATGAAGTATAGCTGCTTTTTTTTGTTGCTAGCAAATCTGTTTTCATTTTTATGGTATAAAAAACAACCATTTTGCCGCCAAAACCTGACATAAAAAAGCTCAAACCCTAGTGAAAGCCTGATAAATAAAGGGTTTGAGCATAATAGAACTTTTATTTGTTTTTAAACTCTGGTTGACGCTTTTCTACAAAAGCGCGCATGCCTTCTTTTTGATCCTCGGTGGCAAATAACGCATGAAAATTACGGCGTTCAAAATGCAGACTTTCTTCGAGACTGCTCTCGAACGCTCGGTTCACACACTCTTTGGCCATCATGACAGAAGGCAAAGACATAGCGGCTATAGTCTGGGCCACAGCAAGCGCCTCGTCTAATAAACATTCAGTCGGAACCACTCTAGAGACTAAGCCCATACTGTCAGCCTCTGCCGCGGTGATCATACGTGCGGTAAGGACCATATCCATAGCTTTGGCTTTGCCTATGGCACGTGTCAATCGCTGCGTGCCACCGTAGCCGGGAATGACACCCAGTTTAATTTCAGGCTGACCAAAGCGAGCATTTTCCGCCGCAATAATCAAATCACATTGCATCGCTAATTCGCAGCCTCCTCCTAGCGCATAGCCAGCCACGGCAGCAATAACGGGCTTGCGTAAGCGACGTAGCTCTTGCCAAGGGCCTCCTAAATAATCATCATTGTAAACATCGCTAAAGCCCCATTCGGCCATACGACCAATGTCTGCGCCTGCCGCAAAAGCCTTATCATTACCCGTAATGACGATGACGCTAATCTCTGGATCTGCATCAAATTGACGTGCTGCTTGAGCCAGCTCGGCAATCAGTTCATTATTAAGGGCATTCAAGGCTTTAGGACGATTTAATGTTAAAACACCAACGCGTCCTTGGGTTTCCACCAATACTAATGCTTCGCTCACATTGCCTCCAATTATTTACGTAAAATGAAATGATGGAACACGATCACATTCTTTACCGCTTACGATTTGATGACCTGAATGGTCACCGTATTCATGTACGTTTACGTATCCCACAACCTGATCCTAATGGCCAAAAGCTATTTTTACCAGCATGGATCCCCGGTAGTTACTTGTTGCGTGATTTTAGTCGGCAAATAGAAAGCATTCAGGCCTTTAGCGCAGAGCAACCTGTGGCCATACAAAAAGTCGCTAACCATGAATGGCTCTGTGAGCCATGCAGCGGCCCCCTAGACATTGACTATGTGGTTTACGCTTGGGACCTATCCGTACGTAGTGCCCATGTCGATGACAGCCATGCCTTTTTTAACGGCACCAGCGTATTTTTAGGGGTCAACGGTCAAGAACAACAGCCCTGCTTAGTCCACCTTGCACCGCCTCCAGAAAAAGAACACTGGAAGGTCTACACCAGCCTTCCCGAGGCCTCTTCGTACCCCGAAGCGGCTTCCCGTCATGGTTTTGGCTTGTATCAAGCCCCCGATTACGATGCTCTCATTGACCATCCCTTCGAGCTAGGCACACCTTATTACATTGCTTTTGAAGCCTACGGCGTTCAGCACGAATTGGTTTTTACAGGCCTGGTGCCACATATTGACCTAGAGCGCATTGCCGCCGACGTAAAAAAAATATGCGAAGCACAAATTGCATTATTTGAACCAGAAAATCAGTATGTACCTGTGCTCGACAGCTCAGATCGCTATGTGTTTATGACTCTGGTTACCGCCGATGGTTATGGAGGACTAGAACATCGAAGCTCAACGGCTCTAATGGCCGCACGCAATGATCTGCCCACCGAGCATAGTGATCCCACGAAAAAAACCAAAGGCTACCAAGACTTTTTAGGATTAGTCAGTCACGAATATTTTCATACGTGGAATGTAAAACGCATCAAACCGGCCGCCTTTGCGCCCTACGACCTATTAAAAGAAAACCATACGCGTCTACTTTGGGTCTTCGAAGGCTTTACCTCGTACTACGACGAGCTCATGCTATGGCGCTCGGGCATCATTGATCAAAAAACGTTCTTAGAGCGCCAAGCGCATGTGATCGGTTTAGTACACCGCACAGGAGGCAGATTAAAACAATCCACCGCGGAAAGCTCCTTTGATACGTGGACCCGTTTTTATAAACAAGACGAAAACTCTCCGAATGCCTTAGTCAGCTACTACAGCAAAGGCGCTTTGGTGGCGTTGTCATTAGACCTCTATATCCAATATCACAGCCAAAAACAACGTAGCCTAGACGACGTGATGCGTTTACTGTGGCAACGCTATGGACGCGATTTTTATCGTGGCCACCCTATTGGCATAGCAGAAGACGCCATGCCCGCCCTCATCCTAGAGGCAACCGGCGTGGATGTGAGCGATCTCATTATGCGTTACGCCGAAGGTCGCGAAGACCCTCCTCTTCAAGAACTATTTGCGCTGCATCATATCGAGCTGAAAGCGGTGGTCAAAGACCCCTGCCCTACACTTAATGTACGCCTTAAAGATCAAGTCGCTGAAGTCCAACTTGCCACAGTTTATGAACTGGGTGCCGCCCACCAAGCTGGACTATCCGCAGGCGACATAGTAGTAGCAGTAGACAATCTACGCATACGCTCTAGCGCCCAATTACAGCAACTACTCGAACGCTATCAAGCCAACGACACCGTCACGATTAGTGTGTTTCGTGGCGATGAGCTACGTCATTATCCTGTTTGCTTGGCCGCACCAAGCGCTGATACCTTTGAACTCAACGCCCTACCATGAGCACAGCGAATACGGTTCTGATTACTGGCGCAGCAAAGCGCTTGGGTAAACACATGGCATTGCATCTGGCACAAGCCGGTTGGAATATCGCCTTGCATTACCATTCCTCACACGATGACGCGCAGCAAACGGCCCAAGAAATTCGAGCCTTAGGCGTAAGCTGCGAATTATTTTGCGTGGATCTAAATCAAGCTCAAGCCGGCAAAGACCTAATGCAACAAGTGCAGCAGGTCTTTGGCCCCATTCAGGCGCTCATTAATAATGCAGCCCAGTTTGAGTATGACCATGCTGCCGACTTTTCTGCCGAATGCTTACAACAACACGTGGGCTCCAATCTCATTGCTCCACTCGAGCTACTGCACGCATTGGGCGCACAAAAACCACAAAAAGACCCTGTGGTTGCAATAAACCTGTTAGATCAAAAACTTTGGGGCTACAATCCTGATTTTTTCTCGTACACCTTGTGCAAAGCAGCGCTAAAAGCAGCCACCATAATGATGGCTCAAGCCTTAGCACCTCATGTACGAGTCGTAGGTATTGCGCCAGGTTTAACCTTGCCTAGTCATTTACAAAGTACTGAAGACTTTGAGCGCACCCACAAAATCTCTCCGTTGGGATACGGCAGTACAGCCGCTGACATTTGCAACACGGTGCTCTATATTTTACAAACACCGAGTTTAACGGGCAGCTGCATTGTGGTTGATGCCGGACAACACCTGTTAGGTCTACAACAAGACTTCAGCCTACTTTAATTTTTGGAAGTGCGGTTTTTTATGATTAGCCCCCCTTTTAAGCGTCGCATTTTTATAGATCAGCTAACGATTGCGGCGCGCATCGGGATCTTGGAGCACGAGCTACGCGCCACTCAGCCTATCTATGTGAATGCCGAGTTTGACACCCTGGTACACCAGCACACAGATGACAAAGACATTGATAGCGTTTTAGACTATAGGCAACTACGCCAAACTATTATTGAGTGCTGCACCAGCCAGCACGTCAATTTGCTCGAAACGCTTATCGAGCATACTGCTCAAACCATTATGCAACGCTTTCCCAGCATTCAACGGGTTAGTCTGCGTATCAGCAAACCCCAAGCTTTTAACGACTGCGCTGGTGTCGGTATTGAACTTGAACTTACTCGCTAACTCTTATGGCTAACACCACCGAATTCCCCACCAAAGCCGAACTTAAACAAAAACACGAGAACAACAAGCTGGAAAAACGCTTATTGCGCGAAACCGGACGTGCGATTGCTGACTTCAATATGATCGAGGACGGCGACAAAGTCATGGTGTGTTTGTCTGGCGGCAAAGACTCTTATGGGCTATTAGATATTTTGCTCAAGCTCAAGGCTCGTGCGCCCATTCATTTTGATATTGTGGCCGTCAACCTAGATCAAAAGCAGCCCGGATTCCCCGATGATATCTTGCCTAAGTACTTAGAAAGCATCGGTGTTCCCTATCACATTGAAACCCAAGATACCTACTCTATCGTGACGCGAGTGATTCCCGAGGGCAAAACCTATTGCTCGTTGTGTTCACGGTTACGTCGCGGTATTTTATACCGTGTTGCCGAAGAACTAGGCGCCACCAAAGTGGCCTTGGGACATCACCGTGATGACATCTTAGCTACCTTTTTCTTAAACTTATTTTATGGTGGCCGTCTAAAAGCCATGCCACCTAAACTGCAGTCTGACAACGGCAAACATATTGTGATCCGCCCGTTGGCTTATGTGGCAGAAAAAGACCTCATCGCCTATGCCCAGCTGCGCGAATTCCCTATTATTCCCTGTAATTTATGTGGCTCTCAAGAAAACCTGAAGCGCCAAGAAGCCAATCGTATGATTGCTGAGTGGGACCAGAAATTTCCCGGTCGGACGTGGAACGTATTTGGCGCCTTAAATGCAGTGGTACCCTCACACCTGATGGACCGCAACCTCTTTGATTTTGCTAGTCTTAAAGCGACCGGCACACCTGATCCTCAAGGAGATACGGCCTTTGATGCACAAGACTTCGTCCCTGATCCTGCCGCCGTGCGTTTTGGTGAAGACGAGTCCGACAGCGCTGAACCCGTCGCAGACAAACCGCGAGTCATTCCGCTATCCAAAATCGAATCCATCTAAATAAAAAAGGGCTGATTAATCAGCCCTTTTTTTAATCCTACTGCTCTCATTCTATCTAATAAAAAAATAGATAACGATGCGCTCATTCACTCAATCCATTTAGTCTTTAAAGCCATCGATTAGACAAGCTAACAAAAAAGAGGTACAACTCTGTTCTTGCCTATTAATTTTGATAATAAATCTATTAATACATTAAGCCCACACCAGTTGGGTTAGTTAAATAAAACGAAGAGACCAATATGCGATTAACTAAAAAAGCAAAATACTTTGCTTTATCTTTTCTATTTGCAACAAGCAGCGCTATTTCCGCTACCACACTTCAAATAGAACCTACATCTATTCAGCAGCACATTAATCAAATTTACCCTCAGGTTGAAAATTTATACCAAGACCTACACGCTAATCCAGAGTTGGGTTTTGAAGAGTTTAAAACGGCAGAAAAACTCGCTAAAGAAATGCGCGAGTTAGGCTTTGAGGTTACCGAAGGGGTAGGCAAAACAGGAGTCGTCGCTATTTATAAAAATGGTGAAGGCCCTACTATTATGGTGCGCACAGAGTTAGATGCGTTACCCATGGAAGAAAAAACAGGCTTGGCTTACGCCAGTAAAGCCAAAGCCATCTACAAAGACAATGAAACCTTTGTAGCACACAGCTGCGGCCACGACCTACACATGGCAACATGGGTAGGTACTGCCAAAACACTGCTAAATCTAAAAGACCAATGGCAAGGAACTCTTATGTTTGTTGCCCAACCCGCTGAAGAGCTAGGTACTGGAGCTCAAGCTATGGTTGATGACGGCTTGTTTACGCGCTTTCCCAAACCAGACTTTGCCTTTGCACTGCATACAGAAGCTATACCTCATGGCTTAGTCGGTTATCGCTCAGGCCCCATGTCAGCAGCAGCAAACAACCTAGACATTACCTTTTTGGGTCAAGGCGGCCACGGTGCCATGCCTCACATGACGATCGACCCTATCGTTATGTCTGCCAACTTTATCACCAATGTACAAAACGTGGTCAGTCGACAAAGGCATCCTGGAGAGTTTGGGGTAGTCACCATCGGTTCCATCCAAGGTGGTACAGCTGGCAATATCATTCCAGACTCTGTACGTCTCCTAGGGACTGTTCGTAGCTACTCCCCTGAAACACGAGATCAGTTAATTAAAGGAATTCGTCAAACAGCCCTCTCAACCGCAGAAATGGCTGGGGCTGCTGAACCTACAATTAATTTAGACAGCACCTTTTCGGCTATTATGAATAGCAACGACGTTGTGCAACGTACCGTCGCGTCGATGAAAGCACAGTTGGGCCAAGATAACGTGATAGAAACTCCACCTATTCCTGCCAGCGAAGACTTCTCCGTCTTTGTGAACTCAGGCATTCCCTCTATGTTCTTCTTGATTGGAGTGACCGATCCGGATGCCTACGCTGCTAGTAAAGAGCCCGACGGAAAACCCGTACCTGCTAATCACTCACCGTTTTTTGCACCCGTACCCGAGCCAAGCATCAAAACAGGTATTCATGCGATGACGACTGCTGTATTAAGTAGCATGCAATAGCCACAAAAAAGAGAGACTGAAATCCAGTCTCTTTTTTTATCAGCTTACGCGGAAAACCCTTCCGTTCAGAGGACATCAACTATTTGGCAACAACATCACCAGCTTGCAATCACTACGCACTGCCAACCTAAAGGTGAACTGCTGATAGCTACGTTCGCCATAATGACTGTGCTGAAACTCGCGTAAGCCGCCTTCGCGCTCAGTGACCATTTGCCTACCCCACCACTGGGCAAACACCGCGCTTTGCTCTTGAAGCTCGGCGACCACGGCACGGACCTCGGGTTCGTCTACATGAGCGCCCACATCAGCCCGGAACTCAGCCACCACGCGTTGCGCTCTGCGCTCCCAATCCACCACTAAGTGTCGGGCAGCAGGATCTAAAAAAATATAGCGTAATAAATTAGGCTTATTGCTGTTATCAGGCCAACCGGCAAATAGCTCAAGCAAGGCCGCATTACGGGCCAAGACATTCCAACTACGATCTAAAATATAGGCCGGCGCCGCAATATGATCGACACAGTCGCTTAGCCCTTGGGGCAAGGGTTTAAGTTGGGCTGCATCGGCTTCGGGATCAGCACACTCAGCTAATTCAAATAAATAGCGTCGCTGAGCACTAGACAGCTTTAGCGTTTTAGCTAAACGAGCACATACCGTAGGGGAAATGGACACATCTCGCCCCTGCTCTATCCAGGTGTACCAGGTCACACTAATAGCACACAGTTGAGCGACTTCCTCACGGCGTAAACCGGGAGTGCGGCGTCGGCTTCCCAAGGGCAAGCCCCAGTCTTGGGGTTGCACATGAGCACGCGCCTCGCGCAGAAAAGTCCCTAAGGTCTTTCTGCGCAAAGCGGCCGCACTCAGAGCCGATAAGTCTGAATCAGCCACTACAAGTCACTACTTTTGATCGCGTAACGCAAAGGCCAAGGCACGACGCACCTCGGGCTCTTCGCGACCACTGCGTAGCACGAAATCGTCTAGCTGATCTTCACCAATATCACCCACACTGAAATACTGAGACTGAGGGTGACTAAAATAAAAACCTGAAACGCTAGAGGCAGGATGCATAGCCGAGCCCTCGGTCAAGAGCATCTCGATGTCCTCACACTTCATGACACGGAACATATCCTCTTTAACAGTGTGCTCTGGGCATGCTGGGTACCCCGGTGCAGGACGAATACCTTGGTATTTCTCACGAATTAAGGCCTCGTTGTCTAGGTCCTCGTTGGACACATACCCCCACAAATCCTGACGTACGCGGGCATGCAAACACTCAGCAAAACCCTCGGCAAAACGATCACCCAACGCTTTTAGCATAATGTCGGAATACACGTCACCCTCGGCTTGGAAACGCTCAGAATGCTTTTCAATATCCAAACCACCCGTCACAGCAAACATACCAATGTAGTCAGCCACACCGGAGTCTTTGGGGGCAATGAAATCAGCCAAACACTTGCTATCTACCCCTTCACGTTTCTCAGTCTGCTGACGCAGGCCTCGCCACGTAAACAAAACCTCGGAGCGGCTTTCATCGGTGTAGATTTCAATATCGTCATCATTAACGGTATTAGCAGGATAAAACGCCACCACACCATTAGCACGTAACCAGCGACCATCAATGATTTTTTTGAGCATGACTTGGGCTTCGGCAAACAGTTTTTTGGCCTCTTCGCCAACTACCTCGTCTTCGAGAATGCGAGGGTAGCGCCCAAATAGACTCCATGTTTGGAAAAAAGGTGTCCAGTCTATGTATTTCACAATTTCACTGAGGTCGTAATTTTTAAATAAACGACGACCAATGAATTTGGGTTTGGGTGGCGCGTAGTTAGCCCAATCAATTTTTGGCTTATCGGCTCGCGCCTGCTCTAAAGAAATAAGCGGTGTGTGTTGGCGATTAGCATGGCGTTCGCGTACCAATTCGTATTCCTTGCGCAAGGCTTCTAGATACGGCTCGCGGGCATCATCTGACATGAGCTGCGTGGCTACCCCTACGGAACGGCTGGCATCGGGAACATAAATAACTGGCCCTTCGTAGTTGGGTGCAATTTTTACAGCAGTATGAACTCGGCTAGTGGTTGCCCCACCAATCATTAAGGGAATATTGCGCTCGCGGAAATAGGGGTCTCGCTGCATTTCGGAGGCCACATAAGCCATTTCCTCTAGGCTAGGGGTAATCAGGCCCGACAAGCCCACGATATCCGCATTGACCTCTTTGGCTTTGGCTAGGATTTCGGCACATGGCACCATAACACCCATGTTCACCACATCAAAGTTATTACACTGCAGCACCACGTCTACGATGTTTTTACCAATATCGTGCACATCGCCTTTGACTGTGGCCATGACGATCTTGCCTTTAGAACGCACATCCCCACCAGCGGCTTCGATTTGACGTTTTTCCTCTTCGATAAACGGAATCAGATGCGCTACCGCTTGTTTCATGACTCGGGCGGATTTCACCACCTGAGGCAAGAACATTTTGCCCGCCCCGAAGAGGTCTCCGACCACATTCATCCCGTCCATGAGAGGCCCTTCGATCACCTCGATAGGACGCCCCCCTCGATCGTCAATTTTCTGACGGACCTCTTCGGTATCTTCGACAATAAAACTCGTAATACCATGCACCAACGCATGAGTCAGACGACCTTCGACGTCTTGCTCGCGCCACGTTAGATCCTCTTCACGTTTTCTACCATCACCTTTGACGTTTTCGGCCAACTCAACCAAGCGCTCGGTATTGGTACGCGTATCACTCGGGTCTGTTTTGGCTACAGGAGGCTCACGGTTTAAGATCACGTCCTCGACCATGTCACGCACCACCGGGTCAATATCGGCATACACGCCCAATTGCCCCGCATTCACAATCCCCATGGTTAAGCCTTCACGGATGGCGTAATACAAGAACACCGTATGAATGGCCTCACGCATGGCTTCGTTACCACGGAAAGAGAAGCTAACGTTGGAAATACCGCCCGAAGTCCGCGCATAAGGCAGATTTTTACTAATCCACGTAATGGCATTAATAAAATCTAAGGCGTAATTATTGTGTTCATCCATGCCCGTGGCAATCGCAAACACGTTGGGGTCAAAAATGATGTCCTCGGGGGGGAATCCCACCTGATTCACTAAAATATCGTAGGCACGACCACAGATCTCAACACGACGCTCGTAACTATCGGCTTGGCCTACCTCATCAAAAGCCATGACCACGACCGCTGCGCCGTATTTACGACACAATTTGGCGTGTGCAATGAACTCATCCACGCCTTCTTTCATAGAAATGGAGTTCACCACAGGTTTGCCTTGGATACACTGCAAACCGGTTTCAATAACTGTCCACTTGGAGCTATCAATCATGATAGGTACACGGGAAATATCGGGCTCGGAGGCGATCAGATTCAAGAAGCGCTTCATGGCAGCCTCGGAATCGAGCATCCCCTCGTCCATATTAATATCGATAATCTGCGCCCCGTTTTCTACTTGCTGACGCGCGACTTCGAGCGCTTCCTCGAATTTTTCCTCGCGAATCAGACGTAAAAAGGCCTTGCTACCTGTCACGTTGGTACGCTCACCGACGTTGATAAACAGAGTGTCATCGTCAATATTTAGCGCCTCTAGGCCAGACAGACGCGTTTTAATAGGAACCTGAGGAACCTCACGATGCGGCAGCGCTTTGACCTGATCCACAATAGCAGCAATGTGCTGGGGGGTCGTACCACAACAACCACCCACCATATTCACTAAACCAGACTGAGCAAACTCGTGTAACAACGAGGACGTGTCTTTGGGCGTTTCGTCGAAGCCGGTTTCTGCCATAGGATTCGGCAAGCCCGCATTGGGGTACACACAAATATAGCTATCACAAATTTTGGATAGTTCGGCAATATAGGGACGCATTAAGGCCGCCCCCAAAGCACAGTTCAAACCAATGGTGACTGGACGCGCATGACGCACTGAATTCCAGAAAGCCTCGACGGTTTGACCCGACAAAATACGGCCGGAGGCATCGGTAACCGTACCCGACACCATAACGGGCAAGCGAATTTCACGCTCTTCAAATACCGCTTCTACAGCAAAAATAGCGGCTTTGGCATTTAAGGTGTCAAAGATGGTTTCAATTAAGATGATGTCTGCCCCACCATCAATTAAACCGTTGAGCTGCTCAGTGTACGCATCACGCAACTGAGCAAAGGTAACATTACGTGCAGCAGGGTCATTGACATCAGGGGAAATAGACGCGGTTTTAGGTTGCGGCCCCAATACCCCCGCTACAAAGCGCTGAGCATCGTGCTTGGCGTTAAACGCATCACAGACTCGACGTGCTAAGCGTGCAGACTCTAGGTTAAGTTCATAACCAATATCATAGAGTTCGTAATCGCCCTGCGCCACAGCCGTTGCCCCAAAGGTATTGGTACAAATCACATCTGAACCGGCCTCGAGGTATTGGTGATGAATGCCCTCGATAATGTCTGGACGCACTATGGACAGCAATTCGTTGTTGCCCTTAACGTCTTTGCTGTGGTCTTTAAAACGTTCACCACGAAAATCAGCTTCGCCTAGCTTGTGCTGCTGAATCATGGTTCCCATCGCCCCGTCTAAAATAACGATGCGTTCACCTAATAAGCGCACAAAGTCAGCTGCACGAGTATACGATTCGATTGGATATGGAGCGGCAGGATATGACACGTTAACTTCCCAGTTTATGTATTAAAAAAACAACTAAATTCAAATTAGCTCAGAACAAACGCGCACAAAGGCGTAATTTTCGTTCTAATTGTAGCCGTCGCACACCAAAGTGCGAACCCATTACACAGAAATAAAGCACAGGAAACGCTAGTCCACGGACCAAAGCGTGCTGCCCCCGCAACGGTAATAGGTACCCCCTAAGCCCGATACTGCTCTTTATTTCTACCTGGTTGGTCCGTGCGTCTTGCACGGTTTATTTTTTGGCGTGCGGGGACGCGCGCCCTACAGGTACATCAAAAATGAAACCACTCTTTTTACGCCCTAGCGTCGTTGCTGTGGCTAGTGCACTGTCTTTTGCTGCTTTTGCCCAAACACCCCTACACCATTTAGATCAAGTCATCGTTACCCCATCGCGCCTGCCCCAACTAGAACAAGACGTGGTGGGCGACTTCACGGTGATTGACCAAGCCGAAATCAGCCGAGCCGGCCAAAGCAGCGTAGCAGAAATTTTGTCACGCCAACCCGGACTCGAGTTTTATAGCAGTGGCGGCCCACAAACTGCCTCGGGAGTGTCCATTCGTGGCGCAGGCTTTAACCACACGCTAGTACTAATCAACGGTATGCGCGTGAACAGCAGCATTAATGGTAATGCCAACTGGAACGCCATCAACCCCACCAGCATTGAACGTATTGAAATTATACGTGGCGCTGCCAGCAGCTTGTATGGTTCAGATGCCATCGGCGGTGTGATTAATATCATCACCAAACAAGGCAGTGCCAACCAACACCCTGAGTTTTATGGATCGATAGGTTATGGAACCTATAAAACCGTTAAATCAGATGTAGGCGTACAAGGCAGCCACAAAGGCCTTCATTACGGTTTTAATGCCAGCTACGCACGTAGCAAAGGCTTTAATAGCACGACAGAAAACCACCCCTTTGGTAGTTTTCATCCCGATAAAGATGGCTATCATGACCACAGCTTTAGTGGCTCGGTCGCCTATGATTTTCACCCCAATCACAGCGTAGGTTTCAGCGCTTTTAATAGCTATAACCATGGTGACTTTGATAATGGGCTAGTGGACTGGGAAGGCAATGATGCCAGTGAGGCCTTTACCCAAACCCGTCAACAGAGCTATACCGTTTATAGTCGTAACCGTCTCAGCCAAAACTGGCATAGCACCCTTGAGTTTGGACTCAGCAAGGAAACCTTGGCCACACCTGCCTTTGACAACGAGTTTAAAGGACTGCAGCGCCAATACCGTTGGCAAAACGATTTGGACTTAACCCAGAACCAACAACTGTCTCTTATTGTAGAGCGTTTAGAAGAACGGATCACTCATAACGCAAATTATGAAGGGAATGACCGAAATACGAATTCCTTTGCTGCTATTTACCGTCTACAACTAGGATCCCACAGTCTACAAGCGAGTTTACGCAATGATCGTCTTAGCGAGTACGGTAATCGCACGACGGGTGCTCTAGGCTACGACTACGCCATCAATGCAAACTGGACTGCCGGCGCAGCCTTGAATACAGGCTTTAAAGCTCCCACCTTTTCTCAGCTGTATTACCCAGGTTTTAACAACCCCAACCTAAAACCAGAAAAATCACACAATGCCGAAGCCTTTATTGGTTACGCTGATACACACAGTGAACTGAAACTAACGCTATATCAGAATAAAATTCGTGATCTGATTAACAGCAGCCCTATGACTAACTATTTGCCTGACAACATTGATCGCGCCACCATTCGTGGTATGACAATGTATGGGGCTCATGACATTGGTGCGCTCAATCTGTGGGCCTCGATCGATATCGCTAACCCCAAAGACGATGCAACCGGCAAGCAATTAATCCGCCGCGCAAAGCGCCAATACAAAGCGGGTGCGCAATACGACTGGAATGTCTTTACGGTGGGAGCGGAATTCCAATACGTAGGACCTCGCTTTAACGATGCAGAAAACAGCGCAGACACCCGTTTAGGCGGCTATAGCCTGACCAACCTGACATCGGAATACCGTCTAAACAAAAACCTAAAAGCCCAAGTGCGTTGGAATAACGTCTTTAACCGTAACTATGCCAACAACTACGGTTACAGCATGCCAGGCTCGAATGTCTTTGTGAATTTGGCTTGGCGCCTGTAATGCCATTTTGGATTACATACAGTCTAGCTTGCGCCGCACTGTTCATAAGCCACAGCAGTGCGGCTTATGAACGTGCTATTAGCCTAGCTCCGCACATCACAGAATTGGTATATGCGATTGGTGCTGAAGAGAAATTGATTGCTACCGTCGATCGCAGCGACTACCCAACGGCTGCTTTAGACTTACCCCGTGTAGGTGACGGCATTCATTTTTCTGCCGAGCAGATTTTAGCCATGCAGCCCGATGTGGTGTTGGCCTGGCAACCTAGCCCAGCGCTGTATGCGCTTAAAGATCAATTAGCGCACTATGCCATTCCCGTCCATTACGTCAATCCTCAATCGTTAGAAGAAATAGGTCATTTGGCAGCGCAGCTAGGCGACTGGCTAAACCACGATGCGACGGCCTTTCAGCAGCAATGGCAGCAACAGCTACAGCAGTTACGTAGCCAGCATGCCGCTGACCCGCCGCTGAGTCTATTTATTGCCTTGCACAGCAAACCGTTATATAGCTTAAATGACCCCATTATTAACGATGTACTACAAACCTGTGGCGCTCAAAACTGGTTAGCTCGCTCTAGTCCCAAAGCGCCAATTATTAATGTAGAGCTTTTATTAGCTAAACCAGTGGACGGTCTTATTTATAGTGATTGGGATACCGA